>NZ_JBEZCZ010000021.1:0-120313 GCF_040647875.1 Micromonospora sp. NPDC049230
CGGCGCCAGCACAGCCCACTCGTGATTCGTCAGATCGCCTCGTGCCACAACGGGTCTAACGAGCGAGATTCATGATCCGCGAGACAGAACCTAGGCGCGGGTCCTCCGCTGCCGGACGATCAGCAGCAACGTGGCGCCGAGCAGCACCGCCAGCAGGCCGGCGGTCATCCAGCCCCCGATCGGGAACGACTCGCCGGTCACCGGGAGCTTGCCCTTTACCGTGATGGTGATGGTGGACTCGGGAGAGACAGGCGCCGGACCGTCCGGCGGGGTGCCGGTCGCGGTCGCCGTGTTGCGCACCGACCCGTGGCGGTAGTCGGCCTTGCTGACGGTGTAGGTCGCCGAGCAGGTGACGGCGGCGCCCGCCGCCAGGGTCACCGCCCCGTTGGGTGTCCGGTCCGGTCCGCAGGTGATCGGACCGAGGTTCGTCGGCGCGGCCGGCGCGGTGAGGGTGTCGGTGACAGTCACGCCGGTCAGGGCCACCTGCCCGGTGTTGGTGACCACGAACTGGAACGGCACCTGCTGGCCCGGCCGACCGATCTTGTCGGTGCTGCTGGACTTCACCACGGCGATCGCCGCACCCCGGGTGGCCGTGACCTCGGCGGTGGCCGGATCGGAGCGTACCGGTGCCGGTGGTGCTTGCCCCGGGATGGTCGGCGGCGTGCCGGCGGCGACGGCGGTGTTGGTGATCCGGCCGGCCTCGATGTCGGCCGCGGTGACGGTGTAGGTCGACGTGCAGGTGGTGCTCGCTCCCGCCGTCAGCGTGACGCTGCCGCTGGCCACCGGCGGCGTGCCGCAGGTGATCGCCCCGGGCGTGCCGGTGCCGGAGAACTCGGTCTCGTCGACCGTCACCGCGCTGAGTGAGGTGTTGCCGGTGTTGGTCACCACGAACTGGTACGTGACGGTGTCACCGACCGCGGACACCACGCTGGGTGTGACCGCCTTGGTGATGCCGATCTCCGGGTGCGGGATCGGAATGTCCAGCGACGACGGCGGGGAGACCGGTGCCGGCCCGATCGGTGGTGTGCCGGTGGCGGTGGCGACGTTGATCAGCGCCGTGCCGGTGAAGTCCTCCGCGGTCACCGTGTAGGTCGCCCGGCACAGGATGGAGGCACCCGGAGCCAGGGTCACCGCGCCGTTCGGGGTGTTCTGCGGACCACAGGTGATCGGCCCGAGCACGGCGCGCTCGGACGGCGGCAGCACGGTGTCGGTGACTGTCACGCCGGTGAGCGTGAGGCCGCCGGTGTTGACCACCAGGAAGGTGAACGGCACCTGCTGCCCGGGCGCGGTGATCGCCACGGTCGTCGACGACTTGATCACCTCGATGTCGGCGACGAGCCCCGCCTCCGGAATGGTCAGCGTCGAGGGCGGCGAGTTCACCGGCGTCCCCCCACCGGGCGGCGTCCCGTGTGCGGTGGCGGTGTCGGTGATCCCGCCGTTGTCGAGGTCGGCCTGCGTGACCGTGTACGTGGCGGCGCAGTCGGTGGACTCGCCGGGGGCGAGTGTGGTCGTCGTGCAGGTGATCGGGCCGAGGTCGGCGTTGGAGGAGGGCGGTGCCTGCACGTCTGTGACGTTGACGGTGGTCAGGGTGAGCCCGCCGGTGTTGACCACGTGGAACCGGTAGGGCACCTGCTGCCCGACCGCGCCGATCGTGACGCTCTCGGAGGACTTGATCACGGAGATCGCGGCGACCAGGCCGGTCTCCGGGATCGTCAGTGTGGACGGTGGCGAGTCGATGGGCGTGTCACTGCCCGGCGGGTTGCCGTGCGCGGTGGCGACGTCGACGACCGCGTTGTTGTCCAGGTCGGCCTGGGTGACGGTGTAGGCGGCGGTGCAGGTGGTCACCGCACCGGGCGCGAGCGTGGTCTGCGGGCAGGTGATCGGCCCGAGGTTCGCGTTCGACGAGGGTGGGGTCTGCGCGTCGGTGACTGTGACGTTGGTCAGCGTGACGCCCCCGTTGTTGACCACGAGGAACTGGTAGGGCACCTGCTGCCCGACCGTCGTGATCGACGTGGTGGTGGACGACTTGACCACCGAGATCGACGGGGTGACGTCGGCTGCCGGGATGGTCAGCACCGACTGGTCCGAGTCGACCGGCTCGTCCGTGCCCGTCGGGGTGCCGTGCGCGGTGGCGATGTCGGTCACCTCGTCGTGGTCGAGGTCGGCCTGGGTGACCGTGTAGGTGGCGGTGCACACTGTGGTCTCGCCGGGGGCGAGGGTGGTCTGCGGGCAGGTGATCGGGCCGAGGTTCGCGTTCGACGACGGCGGGTCCTGCACGTCTGTGACGTTGACGTTGGTCAGGGTGATGCCGCCGGTGTTGGCCACCAGGAACCGGTAGGGCACCTGTTGGCCCACCGCGTTGATGGTCGCGGCGGTGGACGACTTCACCAGCGCGATCGCCGGCGCGACCGCGTCGCCCGGGATCGTCAACGTCGACGGGGGCGACTGCACGGGTGGACGGCCGCCGGGTGGGGTGCCCTGCGCGGTCGCGGTGTCGCGTACCGAGCCGAAGTCCAGGTCGGCCTGGGTGACGGTGTAGGCGGCGGTGCAGGTGGTCTGCGTGCCGGGGGCGAGGGTGGTGGCGGCGCAGGTGATCGGGCCGAGGTTCGCGTTCGACGAGGGCGGGGTCTGCGCGTCGGTGACGCCGATGTTGGTCAGGGTGAACCCACCCGTGTTGACCACCTGGAACGAGTACGGCACCTGCTGTCCGGCGGTGGTGATCGTGGTGGTCGTGGACGTCTTCACCACCGCGATCGAGGGGACCAGGCCGGTCTCCGGCAGGGTCAGCGTCGAGGGCGGCGAGTCCACGGGTGTGCCGCCGCCGGGCGGGGTGCCGTGGGCGACGGCGGTGTTGGTGACGCCGTCGTTGTCGAGGTCGGCCTGGGTGACGGTGTAGGTGGCGGTGCAGGTGGTCTGCGTGCCGGGGGCGAGGGTGGTGGCGGCGCAGGTGATCGGCCCGAGGTTGGCGTTCGACGAGGGCGGTGCCTGCACGTCCGTGACGTTGATGTCGGTCAGCGTGAGGCCGCCGGTGTTGACCACCTGGAAGGAGTACGGCACCTGCTGCCCGACCGTGGTGATCGACGCGGCGGTGGAGGTCTTCGTCACCGCGATCGACGGGGTCAGCCCCGCCTCGGGAATGGTCAGCGTCGACGGTGGCGAGGTGACCGGCGTGCCACTGGGCGGCGTGCCCCGCGCGGTGGCGGTGTCGGTGACCCCGTTGTTGTCGAGGTCGGCCTGGGTGACGGTGTAGGTGGCGGTGCAGGTGGTGGTCTGGCCGGGCGCGAGAGTGGTCACCGGGCAGGTGATCGGCCCGAGGTTCGCGTTCGACGACGGCGGCGCCTGCACGTCGGTGATGCCGACGTTGGTCAGGGTCAGACCGCCGGTGTTGGCGACCAGGTAGCGGTAGGGCACCTGCTGGCCCACCGAGCTGATCGACGCGGTCGTGGACGACTTCACCACGGTGACGGCGGCGGTGAGCCCCTGCGCCGGGATGGTCAGGGTGCTCGGATCGGAGACGACCGGTGGACCGGTGGGTGGGTTGCCCTGTGCGGTGGCGACGTTGGTGACGCCGTTGTTGTCGAGGTCGGCCTGGGTGACGGTGTAGGTGGCGGTGCAGGTGGTCTGTGTGCCGGGAGCGAGGGTGGTGACCGGGCAGGTGATCGGGCCCAGGTTGCCGTTCGACGACGGCGGGGTCTGCGTGTCGGTGACCGAGATGTTGGTCAGCGGGACGCTGCCGGTGTTGACCACCTGGAACGAGTACGGGACCTGCTGACCGACACTGGTGATCACCGTGGTGGTCGACGACTTGACCAGGTCGATGTCCGCCGGGGTGCCGCCCGCGCAGGCGAGCGTGGTGCTGAACGGGAAGTAGTGGATCTCGCCGCCGCGGTGCTCCAGCGTACGGGTGATGACGCTGCCCTCGGTGTTGCTGGCCGAGAGGTCGGTGAGGCTGGCGTTGGGGGCGTAGATGGTGCCCTCGACCGTGGCCGCACCCGGGGTGAGGGTGAGCGCGGTGGCGGTCGGGAAGTTGAACAGGATGTAGCGCGCCTGCGGGCCGCCGATGCCGGCGAAGTTCGGGGCGGTCCAGGCGAAGGTGTTGCCGACGCCGCTGGTGTCCACGTTGACAAGCAGTGGAGTGTCCGCCGTGGGCTGACTGGCGAAGGTCAGCGTCTGAATGTTGTTCAGATCGCTCGCGCCGAGGTTGAGCACGTTTGTCACACCGGGGGTCAGGGTGACGACGGCGTTGCTGCCCGCCGGGATGGGCCGGGGCAGCACGTCACCGTTCGGCGTGCGCAGCACCACGGTGTTGTCGCAGGTGGCCAGCCCGGCGGTGGTGTCGCGGAAGCTCGCGAAGGCGCCGGCGAAGTTGATCGGGGAGGCGGGCCCGACGCTGGCGACCGGCTGCCGGGTGACCAACTCGACCCGGGGGAAGGCGTCGTAGTTGTCCGACGGCAGGATCCGGGTGTTGACCTGGGCGCCGTTGTTGTCGGTGTCCCGGACGAACGTGCCGGTCAGGTCGCCGACCTTGGCGTACCCGCTGTTGAGCACCTGGAGCCGGCTGCCGCCGACGCTGCCGGCGAAGTTCACCCGTCCACCCACGACCAGGGCTGTCGGGTTGGCGTCGCCCGGCACCACGAACGACCCGGCGGTCGCCCCGGCCAGCTGGTAGCCGCCGAAGGTGAGGTCGCCACCCACGGCGAGGGTGCCCTCGTTCTCGTTGTCGAACACACCGGCGTCGCCTTCGGTCATCACCCCGAAGCTCAGCGCCTCGGCGACGGGATTGACCGGCCCGAAGGCCTCGGCCGCGGCCAGGACCTGGTTCAGCGGGGGTTCGGCCGGCGTCGGCGCCAGCAGGGCGTTGACTGCCAGCACGCCGCCGACGGCGACCAGCGCCGCGGCCCGTGACCTGCGACCACCCCACGAAGAAATCCTCATCACGCCCCCGTTGCGTCCAGTGTGCGAGGGGAGCGTAGCGAGGCGTTTGAGGTGCTATGAGGTTTTTGTCCGAATAGGTCATCCCGGCGCACACCGGCGAGGCGACCCGGGATCGCGGATCTCGTCGAACTGCGGACGCCGTGGCTCCGTGTTTATGATCGACGACCCCGACCGGGGGCGAACGCGGCCGTCCGGTTCGGCCAGGAGACAAGAGGTGAGGTGCGCGAGGGTGATCCGCGAGGCGTACGCCTGCTGGGTGCGCGAGCCCGGCGCGGCGGAGATCCGGCCGGTGCCGCTGCCGACGCCCGGCCCCGAGGACGTCCTCGTCCGGGCCCGCTACTCCGGGGTCAGCCGGGGCACCGAGACACTTGTCTTCGCCGGCCGGGTGCCCCCCGACCAGTACGCCGCGATGCGCGCGCCGTTTCAGGAGGGTGACTTCCCCGGCCCGGTCAAGTACGGCTACCTCAGCGTCGGCGAGGTCGAGCAGGGGCCGCCGGAGCTGCTCGGGCAAACGGTGTTCTGCCTGCACCCGCACCAGAGCGCGTACGTCGTGCCGGCCACCGCCGTGGTGCCCGTACCGGACGGGGTGCCGCCCGCCCGCGCGGTGCTCGCCGGCACTGTGGAGACCGCGATCAACGCCCTGTGGGACGCCGCGCCGCTCGTCGGCGACCGGGTCACCGTGATCGGCGCGGGCATGGTGGGCTGCTGCGTCGCCGCCCTGCTCGCCCGGTTCCCCGGCGTGCAGGTCGAATTGGTCGACGTCGACTCCCGCCGGGCCGGGGTGGCCGGCGCGCTCGGCGTCGGCTTCGCCCAGCCGGCCGACGCCAGCGGCGACCGGGACCTGGTCGTGCACGCCAGCGCCACCGGCGCCGGCCTGCAACACGCCCTGGACCTGCTCGCCCCGGAGGGCACTGTCATCGAGCTGAGCTGGTACGGCGACCGCCCGGTGCAGGTGTCGCTGGGCGGGGCGTTCCACTCCGGTCGACTCACCGTACGCAGCAGTCAGGTCGGCATGGTCGCTCCCGCCCGGCGGGGCCGGCGCAGCTACCGCGACCGGCTGGCGCTCGCCCTGGACCTGCTCGACGACCCGGCCTTCGACGCGCTGATCACCGGCGCGTCCCGGTTCGCGGAGCTGCCCGACGTGCTCGCCAGACTGAGCACGGGTGACCTGCCCGCGCTCTGCCACCTCATCACCTATGACGACGGGGAGTGACAGTGTTCAGCGTGACAGTTCGGGATCACATGATGATCGCCCACAGTTTCCGGGGGGACGTGTTCGGTCCGGCCCAACGCCTGCACGGGGCGACGTTCGTGGTGGACGCGACCTTCCGCCGCGCCGACCTGGACGCCGACGGCATCGTCGTCGACATCGGTCTGGCCACCGAGCAGCTGCGGGCCGTCCTGGGGGAGCTGACCTACCGCAACCTCGACGACGAGCCGGCCTTCGCCGGGGTGAACACCACCACCGAGGTGCTGGCCCGCACCGTCGCCGACCGGCTGGCCGAGCGCGTGCACGCCGGTGACCTGGGCGCGGGTGCCCGCGAGCTGGCGGGAATCACCGTCACCCTGCACGAGTCGCACGTCGCCTGGGCCAGCTACGAGCGGGCACTGTGATCGAAGCGGGCCGGGCGGCGCCCACCGCCGGCCCGGGTAGCACCGGCCGTACGGTGCACGTCGTCCTGCCCGGCGACATCGACGACCCGGCCACTCCCAGTGGCGGCAACACCTACGACCGGCGCGTCTGCGCGGGCCTCGGCGAGCGGGGCTGGGCGGTGCACGAGCACGCGGTGCCCGGGGCCTGGCCGAGCCCCGAGCCGGCCGACCGGGCGGCACTGGCCGGGGTGCTCGCCGCCGCGCCGGACGACGCCGTGGTGTTGCTCGACGGTCTGCTCGCCTCGGCCGTGCCGGACCTGCTCGCCCCGCACACCCGCCGATTGCGCCTGGTCGTCCTCGTGCACATGCCGTTGGACGACGAGGTGGAGGGCCGGGCGCTGGCCACCGCGCGGGCCGTCGTCACCACAAGCGAGTGGACGCGCCGCCGCCTGCTGCTGCGCCATCCACTGCGGCCCGACAGCGTCCGGGTCGCCCGACCGGGGGTGACGGCGGCGTCGCCGGTGCCTGCCGGCCCGACCGCCGGGAACCGGCTGCTCTGCGTGGCCGCGGTCACCCGCCACAAGGGACACGACGTGCTCGTCGACGCGTTGACAGTGCTGCCCGAGGTGCCCTGGACACTTGTCTGCGCCGGCACCCTGACCCGGGAGCCCGAGCTGGTGCGCCAACTCCGGGACCGGCTCGCCGGCGCGGGCCTCGCCGACCGGGTCCGGCTGGCCGGCCCGCTGACCGGTACGGCGCTCGACTCCGCGTACGCCGCCGCCGACCTGCTGGTGCTGCCCTCGCGAGCGGAGACGTACGGCATGGTCGTCACCGAGGCGCTGGCCCGCGGCCTGCCGGTGCTGGCCACCGAGGTGGGTGGCCTCCCCGAGGCGCTCGGCCGCGGCGCCGGCGGCGACCTGCCGGGGCTGCTGGTCCCGCCGGACGACCCGGCCGCGCTGGCCGGCGCACTGAGCTGGTGGTGGGGCGACGACGTGCTGCGGGCCCGGTTGCGCCGGGCGGCTCTCGCCCGGCGCGACACCCTGACCGACTGGACGGTGACCGCCGCGTCGCTGGCCGCCGTGCTGGAGGAGGTGGCGCGATGATCGTCGAGGAGACGCTTCCGTTCGCCGACTGGCTGCGGCTGCGGGAGCCGGCCGACGCGGCGGCGCGTGCCGAGGACCTGGTGGACGCCGTCCGCCCCCGGCTCACCGGTGCCGCCCCGATGGTGATCCACGACCTGGGCAGCGGCACCGGCTCGATGAGCCGCTGGCTGGCCACCCGCCTGCCCGGCCCGCAGCACTGGGTGCTGCACGACCGCGACGCCGACCTGCTCACCCGCGCCGCCGAGGGCATGACCGGGGTCACCGCCGCCGACGGCGCCCCGGTCACAGTGGACGTCCGCCGCGGCGACCTCACCCGGCTCAGCGCCGCCGACCTGGCCGACGGGTCCCTGGTCACCGCGTCCGCGCTGCTGGACATGCTCACCGCCGAGGAGATCGAACGGGTGGTGGCCGCCTGTGTCGGCCGACCCACCCTGTTCGCCATCTCGGTCACCGGCCGGGTCCGGTTCACCCCGACCGATCCGCTGGACGCGGCGGTCGAGGCCGCGTTCAACGACCACCAGCGGCGTACCGCCGACGGCCGACGACTGCTCGGCCCGGACGCCGTCGCCGCCACCGCCGCCGCGTTCGCCCGGCACGGCGTCGACGTGCGGGAACGGCCCAGCCCGTGGCGGCTCGGCCCGGAGCAGGCCGACCTGGCCGCCGAGTGGTTCCGGGGTTGGCTGGGCGCGGCCTGCGCGCAGCGTCCCGACCTGGCCGGCCCGGCCCAGGCGTACGCCCGGCGTCGGCTGGCCGACGCGGCGGCCGGTCGGCTCAGCGTGCTGCTCGAACACACCGACCTCCTCGCGGGTGGATGAACTGTTCACCCCCTGGGTACGTGGACTAGGGCAGGTGAACGATCTTCAGGGGGAGGGCCGGCGTCGATGTTCTGGGCCTGGGCACGAGTGGTCGGCGGGGTGGGTCTGCTCGCCGTCCTGTTGTGGCAGGTGGGCAGCGGCCCGTTCCTCGCCGGGGTGCGGTTGATCGACGCGCCCGCCCTGGTCGCGGCGTTGTCCATCGGGGTGCTCACCACGGTCTGCGCGGCGTGGCGGTGGAGTCTCGTCGCCGGTGGCCTGGGCGTGCGGCTGCCGCTGGCGACCGCTGTGGCGCACTGCTACCGGGCCGTCTTCCTCAACGCCACACTGCCCGGCGGGGTGCTCGGCGACGTGCACCGGGCGGTTCGCCACGGCCGGGACGCCGGTGACGTCAGCCGGGGCATCCGCGCGGTGGTCTGGGAACGCACCGCCGGGCAGGTGGTGCTCGTCGGCGTGGCGCTTGTGGTGCTCGCGGTCTTCCCGTCGCCGGTGCGGCCGTATCTGCCGCTCGCCGCCGCGTCGCTGGTCGGGGGCGGGCTGGTCGCCGTGCTGCTGGCCCGGGCCGTGCCGAGCGCCGGCCCGTCGCGCTGGGCGCGGGCGCTGCGCACCGCCGGGGCGGATGTGCGGTCCGGGCTGCTGTCCCGGCGCACCTGGCTGGGCGTGCTGATCGCCTCCGCGGTGATGGTCGCCGGCCACCTGGCCACCTTCCTGGTGGCGGCCCGCACCGCCGGATCGGACGCCCCGCTGGCACTGCTGCTGCCGTTGACGCTGCTCGCCCTGCTCGCCATGGGGTTGCCGCTGAACGTCGCCGGCTTCGGCCCCCGGGAGGGGGTGGCCGCCTGGGTGTTCGGCGCGGCCGGCCTCAGCGCGGCCGAGGGCGTCGCCACCGCCACCGTCTACGGTGCACTGATTCTCGTCGCCAGCCTGCCCGGAGCCGCGGTGCTGCTGGTGCGACGAAACCGACACCCGGTCGCCGCCCGGGAAGCCGTCCCCGACGGCGGCTGTTGAGTCGGTGGTGAGAAACACGCGTCGCCGCACGTCGGTGGCGCCGGACAGAGGAGTCCCATGCCCGAAGCATTGCCGGTCGCCACGATCCGTACCCAGGTCACTGTGCCGTTGACGTTTCCCGATGGCTACACCACGACCGCCCGGGTGTTCTCCTTCAAGGGCCTGGTGGACGCTCGGGAGCACCTGGCCCTCGGCCTGGGCGACTGGGTGGGCGCCCTGGACCGGCTCGCCGCCGGGGGAGAGCCGCCGCTGGTCCGCCCGCACAGCGAGTGCCTGACCGGCGACGTGTTCGGCAGCCAACGCTGCGACTGCGGGCCGCAGTTGCGCGAGGCGGTGCAGCGGATCGCCGAGGCCGGCGGTTTCCTGCTCTACCTGCGGCAGGAGGGACGGGGCATCGGCCTGTACGCCAAGCTCGACGCGTACGCGTTGCAGGACGCCGGGCTGGACACCTACCAGGCCAACGTGGCGCTGGGGCGGGGGGAGGACGAGCGGGACTACTCCGTCGCCGCGCAGATGCTCGCCACGTTGGGCGTGCCGCGGATCCGACTGCTGAGCAGCAACCCGGACAAGGCCGTGCAGTTGACCCGCCTCGGTGTGGACGTCGCCGAACAGGTGCCCACGAGCGTCTTCCTGTCCCCGGCCAACGCCGACTACCTGGCCGCCAAGGCCGCCAAGGCGGCGGAGGTCGTCTCGGCCGCGCCCGACCGGCCCGCCGACCGGTGAGCCTTCCGCCGGCGCCGACGCGGCCGTACGTGCTGCTCAGTTGCGCCACCTCGATCGACGGGTACATCGACGACGCCTCGGACAAGCGGCTGCTGCTGTCCAACGACGACGACCTGGACCGGGTCGACGCGGTTCGGGCCAGCTGCGACGCGATCCTCGTCGGGGCCGGCACCGTCCGCCGCGACGACCCCCGGCTGCTGGTGCGTTCCGCGAGCCGCCGGGCCGAACGGGTGGCGTGTGGTCGGCCCGCCTCGCCCACCAAGGTCACCCTGACCACCCACGGTGATCTCGACCCGACCGCCCGCTTCTTCACCGCCGGCGACCCGGCCCGGCTCGTCTACTGCGCCTCCGGGGGGCTGGAGAAGGCCCAGGAACGTCTCGGTCGACTGGCCACAGTGGTGGACGCGGGGGAGCCTGTCGACCTGGCCCGGCTACTGGCCGATCTGGCCGCGCGAGGCGTACGCCGGCTGATGGTGGAGGGCGGCGGGACTGTGCACGCCCAGTTCCTCGCCGCCGGTCTCGCCGACGAGCTGCACCTGGTGGTCGCACCGTTCTTCGTCGGCGACAGCCGCGCCCCACGGTTCGTCGGCGAGGGGAGTTTCCCCTGGCACCCGGGCCGCCGCGCCCGGCTGGCCGAGGCCCGCCAGATCGACGACGTGGTGCTCCTGCGCTACGCCCTCTCCGACCGCTGCGCCGAAACCTGACGCCACCCGTCCTGGCTCGGAGAAGGGCCGGCGTTGCTGGCCTTCCGCCGTTGGTCAGGTCTCGTCGACCTGCCCAAACAGGTGGCCCGATCGGCGCTGGGAACAAGTGTGGTGGGTCCGTAACGTCAGCGCCATGAGCGTTGTTGTTAACCCGAGCGCCCCCGATCCCGACCGAGGTCGTAACGTCCTTGAGGACGATTCCGCCCACATCTTCCGTCCCTGGGTCATCCAGGGGGGCTTTCAACCACTGGCGATCGCCGGGGGCGAGGGTTCCTGGGTCTGGGACTACCAGGGCAACCGCTTCCTCGACTTCTCCTCCCAGCTTGTCGTGGCGAACCTCGGCCACGGACATCCGAAGGTGGTCGCCGCCATCAAGGCGCAGGCCGAGCAGCTGTGCCTGATCGCCCCCATGTTCACCACGGAGGCCCGGACCGAGGCAGCCCGGCTCATCGCGGAACTCGCACCCGACTCTCTCAACCGGGTCCTGTTCACCACCAGTGGCAGCGAGGCCATCGAGAACGCGATCCGGATGGCGCGCCTGCACACCGGTCGCCACAAGATCCTCTCCGCGTACCACTCGTTCCACGGCTCGACCAACACCGCCATCCAGATCACCGGCGATCCGCGACGGTGGAGCACGGACACCGCCACCGCCGGCGTGGCCCGGTTCTTCGGGCCCTACCTGTACCGCTCGCCCTTCCACGCGGACACCGCGGAGCAGGAGTGTGCCCGCGCCCTGGCGCATCTGGAGCAGGTCATCGTCCAGGAGGGGGCGAAGACGATCGCCGCCGTGGTGATGGAGACGGTGCCCGGCACCTCCGGCGGGGTCCTCGTGCCACCGGAGGGCTACCTGGCCGGCGTGCGGGAGCTCTGCGACAGGTACGGCATCATGCTCATCTTCGACGAGATCATGGTCGGGTTCGGTCGCACCGGCCGGTGGTTCGCCTTCGACCACTGGGACGTCCGCCCCGACCTGGTGACCTTCGCCAAGGGCGTCAACTCCGGGTACGTGCCACTGGCGGGCGTGATCGTCGGCGATCACATCGTGGACACCTTCCGGCAGCGGCCGTACCCCGGCGGCGGGACCTACTCCGGGCACCCGCTTGCCTGCGCGAGCGCGGTCGCGGCGATCACCGCCATGAAGGAGGAGGGTGTGGTGGAGCACGCCGCCTGGCTCGGGGAGAACGTGTTCGGCCCTCGGTTGGCGGAGATCGCCGAGCGTCACCCGTCCGTGGGCGAGGTCCGTGGACTTGGCGCGATCTGGGCTATCGAACTGGTCCGCAACCGGGGCACCCGCCAGATGTGGGTGGACTACGAGAACCCCGACCGTCTGGCCCCGCACGCCATGCAGCTCTTCGGTGCGTGCCTCTCCCTCGGCCTGTTGCCGAACCTCTACCTGAACCGGTTGCACGTGACCCCGCCGTGCACCATCAGCGCCGCCGACGCCGAGGAGGGCCTCGCCCGGATCGACCAGGCGCTGGCCGTGGCCGACCAGCAGTACGAGCAGGCGTGACCGCGGCGCGGCGGGCGAGGGAGCCGTCCCGCTCCCGGCCCGCGCCGGAATGACAACGAGCAGGGGGAGCGTCCACCGACGCTCCCCCTGCTCGGGTACGAGGTCTACCGGGGCGGCGGGATGATGCCGAACTGCGAGACCGCCGAGTAGTCGAAGACGTCCCAGTGCTCGGCGATCCGTCCGTCCTCGATCCGCAGCAGGTCCGCGGTGTGCAGCTTCAACTCACGTCCGCTGGTGGCCTCCCGGCCACGCCAGCGGGAGAAGAGCGCCACGAAGTCGTCCTGGACCAGGATGTGATCGATGGTGCCGGTCAGGTCCGGGGCAGCGACGAAGAGCCCGGCGAAGAACTGCTTCATCCCCGCCAGCCCTCCGCCGGACTGGGCGGCGAACCGATTGTGCTGGATGTAGTCCGCCCGGTAGTGCTCGTCGGCGTACTCCAGGTTCTGCTTCTGCATCACCTCCTCCCACACCCTGAGCACCAGCCGAAGGTTCTCCTGCTCGGCTGGTGACGCCGTCCAGTCCGGCTCGCTGGCCGGCTGCTCCTGGTCGGGAGGGGTGATGCCGAACGGCACCAGCGCCGAATAGTCGAAGACACTCCAGTGCTCGGCGATCCGGCCGTCCCGAACCCGGTAGAGGTTGGCGGTCTGCGAGTTGAGTTCCTTGCCGGTGCCCGCCATGTGGCCGTGCCAGGCCACGAAAACCATGGCCCGGTCGTTCTGCACCACCATGTGCTCGATGGTGCCGGTGAGATCGGGGAACATCGTCAACATGGTGGACGCCCACTGGCGCAGCCCGGAGATGCCAGGTGCCGCGCCCGGCTGGTGGTTCACGTAGTCGTCGGCGAAGAGCTGCTCGGCCAGGTCGAACGCCTGGCCGTTGTACACCTCACGAAACAGTCGCTCGACGAGGGCGGCGGTGGTCCCCGCGTCGCCGCCGGACAGCGGAGGGTCCTGTGTCGGAATCATGTCGTCCTCTCCATTCGTCGGGCCACCTCGGAAACGGCCGACCCGGTTCGGCGCGACGACGTCATCGCCGTGCGTTCGCCGCACCGCCGACCGCCGCGACGGCGGTCCGTGCCATTGCGCAATGGTGCGGCGCGGCTGCCCCGGACCGGCAGCGCCCATCGACCCGTGAACGTGAGGTGCCCGATCGGCCAGCACTCGCAGTGACCGCGGGAGAGGTGGCAGGGGCGGTCAGCCCCGGGGACCGGCGATCATCCCGATCGGTACGGCGCCGAGGCCCGCCTCGGCGAGATGACGAAACGCCGGGCACTGGGTGAAGTCGTCCGCCGAGCATTCGAGGGCGTGCTCGATCAGCTCCTTGGCCGCAGCCGTCTCCCGGATCCGACGCTCCAGCTCGGCGTGGTGCTCGGCCAGCAGCTTCCGTCGCATCACGCCGTTCGGAGCGGCGAGCACCTCGCGGAGCTGATCCAGGCTGAGCCCGGCGGACTTGCCGCGCAGGATCAGCGTCACCCGGGCGATGTGCTCGTCGTGGTAGAGCCGTCGACCGCTCACCCGGGTCGCTGGCGTGAGCAGCCCCACCGACTCCCAGTGCCGGAGCACGTGGGTGGCCAACCTGAACCTCTCGGCGAGTTGCCCGATGGTCATCGTCTTTGGCGTACCACTTGACTTCATGTTGACATGAGATTCCAGAGTAGGAGAGCAGTCAAGCCGAAACAAAGAACTACCTGCTGTCAGAGGAGGACGCGCTGTGTTTGACGCGATCGTGATCGGTGGCGGGCCGGCGGGCCTGTCAGCTGCGCTCTGCCTCGGTAGAACACACCGGAGCACCCTCGTCCTCGACACCGAGGACGGGCGCAACGCCCCGGCGCAGAACGTTCACAACTTCTTCACCCAGGACGGCACGCCCCCCACCGAGATCCGGCGCATCGGCGCCGAGCAGCTCGGCCACTACCCGAGCGTGCGGCTACAGGTCGCCGAGGTCTCCAGAGTCGAGCGCGAGGCCCCCGAGGCGTTCGCCGTCGTCCTGGCTGACGGGCAGGTCGAGCACGGACGCCGGCTGCTGCTGGCCACCGGGCTCGCCGACGACCTGCCGGCGATCGAGGGCATCGGGCCCCTGTGGGGGCGTTCGGCGTTCCACTGCCCGTACTGCCACGGATACGAGGTGAGCGGTAGCCCCATCGCCGTGGTCGGGTCCACCCCCGACCGCGTACGACTGGCCGTGCACCTGAGCCGCTTCACCGACGACATCGTCCTCTGCGCCGACGGCGAGACCGAGTTTCCGGAGCCGCTCACCGCCGCACTGGGGAAGGCCGGAGTCGAGATCCGGACCGAACGGGTCACCGCGGTCCGCGCGGACGGCCCGCAGCTGCGCGCCATCCAGTTCGAGACCGGACCGGAGTTGGAGCGGTCGGGCATGTTCATCAAGACCGGCCTGCGGCAGCGGTCCCCGATCGCCGCGCAGCTCGGCTGTGCCATCTTCCCCGACAACGCGGTCGAGGTGAACGAGTTCGGCCAGACGAGCGTGCCCGGCGTCTACGCGGCCGGCGACATGGCGCGACGCTCCACCGTCCCGATGCCGGTCTCCGCGGTGGTGGTCGCCGCGGCCAGCGGCACGGTCGCCGCCGGCATCATCGACCAGGACCTGCTCAGTGTCGAGTACGGCCTGCCCAACCCGTTCGCCAACGCCCGGAGCTGATCATCATGAACCGAGAAGAGACCGCGCCGGCCCCGGGCGCCGCAGCAGAGAACCAGGTCGCCACAGCCGGCCGCAGCAACGTCCCGCTGGCCGTGATCGGTCTCGCGCTCGGCATCCTGGTCTCGGTACTAGACCAGACGGTGGTCTCGATCGCGTTGCCCAACATCGCGGCGGACCTCGGCGGCATCGACAACATAAGCTGGGTGGTCACCGCGTACGTCCTGGCGTCCACGGCGACCGGCACGCTGTACGGTCGCCTCAGCGATCGGTTCGGTCGCCGTGGCATCTTCATGTTCGCGATGCTCGTCTTCACTGTGGCATCGGCGCTCTGTGCGGTGGCCGACACCATGGGCCAACTGATCGTGTACCGCACGGTGCAGGGTGTGGGCGCCGGCGCGTTGTTCGCGATCCCCACCATCGCGCTCTCCGAGCTGGTGAAACCGGAGAGCAGGGGTCGCATGCAGGGCGCCGTCGGCGCGTTGTTCGCGATCGCCAGCCTGGCCGGGCCCCTGGTCGGCGGCGCGCTCACGGACACGGCCGGATGGCGTTGGATCTTCTACATCAATCTGCCGCTGGGCGTGCTGTCGATGCTGCTGGTGGCCTTCGCTCTGCGACTGCCCAGGGCGACGGGGCGGCCGAGCATCGACTTCCTGGGCTCCGCCCTCCTGGTCGGTGCCGTCGTGGCGCTGCTGCTGACCACGGAGTGGGGCGGTCGTACCTACGACTGGCTGTCCGGCACGATTCTGAGTCTGGCGGTCGGCACCGTCGCGCTGTTCGCGCTCTTCGTCTTCTGGGAGCGGAGGGCGGCATCTCCGGTAGTGCCGATGCGCCTGTTCAGCAATCCGACGGTCCGGCTCATCCTGCCGGCCACTGCCGTGCTCGGCGCGCTGCTCTACGGGTCCATCGTCTTCCTGCCCACCTACCTGCAAAGCGCGTTCGACATCAGCGCCACGGTGGCCGGGCTCGGCATCAACCCGTACATGCTGACCTTCGTGGTGGCCTCGTTCCTCTCGGGGAGCCGGGTCAGCGCCAACGGCAACGCCCGCCCGTTCCTGATCGCCGGACCGATCGCCATCGCTGTCGGCTTCGGGCTGCTGAGCCTGCTCGACGCCGACAGCAGCTACATCATGGTCGTCGCCGCGTTGCTCGTCATGGGGGTGGGCGTCGGTTTCATCATGCAACTGCTCGTCACCGTCGCGCAGAACGCCGTGCAGCCCTCGGACCTGGCCGCCACCTCGGCGGCGATTCTCTCCATCCGGGGCCTCGGCATGTCCCTCGGCGTGGCGCTCTTCGGTAATCTGCTCAGCCGTCAACTCGGTGCCGACGCGCAGCCGGGCCGGGACGTGGCGAATGCGATTCCGGACGTGATGGTGTGGGGCATCCCGCTGGCGCTGCTGCTGTTCGTGCTGACGGTGGCGGTGCCGGGAAAGACAATCGGGAACAAGTCCGTGTCGGCCGAGGGGCCCGCTACGGCCGACACGGACGTCCCGGCGCGCAGCTGACCCACCCGGGTCAACCACTGCGCCGCTCAGAGCTGCTTCCCGCCGCGCCCCCCCGTTCGCGGCGGGAAGCAGCTCGCCCGTTTCCGCGTCCGGGTCCGGGGGCCCGCCGGGGGCGCGTCGACGTACCCGTTCTGGTGGCCCGATCGGCGCTGGGAGCGACACGACCCGCTCCGTAACGTCGTCGACATGACCACACTGGACGCACCGCCTCTGCTCACCGAGACCGTCACCACCGCGGCGTTCGACCTCCTCGACCTTCCCGCCGACGCGGGCCGGGTGGCGCTGGTCCGGCTGGACAACGGCGACCCGCCTGGCCCGACGATGCGTCCCACCACGTTCGGTCCGCAAAGCCTGGTCAACCTCGAACGTACGCTGGACGAGCTGTCCACAATGGCGGCCGCGGGTGAGATAACCGCGGCGGCGTTCACCGGAAAGGCGATGATGTTCGCCACCGGCGCGGACCTGGCCATGGTGCCGACCGTCACCACCTACGAGCAGGCCCTGGAGATCGTCGGGCACGGTCAGGCAGTGCTGCGGCGGCTCGCCGACCTCGGCGTACCAACCTTTGCCTTCATCAACGGCCTCGCCATCGGCGGCGGCCTGGAGTTGGCCCTGCACTGCACCTACCGGACCGTCTCCGAGTCGGCGCCCGCCCTCGGGCTGCCCGAGTGCGCGCTCGGCCTGGTGCCCGGCTGGGGCGGCACCAGGCTGCTTCCCCACCTGATCGGGCCGGAGAGGGCGGTGCGGGTCATCGTGACGGACGCGCTGGAGGACCGTCGGCTGCTCGACTCGCGGACCGCGCACCACCTCGGTGTCGTCGACGTCTTGCTGCCCCCCGCCGACTTCCTCGGCGCCTCGCTCGACTGGGCGGCGGGGGTGTTGCGGGGACGGACGGTGGTGCCACGGCCCGCGCCAGCGCCGGCGGCCTCCTGGAGGGCCGCTGTCGCGCACGGCCACGAGTTCCTCGGGGCCCGGCAAGGGGTCACGGCGGCGGCGAGGCGTGCGCTCGACCTCATCGCACTGGCCGAGGCGGCCCCTGCGGACGAGGCCTTCACGGCCGCTGCCGAGACAACCGCGCAGCTCTTGATGACCGATGAGTTCCGGGCCGCCCTCTACGCCGTCGGTCTGGTCCGCGCGGCGACGGCACCGGCCGTCGGCGGTGGACTGCCCACCCCGATCCGGCGCGTCGGGGTGCTGGGTACTGGCGACGCGGCGGCCCGGCTCGCTGCTCTGTGCGCGCGGCGACTACAGGTCCCGGTGGTGATCTGCGATGCCGACCGGACCGCTGCCGACAGTGCCGTCCAGCAGGCCGGGGAGTTGGTGGCGGCGCAGGTCGGGACCGACCGCGCGGGCACCAGCTACGCGGTGCGCCAGCGCGCGCTGCTCAGTGGCGGTGACGTTGCGGCTCTCGCTGGCGCCGACGTGGTCCTGGAGTGCCTGGACGATCCGGCGGCCGCTGCTGGCCTGCTGCGGCTGGCGGAGGAAGCCCTCGGGGACACCGGCGTGCTGGTCAACACGACGGGGACGGCCCGGGTGGCCGACCTCGCGGCGGGGATGCGGCGTCCCCAGCGGCTGCTGGCCCTACGGCTGGTGCCACCTGTGGAAACGTCCGGGCTGGCCGAGGTCGTCCGCGGGGACGGGACCGATGACGCCGCCGAAGCCGCGGCCCGGACGCTGGCGCGTCGGCTGGGCAAGGTGCCGGTGCCGGTCGGCGATGTGCCGGGCGGTGTCGTCGTGCGCCTGCTCACCCGCCTGGTGACGGCGTCCGTCGCGGCGGCCGGCGACGCGGCGCGCGCCGACGCGGCGCTGGCTCCGCTGGGGCTGCCCGCCGGGGTGGGTGCGCTGGCCGACCTCGTCGGAGTGGATCTGCCGGCCGCGGTTGCCGACGCGCCCGCACTCTCGGTGGACGAGGTGCGCCGTCGCGTCGCGGTCGCGCTCGCCGAGGAGGTGCACGCGATGCTCGCCGAGAAGGTCGTCCATACCCCGACCGACGTCGACAGGAGTCTGCTGCTGGGCGCCGGCTGGCCCACGCACCTCGGTGGCCTCACACCGTACCTGGATCGCGTCGGGGCGTCCGCGCAGGCGCACGGTGAGCCGTTCCTTCCGGCCGGTGTGGCGAGTCTGCCCAGGTCGGACGCCGACTCGGCCGCGGCACGGTGACCGGTTCCGGTGCGTCCGCGGACCCGGCCCGTGGCGTCGGTACGCGAGGCGGCGCGGAGGGAGACGACCCGGTGCGGGAGGTCCGCGCCGGTGCGCCGCCGTCGCGGGCCGCCGCGGTGCGTACCTTCCTCCGCCATCTGCTGGAGATGCTGGCCGCGATGGTCGCCGGCATGGCGGTGTTGGGCTTCGTCTGGTCGCTCGTCCTCGCTCGACTCGGCTGGCCGTCGCTTGACGATCGGCCGCTGCTGGGAGCACTGGTGATGGTCACGGACATGACGATCGCCATGGTCGTCGCGATGCGATACCGCGGGCACGGTTGGCCGGCCACCGTCGAGATGTCCGTCGCGATGTGTCTGCCGTTCGCGCTGCTGGCCGGCCCCTACCTGATGGGTCTGCTGGCGGCCGACTCGATGATGATGGCCGGGCACCTGCTGATGGTGGTGGCGATGGTCGCAGTGATGCTGCGGCGTCGTGCCGAGTTCGTCGTCCGACACGACGCCGAGGATGTCCGTGCGGCGCCTCGCCAGGGAGGCCGACCCGCCGGACCGTAGCGGGACCAGGGCTCAGCGTGCCGGCGGTGGGTCGCCCTGACGAGATGTGGTGGCGCCGGTCCGGGCCGTGGCGGGTCCGGCCACCCGATTCACGAAATCCCGGAGGGCCGCGCCGAGTTCCGCGGGGCGCTCGCAGGGCGGCGTGTGGCCGGTGTCGGCCAACACGAGGAGTTCCGCGCGCGGCAGTTCGGCGGTGTACCGCTGGGCGACCGGAAGCCGGATGGGAACGTCGGCCGCGCCGTGCACCACGAGGACCGGCACGTCGATCTTCCCGAGCTGGTCGGAGATGTCGCGTCTGCGGTAGACCGAGTAGCAGGTCTGTGCGATGTCGTTACCCACCAGAGTGCGAAAGTGCGCGATCCAGTGCCGGGCCACGTCGGTGTCGAGGAAGCCTCGGGCGAAGTTGAGCCGCGCCATCAGCCGAGCCAGGTCGGATGAGACACCGTCGGTGATGGCGACCTCGACCATCGCCTCGTAGGGGTTGGCGGTGCTCGCCGGTTCCTGGTACGGCTGCGTGGAAACCAGCACCAGCCCGCTGGTCAGGTCCGGCCGGCTCAACGCGACGCGCATCGCCTTCATGCCGCCCATGGAGTGTCCCACCCAGACAGCGGGCTGGCCGTCGGTGAGCCTCTGCACCACGTCCGCCAGCCGGGAGGCCTCCTCCTCCAGCGAGTACGCGGCACTGCGCGGGGGCGAGGTGCCGTGCCCGGGCGCGTCGATGGCGATCACCTGGTGGGTGGCCGACAGGCCCTCGACGGCCTGTTGCCACACGCGGCTGTCGGTGAGGAGGCCGTGCAGGAGGACGACTGGTGGCCCCTCGCCGCGTCGGTGCACCCCGAGCGACCAGTCGCCAGTCGTGAGTACGGTGCTGTCAGTAGCGTGCTCGATGGTTGTCACCCTGTCAGCCTCGACGCTACGGGCGGAGCCAGCGAGAGCCTGACGGGTGGTGCGGTCGACGCGGGACATCGATGTGCCCTGTTGGGCACCTCGGGCGGCGCTGGGCGCGGCGGGACGCGACTGCCATCATCGGCCACACCGGGTGGCCTATTGCCGGTCAGTCCGTTCGTTGAGCAGGCCCTCCTTGAGAGCGATCGCCACCGCGAGTGTCCGGTTGGGGCTGTTCAGCTTCGCCAGTACGTTCGCGACGTGTCGCTTGGCGCCGTGTTCGGAGATGCCCAGCCGCCGGGCGATCTGCTTGTTGCTGAGGCCGTCGGCGAGCAGGAGCAACGCCTGGAGTTCGCGCGGCGTGAGGAGCACCCCGCGACCGGGCTTCTCGCTGCGTCGTCGGCGGACGTTCGAGAGCAGCTCACGAGCAAGGGTGGAGGGGATCGACATCTCGCCGCTGGTGATCCGGTGCAACGCCTCGTGCAGCCGGTCGCGGGTCAGCTCGGACTGGATGAGGAAGCCGTCGGCACGAAGGTTGGCCGCCTTGGACACATCCTGCTGGTCACTGGTGTTGAGCAGGACGAGGACCTTTGTTCCGTGTGCGTTCGCCTCCTGGATGGCGAGACTGACCGAGCCACAGTCCTCGGTGGGACAGGGCAGAACCACCACGTCGAAGTCACGTTCACTCATGTTACGAATGAGTTCGTCGACGCTGGCGAAGGTCAGGAGCTGAGAGATGGACGGAATCGCCATGAGCATGCTGGTCAGTCCGAGTTGAACAACCTCGTTGGGTATTGCGACTGCGATCGTCAAGTCACCATCCTGACCGACGGGATGACGATGATCGATGTCATTGGTGAAACTTCGGGTCATGTCGTCCCCCGTAAGTTGGGTCCTGTTTCCCTCGGTGCCGCCAAGCTGCTGGGGCGCGCACCAGCCAGCGACGTGCGTCTCGTGGCCAAACGCACGCGGTCGCTGGTGGCCTGCCTCCCCAGGTGCGCCACATAGCGCGGTACTACTAAGCTTGCCTAGTAGTACGTTACGAACGTAACGGGCTACTCCCCGTAGCACAACCGCGTGGGAGGAATCCCTGACGGTCCAATCCTCGCGCGGACCGGCTGGCGAGGGCGCACTTCCGGCAGATGCCGGATCGGGTGTCCGAATGGGCACCCCGTCCAGCGGCCAATGAACGGACCATCCAGTTAGGTCAATGGGCCGACGGAAGTGACCCTTGGGTCTGCCCGCCCCGACCTCTACCGTCGCAGCGGAGCCGCACGATCTGAACCACGCGGAGGCCCCATGCTCTACCAGTCGGCGATCTCCATTCCCGAGGCGATGCGCAGCGCGGCGGCCCACGGCGGCTCGCTGACCTTCCTCGACGCGAAGTTGCAGGCTACCCGCCACACCCTCGACGAGCTCAACGACCTCGCCGAGGGCCTCGCGGGTGGTCTGGCGAAGGCCGGCATCGCGCCCGGCGACCGGGTGGGGGTGCTGGCCCCGACGTCCGACCGGATGATCGCCACGCTCTTCGCGCTGTGGCGCCTGGGGGCGGCCGTGGCGGTCCTACCCCGGCCCCGGCAGACCGACGGGGACACCATCCGGCGCGAAGTGGCCGACCGGCTCGCCGCCATCGGCGCGGCCGCCCTCCTGACCGACGCGGCCACCGCGACCGAGCTGAGCGGCCGTCTCCCCCTCGCGGTGTGGGCAATGGACGCCGTCCCCAACGCGCCCGCGGCGGCACCCCCGCCCCCCGCGCCCGATCAGCTCGGACTGCTCCAGTTCACCTCCGGTACGACCGGCCGGTCGAAGGTGGTGCCGGTGCGGCAGGCGCAGCTCGTGGGCAACGTCGCCAGGTGCGCTGTGGCGCTGCGGATGCGGCCGGGCGACACATATGTGAGCTGGCTGCCCTTCTACCACGACATGGGAATCGTGTCGGTGGTCGGCCTGCTCTGTCAGGGGCTCGACGTGGTCGTGTTGGAGCCGGAGACCTTCCTGCGGCGCCCGGCCACCTGGATGGAGGTCGTCTCCCGCTACCGGGCCGCGATCACGGCCGGGCCCAACACCGCCTATCGCCTGGCGGCACGGGCGCAGCAACTGCGTCCCGCCGCACTCGACCTGTCCGCCCTGCGGGTCGCCATCAACGGCGCCGAGCCGGTGACGGTGGATGTGGTGGAGGAGACTCTGGGGACGCTGGCCACTGTCGGGATGCGTCCGGAGGCGCTCTGCCCGACCTACGGCATGGCCGAGACGACCCTTGTCGTGACCACCGGCGAGCCCGGGCGTACCGTGCCCGTCCTCGACCCGGCGAGCCTCACTGTCGGCGCCGGCCTCGACCGGCCGGTCCGTCCCGTGGTCTCCTGCGGCCGGCCGCTGCCGGACACCGAGGTCACGATCCGCGACCTGGACGGGCGGACCCTGCCGGACGACGCCGTGGGAGAGGTGTTCGTTCGCGGACCCGGCGTCGTTGACGGCTACTGGTCGCTGCCGGGCGAGCGGCGCGACGTTCCCGACGGCGACGTGCGGATTCTCGACGGATGGCTGCGCACCGGCGATCTCGGCTTCCTGCGGGACGGAGAGCTGTACGTCTGCGGCCGGATCAAAGACATGATCATTATCGGTGGCCGCAACCTCTACCCGGAGGACTACGAGAACGCCGCCGAACGCGTCGACGGCGTGCGGTCCGGCAACGTCATCGCCTTCGCCCTCGCCGAGCAGGAGCGGATGGTGGTGGTCGCCGAAGGGCTCGGGCGGGACGACTCGTTGACCGGTCTGGCCCGGGAGCTGTTCGACCGGCTGCGGGCCGACACGCAGTACGCCCCGCACGAGGTGGTGCTGGTGCGGGCCGGGACGCTGCCGAAGACGTCCTCGGGTAAGCGTCAGCGCCGCAAATGCCGGGAGCAGTACCTCGCCGGCGAGCTACGGGTCGTCTGCACGGTGCGCTGAGCGGTGGCCGGGAAGCGGGTCCTGGAAGGGAGCCCGCGCCCCGGCCACTGGTGTCAGCGTCGCTCGTCCACGAAGGAGCTGGACACCTTGGCCGCGAGGTTGACCAGCTCGTCGGTGGCACGCACGTACCGCAACAGGGTCGGTAGGTGACCGGTCACCACCAGGTCCCCGTCGAGCATGCCCTCGATGGGGTCGAGCCGGCTCTCGATGACGTCCTTCCACCTCGAGTAGGGCGCCCGGATGACGAACGTGGCACCGGCGGCACGCTCCTGCTCGACGTCGTAGTCCGCCTGCTGACACTTGCCGTCCGCGAAGGTGGCGAGGCACCAGATGTCCGCTGGGACACCGTTCTCCGGCTCCGCCTCGAACACGAAGGCGATGTCGGCCTCAAAGGTCCGTGCGGCGTCCTCGAACTCCTCCGACGAATTGATCCGCTCGACGTATCCGTCGAGCCACTTGGCGCTGGGAAATACGGGCATCAGGCTCCCTTCGTGGGCTGCCATCCGACGTGGCCGCTGCAAGTTGTGTAGCCGGTGTCCGGGCCGCTGCGAAGACCCGGCCGGAGCTGTCGACCGCCCGCGACGTCCGGGATGACCGAACGGGTAGGCCGACCAGTTCCGTCCACGCACCGCATTAGGCGCGGTCGATGGAGTCTTGGCGTCGGGCGGCGCCGTCGGCAGTCTGGTCCGGTGTCCGTCATCGAGCTTCACGACCTGCGCAAGGTGTACCCCGACGATGTCGTCGCACTGGACGGCCTGACCTTCGACGTGCCGGCCGGTGAGATCTTCGGCTGCCTGGGACGAAACGGCGCCGGCAAGACCACCACGGTACGCATCCTCACCGCCCTCACCCGACCGACCGGCGGCTCCGTGCAGGTCCTCGGCCTGGACCCGCAACGCGCGCGGCGCCAGATCCAGTCCCAGGTCGGCGTCTCCCTCCAGCAGGCCGCGCTCGACCAGCTCATGACCGGTCGGGAACACCTGATCCTGATGGCGCGTCTGCGCGGTCTCGGCGCGGCCGGTGGACGGAGGCGAAGCGACGAGCTGCTTGAGCGGTTCGGTCTTGGCGCGGTCGCCGACCGGTACGTCGCCACATACACCATCGGTATGCAGCGTCGCCTGGACACCGCCATGGCGCTGCTGCACGAGCCGACGCTGCTCTTCCTCGACGAACCGACGACAGGGCTCGATCCGCAGAGCAGGCGGGCCCTGTGGAGTTTCGTGTCCGAGTTCCGCGCGAACGGTGGCACGGTCTTCCTCACCACCCAGTACCTCGACGAGGCCGACCAGCTCTGCGACCGGATCGCCATTCTGGACCAGGGCAGGGTCAGCGTTCTCGACACTCCGAGCGCGCTCAAGCGGGGTGTGGGCGGCAAAGTCCTTCAGGTCAGGGAGTTCCCACCCGAGCACCTGCCCGGCGTCGTCGCCATCGTCGGGGAGCAGGCGTGCCGGATGGACGACTCGACCCTGGACGTCGACCTGTCGGGGCAGGAGCAGCTCCTGCCCGACGTGCTCGCCGAGCTGCGGCGTGCCGAGGTGCCGATGGCGCGGGTCGATCTCGTCGATCCCACCATCGAGGAGGTCTTCGTCCGGCTCACCGGCGAGGGCGTCGACACCCGCGGCCTGAGTGAGCGGGCCGCCGGTGTCGCGGCCATTGGACGGACCCTGGCCACCGGACGCGGAGGAGGCAAACGATGACCGAATTTGCCGGAACCACCTGGACCCTGTTGCTGCGCAATCTTCGCGAGGGCGGCCGGAGCCCCGTCATCGCCTTCATCTTCCCGGTGCTCTTTCCGCTGTTCGTCATCACCCTGGTCGCCTCCAGCTATGAGCGGATGGCGGTCATCCCCGGCTTTCCGGTCACGCCGTACGCCGCGTACATGGCCCCCGGCATGCTGCTCTTCACCGGCATGATGGGCTCGGGATACTCGGCCACCGCCCTCATGCTCGACGCGCAGACCGGCTTCCTGGATCGTCTGCGTCTCTCTCCGGCACGCCCGATGGCGGTGCTGTTCTCCCGGGTGCTGTTCGACGCCGCCCGGGTGGTGCCGGCCGTCATCGTCGTGCTCGGCGTCGCCATGGCCCTCGGCGCCCGCGTCGAATCCGGGCCGCTTGGCATGCTGGCCATCCTGCTGATCTGCTCCGGGTGGTCGGTGGCCTACGGCGGTCTCTTCTACATCGTCGCGCTGCGCACCGGTAACCCGCAGGCACCGTTGGCCATGGCCCCCCTCTCGGTGCTGCTGCTGTTCGCCAGCCCTGCCGCGGCACCACCCCTGCTGCTACAGGACTGGCTGGCCGGACTCGTCGGCTGGAACCCCTTCACCTACGTGATCGAAGGAGTGCGGGCGCTGATGACCGGCCCGCTCGACGGGAGCACCCAGACCGCGCTGCTGCGGGCCGCCGCGGTCATCGTCGCGCTGACGGCGATCAGTCAACTTTTCGTCGTACCGAGCTTCCGGAAGCTGGTCGAGGACTGACCGGCTCGGCACCCAGGAGGACCCTTGCTGCTCTACTGCTTCCCGCACGCGGGTGGTGCCAGCACCACGTACCGGCCGTGGCAGCGTCTGCTCCCGGCCGGTGTCGTGGTGCGCCCGATGTCGTACGCTGCGGTCGGTCTCAGCGCTGGGGCCGACCTTCGGGCCGCCGCCGCGGTGCTCGCGGACCGCATTGACGCCGATCGGGCAGGACCAATGGCGTTCTTCGGGCACAGCATGGGTGCGCTCGTCGCCTTCGAGGTGGCGCGGACGCTGCGGACGAGGGGGCGTCGAGGCCCTGAGCTGCTGGTGGCCGCCGGGCACGTCGCGCCACATCTGCCCTCGCCCGGCCCCGTGCTGCACGGACTGCCCTCGGATGCCTTCTGGCGGGAGGTGCGCGCTCTGGGCGGTGGCCGGGACGACCTCATCGAGGACGCCGAGCTGCGTGCCGCCGTCGAGACCCGGGTCCGGTCGGAGTTTCGCGCGGCCGAGACCTACCGGTACACCCCCTCGTATCCGCTCGACTGCGACGTGCTCGCGATAGCCGGGTCGGAAGACGAGCAGAGCCCGGTCGAGGGAATGCGGGAGTGGCGGATGCACACCCTGGGCGACTTCACCATGAACGTGCTGCCGGGCGGCCACTTCTTCGTCGACGCGTACCGCCAAGAGGTCCTGGCGATGATCCGGGCCGGGCTTGCCGGCACCGGCGCGTCCGGCCGGACCAGCATGGGCTGATCCGGCCGGCGAAAAACTCAGGTCGCGGGTGTTCTGGACTCGAGTTCGTAGGACGCCTGGATCCGGTAGGTGCCCTTGTTGCCGTCCCGGTCCACAGTGACGTCAGCCTCGCGGACCAGCTTGAGGTAGAGGCCGTCGGTCACGTCGAACCACGCGTCGGCCACCGCGGTGCCGTCGAGTCCCGCGCCCTTCACGTAACTGTCGATCCGTACGTGGTGCGTGGGCCGGCTCACCCCCTCCACTGTGACGTTCTCCTCGCCGATGTACTTGATCACGATCCGGGCCCGGTTGCCGTGTGCCTCGCAGACGGTTTCCTCGACCCCGCCGGCCGCGCTCGCCTTGCCACCGACCTGGATCATCGCCGGGTTGCAGTGGTGGGTCTCGTCTCCGCTGATGCCCGCGAAACTCACCTTCTGCATGTGCGCCAGGCAGAGGTACTCGCCAGGTGCGCTGCACTGCCGGTGGGCGTCGGTGTGTTCCTCGATCGGTGTGAAGTACAGCTCCCACACGCAGCCGCCGGCGTGATGGACGCGGGCGTACGTCTCTGTGGGGAACGGCCGATCATAGCTGTCCCCGTCGTACTCGATGGAGTCGTGGCCCTGGGTGCGGTAGCTGTAGACCCCGGCCGCCGGCACGGTGAAGCCCTTGATCTTGTCTCTGGCCGCCACCGGCAGCGCGGGAGCGCCGAGGTCGTCCCGGCGTGAGCCCGGCTTCTTGCGGTATTCGTCGAGGGCCTGCTGGTAGCTGACCGGGGAGCCCTCCGGCGAGATCGCCTGGGTTCGGGTAGCAATCACGAAAGCGCCGGCAGCGAGGGCTATCGCGATGAGGGGTAGCAGGCTGAGCAGTCGTCGTCGGCGATTCGGGACCGGTGATGCGCGTTTCACAAGCTTCCTCCCATTTGACGTCGGTGCTCTGTCGATCCCACCCCGAACGTCGCAGGGGCAGAAGCCCCGGGGAGGGCGTAGATGGGTCGACACCGGTGCCGTGCTCGAACGGGTACCAGGCACGTAGCCAGCCAGTGCGTACGTTCTCGTGCGCTTACCGGGGATTACCTGTTCTCCCGGCGCGAGACAACGTGGGGAATTTGAATGCCCCGTCAGAACGACGGGCGGCGGCGACGCCGAACACCCGAAGGGGAAGACGCCGTGAATCGTGCTGGAACCGATGTGACCGTCTCCGTTGACCGCGCCGAGCTGATGGCCGCGGATCCCGCACAGCGCCGCCACCAGCTCGTCGTGCACCTGGCCGAACGCTACGAGGCGGTTACCCACCGACCGGCTCCGGCGGATCCCAACGAGCCGATCTTCCTCGAGTCCCTTCAGGCCACCGAACTCCAGGTGCTCCTGGAGAGTGACCTGGGGGTGTCGGTGTCGATGGTGGACCTCGCGGAGTCGCCCAGCCTCGGTGACCTGGCGCAGCTGCTCGACGACGCCCTCACCGAGGACCGGGGCACCGGCCAGACCGATGTGCCGGTGGTGGTGGTGGATCGTGCGGGGTGGGGTGAGCCGTTTGGTTTGACTGATGTGCAGCAGGCGTATTGGTTGGGTCGGTCGGGGTTGTTTGAGTTGGGTGATGTGTCGACTCATTTGTATGTGCAGTTTGAGTCGGTGGATTTTGATGTGGTGCGGGCTGATGCGGTTTTGCGTCGGTTGTTGGATCGGCATCCTATGTTGCGGGCTGTGGTGCGGGGTGATGGCCGGCAGCAGGTGTTGGATGGTGTGGTGTTGGGTGTGGAGTGGGAGGATTTGTCGGCGCTGTCGGTGGAGGATGCGGCGGTGCGGGTGGGTGTGGTGCGGGATCGGTTGTCGCATGAGGTGCGGCGGGCTGATGCTTTTCCGTTGTTCGGGTTGGTGGCGCAGCGTTTGCCGGGTGGGGTGACGCGGGTTCATCTGAGTTTGGATTTGTTGATCGCGGATGCGACGTCGGTGCAGGTTTTCTTGAGTGAGTGGGCGGCGTTGTATGCGGATCCGGGGGTGGAGTTGGCGCCGGTGGAGTTGACGTTTCGGGATTATGTTCTGTCGTTGGGGCAGGTGGAGTCGGGGGAGACGTATCGGCGGGCGCGGGAGTACTGGTTGGGGCGGTTGGAGGAGTTGCCGCCGGCGCCGGAGTTGCCGGTGGTGGGGGTGTCGGGGCCGACTCGGTTCGTGCGTCGGGAGTTTCGGGTGGAGTCGGGGGTGTGGGGTGCGTTGCGGGATCGGGCGCAGTCGTGGGGGGTGACGTCGTCGGCGTTGTTGTGTGCGGCGTATGCGCAGGTGTTGTCGGTGTGGGCGCGTCAGCCGCGGTTCACGGTGAATGTGACGGTGGGGGATCGGTTGCCGGTGCATCCGGATGTGGAGCGGGTGATTGGTGACTTCACGGGTTTGGTGTTGGTGGAGGTGGACGCTGCTGGGGCGGAGGGCTTCGGTCAGCGGGTGCGGCGGTTGCAGGAGCAGTTGTGGCGGGATCTGGAGCATCGGGCGTTTGGTGGGGTGCGGGTGTTGCGGGAGTTGGCGCGGGTGCATGGTCCGGCGCGGGCGGCGATGCCGGTGGTGTTCACCAGTGTGTTGGGTCGACCGATGCCCGGGGGCGCCGAGGGGGTGGTTCCGGGGTTGGGTCGGTTCGTGGAGGCGGTGTCGCAGACGCCGCAGGTGCATGTGGATTGTCAGGTCTATGAGCAGGGTGACGCGTTGGTGGTGAGTTGGGACGCGGTGGAGGCGTTGTTCCCGGCGGGTTTGTTGGATGAGGCGTTCGCCGCGTATGAGGGTTTGTTGCGGCGGTTGGCGGTGGAGGCGCAGGCGTGGGAGTCGCCGGGTGGGTTGGTGCCGTTGCCGGCGACGGTGGGTGAGGTGTGTGCGCGGGCCAATGATGTGGTGGGGCCGGTGCCGTCGGGGTTGTTGCATCAGGTGGTGGCGGATCGGGCGTTGGCGCAGCCGCAGGCGTTGGCGGTGGTGTCGTCGTCGGGGTCGTTGACCTATGGCGAGGTGCTGCGTTCGGCCCGTCGGGTGGGTCGTCGGTTGCGGATGGCGGGGGCGCGGCCGGGTGAGTTGGTCGCGGTGTGCATGGACAAGGGGTGGGAGCAGGTCGTCGCGGTGTTGGGGGTGTTGGAGTCGGGAGCGGCGTATGTGCCGGTGGATCCGGGGTTGCCGGGGCCGCGGCGGGAGCATCTGTTCGCTGTCACCGGGGTGCGGGTGGTGTTGACGCAGCAGGCGGTGGCGGACCGGTTGTCGTGGCCGGACGGGCTGTCGGTGTGGTCGGTCGACGACGAGTCGCAGTGGGTGGGTGTTGATGACGCGGCGTTGCCGGCGGTGCAGTCCGCGACGGATCTGGCCTATGTCATCTTCACGTCTGGTTCCACCGGGTTGCCCAAGGGGGTGATGGTTGATCATCGGGCGGCGTTGAACACGGTGGTGGACGTCAACCGGCGGTGGGATGTGGGTCCTGGTGATCGGGTCCTGGCGGTGTCGTCGCTGAGTTTCGACCTGTCGGTGTGGGACGTGTTCGGGATGTTGGCCGCTGGTGGGGTGGTGGTGATGCCTGATCCGGGCACCGGTCGGGATCCGGAGCACTGGGCGCGGTTGGTGTCGCGGCATCAGGTGACGGTGTGGAATTCGGTTCCGGCCCTGTTCGAGTTGTTCGTCGAGCAGGTGGCGCAGCGGGGCGGGTCCGACGCGGCGTCGCTGCGGCTGGCGTTGCTCTCCGGTGACTGGATTCCGCTGTCGCTGCCCGACCGGGCCCGTGAGGTGGTCGGCGACCTGACGGTGATCAGTCTGGGTGGTGCCACCGAGGCGGCGATCTGGTCGATCCACCACCCGGTCGAGCAGGTCGACCCGTCCTGGAGCAGCATTCCCTATGGCCGGCCGCTGACGAACCAGAGCTTCCACGTGCTGGACCACGACCGGCAACCCCGTCCGATCTGGGTTCCCGGCGAGTTGTATATCGGTGGCGTCGGGGTGGCCCAGGGCTACTGGCGTGACCCGCAGCGCACCGCTGCGAGTTTCGTCGTGCATCCCGACACCGGTGAACGGCTCTATCGCACCGGAGACCTCGGCCGTTACCTGCCCGACGGCACCATCGAGTTCCTCGGCCGGGAAGACTTCCAGGTCAAGATCGGTGGGTTCCGCATCGAGTTGGGCGAGATCGAGGCGACCCTGACCGCCCACCCCGACATCACCGCCGCCGTGGTGACCGCCCACGGTGATCCCCGCGGAAACCGACGACTCGTCGCCTACGTCGTGACGGACACCACCGGCGACCTGCCCAACGACGACGTCCGTGACTGGCTACGCAGCAGACTCCCGGAATACATGATCCCCGCTACCGTCATCGAGCTGGACCAGATGCCACTGACCAGCAACGGCAAAGTCAACCGGACCGCGCTACCCGACCCCAGCACCCACAGCGACAGCCACGAACACGTCCCCCCACGCACCCCCACCGAGAACGCCCTCAACACCATCTGGCAGAACCTCCTCAACCTTCCCAAGATCAGCATCAACGACAACCTCTTCGACCTCGGCGCCGACTCCCTCCTCGCCCTCCGCGCCACCGCCGCCGCCGACAACGCCGGACTCCACCTCACCCTCCGCCACATCTTCCAAAACCCCACCATCGCCCAACAAGCCACCACCGCCACCACCGTCACCGGCCAGACCGATGTGCCGGTGGTGGTGGTGGATCGTGCGGGGTGGGGTGAGCCGTTTGGTTTGACTGATGTGCAGCAGGCGTATTGGTTGGGTCGGTCGGGGTTGTTTGAGTTGGGTGATGTGTCGACTCATTTGTATGTGCAGTTTGAGTCGGTGGATTTTGATGTGGTGCGGGCTGATGCGGTTTTGCGTCGGTTGTTGGATCGGCATCCTATGTTGCGGGCTGTGGTGCGGGGTGATGGCCGGCAGCAGGTGTTGGATGGTGTGGTGTTGGGTGTGGAGTGGGAGGATTTGTCGGCGCTGTCGGTGGAGGATGCGGCGGTGCGGGTGGGTGTGGTGCGGGATCGGTTGTCGCATGAGGTGCGGCGGGCTGATGCTTTTCCGTTGTTCGGGTTGGTGGCGCAGCGTTTGCCGGGTGGGGTGACGCGGGTTCATCTGAGTTTGGATTTGTTGATCGCGGATGCGACGTCGGTGCAGGTTTTCTTGAGTGAGTGGGCGGCGTTGTATGCGGATCCGGGGGTGGAGTTGGCGCCGGTGGAGTTGACGTTTCGGGATTATGTTCTGTCGTTGGGGCAGGTGGAGTCGGGGGAGACGTATCGGCGGGCGCGGGAGTACTGGTTGGGGCGGTTGGAGGAGTTGCCGCCGGCGCCGGAGTTGCCGGTGGTGGGGGTGTCGGGGCCGACTCGGTTCGTGCGTCGGGAGTTTCGGGTGGAGTCGGGGGTGTGGGGTGCGTTGCGGGATCGGGCGCAGTCGTGGGGGGTGACGTCGTCGGCGTTGTTGTGTGCGGCGTATGCGCAGGTGTTGTCGGTGTGGGCGCGTCAGCCGCGGTTCACGGTGAATGTGACGGTGGGGGATCGGTTGCCGGTGCATCCGGATGTGGAGCGGGTGATTGGTGACTTCACGGGTTTGGTGTTGGTGGAGGTGGACGCTGCTGGGGCGGAGGGCTTCGGTCAGCGGGTGCGGCGGTTGCAGGAGCAGTTGTGGCGGGATCTGGAGCATCGGGCGTTTGGTGGGGTGCGGGTGTTGCGGGAGTTGGCGCGGGTGCATGGTCCGGCGCGGGCGGCGATGCCGGTGGTGTTCACCAGTGTGTTGGGTCGACCGATGCCCGGGGGCGCCGAGGGGGTGGTTCCGGGGTTGGGTCGGTTCGTGGAGGCGGTGTCGCAGACGCCGCAGGTGCATGTGGATTGTCAGGTCTATGAGCAGGGTGACGCGTTGGTGGTGAGTTGGGACGCGGTGGAGGCGTTGTTCCCGGCGGGTTTGTTGGATGAGGCGTTCGCCGCGTATGAGGGTTTGTTGCGGCGGTTGGCGGTGGAGGCGCAGGCGTGGGAGTCGCCGGGTGGGTTGGTGCCGTTGCCGGCGACGGTGGGTGAGGTGTGTGCGCGGGCCAATGATGTGGTGGGGCCGGTGCCGTCGGGGTTGTTGCATCAGGTGGTGGCGGATCGGGCGTTGGCGCAGCCGCAGGCGTTGGCGGTGGTGTCGTCGTCGGGGTCGTTGACCTATGGCGAGGTGCTGCGTTCGGCCCGTCGGGTGGGTCGTCGGTTGCGGATGGCGGGGGCGCGGCCGGGTGAGTTGGTCGCGGTGTGCATGGACAAGGGGTGGGAGCAGGTCGTCGCGGTGTTGGGGGTGTTGGAGTCGGGAGCGGCGTATGTGCCGGTGGATCCGGGGTTGCCGGGGCCGCGGCGGGAGCATCTGTTCGCTGTCACCGGGGTGCGGGTGGTGTTGACGCAGCAGGCGGTGGCGGACCGGTTGTCGTGGCCGGACGGGCTGTCGGTGTGGTCGGTCGACGACGAGTCGCAGTGGGTGGGTGTTGATGACGCGGCGTTGCCGGCGGTGCAGTCCGCGACGGATCTGGCCTATGTCATCTTCACGTCTGGTTCCACCGGGTTGCCCAAGGGGGTGATGGTTGATCATCGGGCGGCGTTGAACACGGTGGTGGACGTCAACCGGCGGTGGGATGTGGGTCCTGGTGATCGGGTCCTGGCGGTGTCGTCGCTGAGTTTCGACCTGTCGGTGTGGGACGTGTTCGGGATGTTGGCCGCTGGTGGGGTGGTGGTGATGCCTGATCCGGGCACCGGTCGGGATCCGGAGCACTGGGCGCGGTTGGTGTCGCGGCATCAGGTGACGGTGTGGAATTCGGTTCCGGCCCTGTTCGAGTTGTTCGTCGAGCAGGTGGCGCAGCGGGGCGGGTCCGACGCGGCGTCGCTGCGGCTGGCGTTGCTCTCCGGTGACTGGATTCCGCTGTCGCTGCCCGACCGGGCCCGTGAGGTGGTCGGCGACCTGACGGTGATCAGTCTGGGTGGTGCCACCGAGGCGGCGATCTGGTCGATCCACCACCCGGTCGAGCAGGTCGACCCGTCCTGGAGCAGCATTCCCTATGGCCGGCCGCTGACGAACCAGAGCTTCCACGTGCTGGACCACGACCGGCAACCCCGTCCGATCTGGGTTCCCGGCGAGTTGTATATCGGTGGCGTCGGGGTGGCCCAGGGCTACTGGCGTGACCCGCAGCGCACCGCTGCGAGTTTCGTCGTGCATCCCGACACCGGTGAACGGCTCTATCGCACCGGAGACCTCGGCCGTTACCTGCCCGACGGCACCATCGAGTTCCTCGGCCGGGAAGACTTCCAGGTCAAGATCGGTGGGTTCCGCATCGAGTTGGGCGAGATCGAGGCGACCCTGACCGCCCACCCCGACATCACCGCCGCCGTGGTGACCGCCCACGGTGATCCCCGCGGAAACCGACGACTCGTCGCCTACGTCGTGACGGACACCACCGGCGACCTGCCCAACGACGACGTCCGTGACTGGCTACGCAGCAGACTCCCGGAATACATGATCCCCGCTACCGTCATCGAGCTGGACCAGATGCCACTGACCAGCAACGGCAAAGTCAACCGGACCGCGCTACCCGACCCCAGCACCCACAGCGACAGCCACGAACACGTCCCCCCACGCACCCCCACCGAGAACGCCCTCAACACCATCTGGCAGAACCTCCTCAACCTTCCCAAGATCAGCATCAACGACAACCTCTTCGACCTCGGCGCCGACTCCCTCCTCGCCCTCCGCGCCACCGCCGCCGCCGACAACGCCGGACTCCACCTCACCCTCCGCCACATCTTCCAAAACCCCACCATCGCCCAACAAGCCACCACCGCCACCACCGTCACCGGCCAGACCGATGTGGAGGAGCCGACCGGACCCAGCGATCTGACTCCGTCGCAGCGGTGGTTCCTGGCACAGGACCTGCCGGAGCGGGACCACTGGAACGACGCCTCGTTCCTGCTGTCCCTCCAGCGACCACTCGACCTGGGACTGCTGCGCACCGCACTGTCCAAGGTCATCGAGCACCACGACGCCCTGCGGCTCCGCTTCACCCGCAAGGACGAGGACTGGCAGGCGGAGATCGCCCCCTTCGACCCGGCGTCCGAGCTCCCGTTCGCCGTGCACGACCTGGCGGGGCTGGGCACCGCTGACCAGAAGGACGCGGTCACCAAGATCAGTGATGGGTGGCAGCGCAGTCTGGACCTGCACGCCGGCCCACTGCTGCGAGTGGCCTACTTCGACATGGGGCCGCGTCCGCACTGCCTGCTGTTCCTCGCGCACTGGCTGGCCGTCGACCACTACTCCGGGCGTACTGTCATCGAGGACCTGCTCGCCTGCTACGCGGAGCTGGAAGCGGGCCGACCGGCGGCGCTGCCGCGCAAGACAAGTCCGTTCCGGGCCTGGACCCGGGAACTGCGCTCGTACGCCCAGAGTGAGCCGGTGCGCGCCGAGGTCGGGTACTGGACGGCGCCGCAACGACGCGACGTCGACGCCGTCCGGTGCGATCACACGGAGGGTGCCAACGACCTGACATCGCTGCGTACCATCACCGTGCGGGTCGCTCACCGCACCACCGAGGCGCTGGTCCGCCTCCTTGCCCGACGCACCTCGGTGGATCTGGGTGAGGCACTGACGGCCGCGGTGCTGCGGGCACTGCCGGTGAGCCAGCGGGGCTCCCACGAGAACGTGCGTCGCGTGCTTGTCGACCTGGAGTGGCACGGCCGCGACCTGCCGTTGGGGCAGCTGAACGTGAGCCGGACGGTCGGTCGGTTCTCCACCCTGGCCCCGGTGCTCGTGGAGATGGACGTCGCCGCGCCCGTGCTGTCGGGCATCGCCGAGGTCGGTCGGCAACTACGCGCCGTACCCGCGCACGGCGGTCACTACGGACTGCTGCGCTATCTCGGCGCCGACCAGGAGGCCGAGGTGCTCGCGGCGATGCCGCAGGCTGAGGTGGGTGTGAACTACCTGGGACAGGTCGACGAGGTGTTCCTCCGCAGCGACCTGCTCAGCGTGCCGCGCATGTCGTACGGGCAGCAGCGCAGCGAAGTGGGCGCACGGGTCCGGCTGCTCGACGTCGTCGGATACGTCGTCGCCGGCCGGCTCAGTCTCACCATCGGGTACAGCGTGAACCGGCACACGCCGGAAACGATGGCCAGCTTCGTCGACGCGCTGGTCGCGACGCTCGAAGAGATCGCCGAGCAGGTGCGCTGAACCCTGGTGGCGCCCGGCCCGGCCGGGCGCCACCAGGACCCGCCGCCACCCGGCAGGTCAGGCGGACCAGAGCAGCGCGAGCCCGGAGAAGGTGATCACCAACATGCACACCAGCATGGGCACCATCGCCCGGGTCAGCCGTGCGGACGGCAGCACGCGGGCGGCGTGGGCGTGTGCGGCGACGCTGCCGGCCACATGGCCGACGATCACCGCCGCCACCTGCACCAGGGAGACGAGCAACAGCGGCGGCACCCATGCGCCTGCCTCCGCCGCCTCGCCCTCGCCGCCGTGACCCGCACCGCCGAGGCTCTGCACCTGAACGACGAACAGGGTGAAGTAGTGCGCGATGACGTAGCCGGCCGCGACGGGCACCAGACTGGGCGTGAGTCGCGTGGTGACGACGGGCGACGGGACACCGCCGAGTCGGGCGGCCGTCACGGCCGCGGCGACGATCAGCGCGTACCCCGTGGCCGCCGTGCCGATCAGCGCCAGCGTCGCCCACAGCGTCGGTAGCGGCGCGTCCTCCAGACGTTCCCGCCACCAGGCGCCAGCGCTGAGACTGTCGTAGAAGGTCGCGCCGAGCAGCATCGCCACGGTGGCGAGGAGCCCGGGGGCGACCGGGACGGACGCGAGGCCAGTCAGCGGGCGCCGCAGCACCAGGGAACCGTCAGTGCCCCGCCCGATCGGGGACAGCCGTCCGACGAGGTCGGAGTAGACCTCGAACGCGTCCCCCCGCTCGAACCAGCGGTCACCGAACAGCAGGCCGGCAGCGAGGTGCACGGCCGCGTACCCGGTGAGCCAGGCGGCCACCGACGAGGGCTGGTGCCGTGCCGGCGCGACAAGCTCCCACCAGGCGAAACCGAACAGGCCGACGGCCGCGGGCCAGTAGCCCAGCCGGTCGGGTAGGGGCAGCCGCCCGTGCGCGGGGTCGGTCCGGGCCGCGCGGCTGATGAGCAGATGCGCGGTCCGGATCGGGTTCAGGTGCCGCCACACCGGGCCGAGCAGCAGCGACACCGGAACCAGGCCGACCCAGAAAAGGCCGAAGACCACCCCGAAGGCCGGGTTGTCCGGTCCAGCCGGGCCGGCCCAGAGCGTGCCGAGTGTCCACGTCACGGCACCGACGCCGAGCAGCGCGGCCGCCACGCGCAGCGGGGGCTGGTCGGCAATGGACCGCACCACGGCTGGCAGCGGACGTTCGGCGTGTTCCGGTGGGACCCTTCGCCCGTTGAGGCGCAGAACGTCGAAGGAGGCGTACAGGGCTACGCATGCGGCGACCAGGGCGTAGGACAACGGAATCGGATCGTCCACCGAACCTGTGGCGTGTGCGAGGTTGGTTACGCCGTCCATCGAGGCAGCGTGCTTGCCCGGCCGTCGTCGCGCCAGCCTCGACGAGCGGTACCGCCCAGCCAGGTGGGCTGTGCCCAACCGGAGTGCCCTTCTCGCTGGACCGATAGTGGTGGTCGTCGGAGCGTGTCCGGACGTCGCCCGTCCTGTGAGGCTCAACCTGTTCCCATGTCCCTGGAAGGGAGTCCCGCCGTGCCGACCGTTCCCGCGCTCGGCCGTGCCGCCGTCTACGCCGGTGTCGTCGTGTTCCTCCTAGGTCAGGCGTTCGACACCTACTGGCACGCCCGCAACGTCTCGTTCGTTCCGGAGCCCCCTCGGGAGCTGTGGAGGATCCACCTCGGCATCTATCTGGGCGCGGTCATGCTGGCCGTGCTCGGCGGCTGGCTGCTGACCCGACCCGGGCTCCGGATCGCCGGTCTGCTGATGCTGCTGGGCGGCGCCACCCAGCTCCTCGGCTTCGGGTGGGACATGTACCTGCACGGGCAGGGCCGCTCGAAGGAGATCTGGCACGACCTCCTCTGGTACGGCTTCGGGGTCGTCGTCCTCGGCGTGGTGCGCCTGGAGGCGCTGATTCGCCGCCGCCCGGCCACCGTCGACATGCGGAACGTCGCCTGAAGCCGCTACCGTTATCAGCAAGGTGTATGTCGGGACGGAGGGTGGGGTGCCGTGTCGTCCCAGCTGAGCAGGATGCTAGGAACCCTGGGTGCCGAGGTGCTGGAGACGCTGTGGGATGCGCCGGGGCCGCTCACGGTGCGCGAGGTGCAGGAGCGTCTCAACAGTGCCCGCGTCGAACCGCTCGCCTACACAACCATCATGACCGTGTTGGCCAGGCTCGCCGAGCGAGACATCCTGGTGCGTGAGATGAGCGGGCGTGCGTACGTCTACCAGGCGGTCGTGGCCGACGCGGCGGAGCTCGCGGTGCGGGACGTGATCCGTGACCACGGAGAGATGGCGGTCGCGCACTTTGTCGACATGTACTCCGCAGAACTCGGGATCCGGTCCCGCCTGAGCCGCCTGATACGTGACGAGGAAGCCAGCGGGTAAGCGTGCCGAGCGGCCTGTCTGCCGCTTGCGACAAACCGGCGACCAGACCTGAGGGAGGCAGCTGAGGATGTGCTGGTCGGTCCGGTGGAGATACCTACTGACACGCGTGGCTCAGATGACGACGGTGCTCGTCGTGTTCGGCTACCTGATGACGGCGATGAGCCGGGCGGTGGCCTCGTTCCAGCTGGGCGTCGCCGGTAGCGGCGGCACAGTGCCGAGGTTGGGCGTCGAAATCCTCGCCCTCGTCGGTATCGCGGTGACGGTCTCCGGGATCGTTCGCTTTGCGTTCACCCTGGCCCGTCAGTGCATCGGGATGGTGACCCTGTCCCGGTGGGTGGCCGTGCACCGGGTGGAACCGGACTCCCAGCTCCTGCGCGCCGGGGAGGGCGTCCTCCGCGCCGACCGGATCGTGCAGGTCGACTCCCGCGGCGCGTTCGCTCTGACCTATGGACTCCTTCGGCCCAGGGTGCTGCTGAGCAGCGGTATCCTCGCCGTCGCCACCGAAGCCGAGCTTGCCGTGGTGCTCCGCCACGAGTGGCATCACGCCGAGCGGCTCGACCCCCTGAACCGGCTGATCCTCGGGCTGTTCTCCGCCCTGATGTGGTATCTGCCCGGCAGCCGACGCATGCTCCGACACCACCTGCTCTGCCAGGAGCTGGCCGCCGACCGCGCGGCGTTGTCCCGGTCGCGGCGGCACGTGCTGGCGGGCGCGTTGCTGAAGATCGCCTCGGCGCCGCGATTCAACGCGGCAGTGGCCAACATGCACACCGCCGAGGTCCTCGAAGCGCGCGTGCGGCAGCTGGAGGAACGGGCATCACTCCACGAAGGACGGTGGACGAAGGCCTACCGACACGTGCCGTGCGCGCTGCTCGTCGCCGCCGCACTGGCCGGCGACGTGGCAGTGGCCACGCTCATCGAACAGCTCTGTTGCGGCTGACCGGGTGGGTGCCGACCGCGCTGGACCGGGGCAACCAGCGCCGGGTCCGTGGGCTGTCGGTCGGCTCCGTACCGGGACGGGTCGTCTCCGTTGGCAGGAGACGAACCGGCTACGTGGCCGGCTCCACCGCCCGCCGCACAGGTCGGAACCGGAAGTCGGCGGGGTTCCTCCGGCGCACCATCCGCTGGTAGCGGGGTGTCCGGTAGGGCCAATTGGTGGAGACGCGGCCGCTCGCGTCCTTGAACCAGCTGGTGCACTGGTCGGTCCAGACCAGCCCGTCGAGGGCGCCGTCGACCAGGCGGCGCCACTCGGCCATCCGTTCCGGACGGACGTCCCACGCGCCGGCGCCCCGGTCGGGCGACGCCACCACCGACTGGGCGATGTAGTCCGCCTGCGACTCCAGGGCCAACAGCACCGAGTTGTGCCCCAGATTGGTGTGCGGGCCGTACATGAGGAACATGTTCGGGAAGCCGTCGACCATCATGCCGAGGTAGGCGTACACCCCCTGCTTCCAACGGTCGTGCAACCGGACCCCCTCGGCGCCCGTCACCTCGACGGAGGCGAGGAATTCGGTGGTGCGGAAGCCGGTGGCGTAGATGATGGTGTCGAGGCGTCGCTCCCGTCCGTCGGCAGTGTGGATGCCGTCGGCGGTGATCTGGGTTATCTCATCCCGGATGACCTCGACGTTCGGCCTGCTCAGGGCCGGATAGTAGTCACTGGCGAGCAGCAGCCGCTTGCACCCGATGGGATAGTCCGGGGTGAGCTTGGCGCGCAGGGCCTGGTCGCTGATCTGGTCGTGCAGGTGTTTACGGGCCGCGGCGGCGAGCACCCCGGCGATCCGGTGCCGCCGCAGCGCCGAGAAGAGGACCAACTCGGAGCGCCAGAACAACATCGACCGGTACGCCTGGTGGAGCCCGGGCAGCACGCGTAGCACGGACCGCAGCGGGGGCCGGAACTCCGGCGAGGGCTTGGGCAGGACGTACGCGGCGGACCGGTGGAACACGTGCATCGAGGCCACCTGGTCGACGATGCCGGGCACGATCTGTGCCGCGCTCGACCCGTTTCCGATGACCGCGACACGCTGCCCGGTGAGGTCCACCCGGCGGTTCCACCGGGCCGAGTGGAAGGAGGCGCCCGAGAACTCGTCCTGCCCCGGGATGGCCGGGACGTTGGGCAGGTGCAGCTGCCCGAGGGCGAAGACCACCATGTCCGCCTCGTAGCGTGTGCCGTCGGCCGCGCCGAGGTGCCACGTGCAGGTGCCGTCGTCGTAGCTCGCGGACTCGATCGTCACGCCGGTGCGCAGGTGCGGCCGCACGCCGTACCGGTCGGCGCACCCTCGGAGGTAGTCGAGGATCTGCGGCTGACCCGGGTAGCGCACCGACGCATCGCGGTACGGCGCGAAGGAGTACGAGTAAAGGTGCGAGGGGATGTCACAACTCGCACCCGGGTAGACGTTGTCGCGCCAGGTGCCGCCGAGGTCGTCGCCCTTGTCGAGGATGAGGAACGAGGTGATCCCGCGTTGCTTGAGTTGGATGCCCACGGCCAGACCCGCGAAGCCGGCGCCGACGACGATGACGGTGTGCCGTGACGGTCGAGTGCCCTGCACTTCTGCGCCTCCTGCTGGTCGGCTGGGTCAGTTGACCCGGCGGTAGACCGACACGTGCCAGGGCGACTCCCCGGTGAACTCCTGCCCCTCCCAGCCGCCCCACCGGCCTTCCGGCCGCAGACCGGCCAACCTCGCCATGAGGTCCAGCTCGCTGGGCCAGACGTAGCGGAACTGAAGCGGGTACTCCTGGACGCCGTCCTCGCCCTTGAGCCCGTACCGCGGCCACATGCGCTGCGTCACCGGGTCGTGGTTGCTGACGCTCAGCAGCAGACTGGTGCTCTCCTTCCGGGCGACCTCCATCGCTTGACCGCTGCTGCGACCGGCCTCGAACCGTGCCACGTCGGGGACGAACGCCTGCACCACCAGGACACCGCCGTTGACCAGATGCTCGGCGGCGTTGCGAAGACAGCGAACCTGGTCCTCCTGGGTGGGCAGGCTCAGCAGGGTGTTGAAGACGATGTAGACGACACCGAACCGCCTGTCGATGCGCATGTCGGTGAAGTCCCCCAGCACGCGCTGGACCTGCTGGCCGCCGGGCTTGGCCGCCAGCAGGTCGAGCATCTGCACCGAGGCATCGACGCCGGTGACGGACAGGCCCCTGGCGGCGAGCGGGAGAGCCACCCGGCCGGTGCCCACGCCGAGTTCGAGCAGGTCCCCGGTTTCGGCGTCGGCGGCCGTCTGCTTCGCCAGGTCGGCGAGGAAGGTGACGGTCTGTTCGGTGTCGTCCTGCAACTGCACCACCCAGTCGTCGTAGATCCCCGCGAGGCGCTCGCCGTAGGACTCCGGTCCGAATTCACTGTGATCAGTCATGGCCGACATTCAACTTTCGGTGAGGGGTGGGAGCCAGACGCGGATAACCGGGTCGGCAGGGGTAGCCGACAGGTCACCTAGTGATCTGACGCGGCGCTGTCGGGATGGGTCTCGGCGTTCAGCCGGGCGAAGAGTGGCACGGGAAACCACCGGCTCAGGGCCACCGAGTTGAGCGTGACCCGCGAGGTGGCCGCGTCCGCGCTCACGAGCCGCGCAGCCTGTTCCAACTGCGCAGACCGGAAGTCGTAGATGAGCAGGCGCCCGCCGGGCCGCAGCACCCGCCGCAGCTCGCTGACGGCGGCGACGGGGACCGGCCAGTGGTGCATGCTCAGGGTCGAGACCACCACCGCGAAGGATCCGTCCGGATAGGGCAGGGCTGTGGCATCGGCGACGTCGACGGTGACCCGGTCGGTCAGGCCGGCCTCGGTGACCCGCCGGCGGGCGACGGCGACCATCTGCGGGGAGACGTCCACGCCGGTGAGGCGCAGGTCGGACCGCCGAGAGGCCACCGTCCGCAGCAGTCGCGCAGGCCCGGTCCCGACGTCGAGGACGGGCCCGGCAGCCACCGCGCACACGTCGCGGGCCACCCGATCGTAGAGGCCGGCCAACATCCGGCCGCTCAGGCGGTCGTAGGTTTCGGCGGTCATCCCCATTCCACTGGGATCGGTCGCGCCCCGCTGGCGACCGGCGAACAGCCGCGCCGATCGGTGGACGAAGTCACGCAGCATTGCCATGGAACACCTCGACTCGACTGCGGGCCTGGTGAGATAGGCCGACTGCGGACAGTCTTGCAGTTCAGGCCAACATTAAGTAAAGGGCGACTCGCGGCGAGCCGCCCCGGACACGGCCCGCACCGGCGCGCCGTGCGACTGGCCCGGCAGCCGATGGCTCAGCGGATGGCCGAGAACGACACCCGCATAACTTCCGGCCCGCGCAGGATGACGTGCGGCCGGTACTCCAGCGACTCTTCGACAAGCCGGGGATCCACGACCCTCGTCACGAAGGCCTCGATCGCCAACTCGGCTTCCAGCCGGCCGAGGTTCGCGCCCAGGCAGAAGTGCGGACCCGCCGAGAAGGAGAGGTGGTTGAGTCGGTTCTCACCACCGCGGGTGATGTCGAAGCGCTCCGGGTCGTCGAACACCTCCGGGTCGCGGTTCGCGGCGGCCGTGAGCAGCAGCAGGTCCATCCCCTCGGGCACCGTGAAGTCGTCGAACGTCATTTCGGCGCCGGCCATCCGGTGCAACATCTGCACCGACGGCTCGTACCGCAGGATCTCGTCCACCGCGCCCGGGATGAGGCTCACGTCCTCGCGCAGCATCGCGAGCTGCTCCGGATGGCGCAGCAGGGTCAGGATCGCGTGCGAGATGAGATTGGCGGTCGTCTCGTGACCGGCCATCACCAGCAGGGCCAGGGTGGCGAGCAGCTCCGTCTCGGTCAACCGGTCACCCGCGGCCTCGGCCTGCACGAGTCGGGGCAGCAGGTGTTCCTCCGACCATTCGCCCTTGGCGATGAGATCGCGGAAGTACTGGTAGAACGCGGCGCGTGTCTCCACGTCCTCCCGGTCCACGTCCTCGTCCCGGTTCGCCGCCATCAGGGGATCCAGTGCCCGGCCCAACACCGTCGACCACTGGCCGAAGATCCGGTGGTCCTCGGGCGGTACCCCGAGCAGCTCGCAGATCACCTTCACCGGAACCGGATACGCGAAGACGCTCGGCACGTCGACCGGCGATCCGTGTGCCGCGACATCGGCGACCAGGTCGTCCACCACGGCGCGTACCCGTGGTTCCAGGTTCGTGACCATCCGCGGCGTGAACGCTTTGGAGACCAGCCCCCGCAGGCGGGTGTGATCGGGCGGGTCCAGGAAGGTCATGACCTCTCGCCGGGACTCCACCGCCTGACTGCTGAGAATCTTCGACCGGCTCCGGTCGGCGCTGGCCGCCGGGTGCCGCAGCACCCGCTCGACGTCGCGGTGCCGGGCGAGCACCATCAGATTGCCGTTCATCGCCGGGAACGGGGACGCCTCGCGGATCTGGCGCAGCAATGGATAGGGGTCGGGCCGGGACCGGGGATCGAAGAAGTTCATCAGGTGCAGTTCCGGCGCATCCGTGTCGTCGGTTACCGTGTCAGTCATTCCTCCACTCTTGGAGATTCGCGTACTTCTGGACAGGGTCACCCGCGCTGACCGATCGGGTACCCCACGTTCGCGGCCCGAAGGGCGCTGCCGGTGACCGGCCCGACGCTCCACTGTTGGTCCCATGGATCTCACGGCGCTCAACCCAGCGCAGCCTGAACAGGGCTCCGCGTTCAGGCCATGGCAGACCTGGCGCGACGAGCAGGGACCGGCCGTGCTGGTCGCGGCGGCGATCCTCGCGGCAAACGCGCGCAACGTCCAACCCTGGTCCTTCCAGGTGGCCTCCGACCGGATAGACCTCTTCGCCGACCTCACCCGACGCCAGGGCGCGCTCGACCCGCTCGACCGCGAGCTGAACGTCGGTCTCGGTTGCGCACTGGAGAACATGTCGTTGGCGGCGAGGGCCAGCGGCTGGTCGCCCGAGATCCACCTCTGCCCTGACCCGAGCCGACCCGAGCACGTCGCGACCATGCTGCTGCGCCCGGGAACGCCGGACGTCTCCGAGCTGTACCTGGCGATACCCGCCCGGCACACCGACCGGGGACCGTTTCGGAAAACGGCGCTGTCCGACGACCTGCTCGCCGAGATCGGTAGCCTGGGCGCGGTCGACCTGCCCCGGGCCGGGATCCGCTGGTTCAGCACCACCCAACAGCGGCGTCGTATTGGCAGCGCCCTGGTGGCCGCGACCGAGGCGATCATCCAGGACGAGGAACAGTCCCGCGCCGGACACGCCTGGTTCCGCGGCAGTGACGAGGAGGTGCGACGTCACGCCGACGGGATGACCACCGCGACGCAGGGCATGCATCCGCTCCTTGCTCGCATCGGTGGGTGGCTGCCCGCGCCCTCACGCCGGACTGCCGATCGCTTCTGGCTGCGTCAGACAAAGAAGGTGCACGTGCCCACGGCGGCTGCGTTCGCCATCGTCACAGTGCCCGACGCCGGTGACGTCGTCGACCGGATCACCGGTGGGCGGCTGCTGCAACGCATCCACCTCTTCGCTACCACACGAGGGTTGGCCGTCGGACACCTCAACATGCTCACCGTCAGGGCCGACCGTGAGCGGCACACCGGGGCGCCCCCGCAGTTCGGGCAGATCCTCGCCGACCTGGTCGGTGACCCGTCTGTCCAGGCGCTCGTCACCTTCCGCATCGGATATCCCACGAGGCCGGCGGCGGCAAGTCCGCGCCGGCCGGTCTCTGCCGTCCTGCGCTGAGACCGGACATCCGACGCGACCCATCCCCGCTCTTCGGCAGGAGGACCATCCATGTACGACGCGATCGTGGTCGGCGCCCGTTGCGCCGGATCCACCACGGCCATGCTCCTCGCCCGGGCCGGCCACCGCGTGCTGCTGCTCGATCGCGCCACCTTTCCGAGCGACACCATGTCCACGCACTACGTCCACCAGCCCACCATCGCCCGGCTGGCCCGCTGGGGTCTCCTCGACGAGCTGCGGCAGAGTGGCTGCCCTCCGCTGGAGGTGGCCCGCTGGACCCTGTCCGGCGTCTCGGTGACCGGCTGCGCACCAGCCGTCGACGGAATCCGCGCCGCATACGGACCTCGCCGGTACGTGCTCGACACGATGCTGGTCCGGGCCGCCGGCGCGGCGGGCGCCGAGGTGCGCGAAGGGGTCAACGTCAACGGGCTGCTCTGGGAGGACGGGCGTGTCGTCGGCGTCACCGGTAGCAGCGACCGGGGCACCCCCTTCACCGAGCGCGCCCGCGTGGTGATCGGGGCCGACGGCATCGACTCGGCCGTCGCGCGCGGCGTCCAGGCACCGATGTACGAGGAGGTGCCCACCCTCTGCTGTCTGTACTACACCTACTGGAGCGGCACGCCGGCCGACTACGAGGTGTACGTCAACCAGCGCCGCGCGGTGGGGGTCGTGCCCACAAACGACGACCTGGTCATGGTCGGTATCCAGTGGCCGCGTGAGGAATTCGACGACGTGCGCAAGGACGTCGAGGGCAACTACTGGAAGGCCCTTGAGGTGGCCGCTCCCTCCCTGGCCGAGCGGCTGCGCGAGGGTCGCCGCGAGGAACGGTTCGTCGGGACGGGCCGGCTGCCGAACTTCTTCCGGCAGGCCACGGGCCCGGGCTGGGCGCTCGTCGGTGACGCCGGATTCCACAAGGATCCCGTGGGGGCGTTCGGCATCAGCGACGCGGTCCGCCACGCCGACCTGCTCGCCGAGCAACTGATCCCGGCCCTGTCCGAGGGCGGTCCACTCGACGCCGCCCTCAACCGGTACGGCGTCCGGCGCGACGAGGACGCCATGCCCGAGTACTACTTCAATCTCCAGGCGGCTCGACTGGAGCCCATGCCCGAGTTGCTCGATGTGCTGCGGGTGATCGATGGCGACCAGGAACAGGTCGACAGGTTCTTCGGACTGATCGCCGGGATGTACACCTGGCAGGAGTTCTTCACCGAAGACCTGATCGACCGCACCGAGGCCGCGCGGGCCCGTGCGGGCAGCGGCCAGACGGACTGATCGTCGGACGACCTGATCCCCCGCCCGCCACGCTGCGGGCGGGGGAGAGCGCGTTTCCGACACCTGCTCGTCGCACCGACCCCACACCGCCGTAGGCCGGTCGTCACCAGGACGACCGGCCTGCCCGCCGTGGGGTGCAGCCAGGGCCTGTTTCGCAAGGACTGGCCGGCCTGCGGCGGGCCCGGACGACGACCGGCGGCGTTGCGGTTTCATCCGGATACGACACCGGTATCCGGACGAAACCGCGCCTTGTCGGATCACCGCCCGGACTCCGCCTCGGCTCGACCGCCCCTACGAAACAGGTCCTAACGCGGGTCGACGCGCAGCGGCAGAGCCGCCAGCCGGCGTTGCATGAACAGCGGCATCCAGTCCAGCTCGGCCGGCACCGCGTCGAGTTCGGCCCGCGTGGCGGCCAGCTCCTCCAGGATCATGCTGCCCTGCTGCCGGGCGAGCACGGCCCCCACACAGAAGTGCAGCCCGTGGCCGAGAGCCAGGTGACGATAGGCGGGCCGGGCGATGTCGAACCGGTCCGGCTCGGGGTAGACGGCGGGGTCGCGGTTCGCCGCGCCCAGCAGGACGAGCACCCGTTGTCCGGCCGGGATGACGTGGTCGCCCACGTGCAGGTCCTGCCGGGTCCAGCGGCCACCGCCAGCCGTCGCCAACTGGAGCGGGCTCTCGAACCGGAGCACCTCGTCCACCGCGTTGGGGGCCAGCTCGGGCCGCTGACGAAGCAGCGTGAGCTGGTCCGGACGACGCAGGAAGCAGAGAAACGCGCTGGCGGCGAAGGCGACAAGCGTCTCGTGGCCGGAGATGAACGTCAGGATCGCGTTGGCGTGCAGCTCGTCTCGGGAGATCACCCCCTCACCCTCGGCCTGCACCAGGGCGGAGAAGAGGTCCTCTCCCGGCTCCCGGCGGCGACGCTCGGCCAGCCGGCCGAAGTAGTCGTCGAACGCCTGGAAGCCTTCCAGGGCACGCTCCAGCGAACCGGCGGCGGCCGGGATGTCCGCCGCGGGGGAGAGCGCCTGCCCCCACTCCTTGAGCAGCGGCAAGTCCGCGCGTGCCACCCCGAGCAGGTCGCCGATCACCTGGAGGGAGACCGGGAAGGCGAGGTCGTCGACCACCTCCAACCGACCCGACCGCACCGCCCGGTCGAGGATCGCCCGGGCGGTGTGACGCGCCTCGGCGAGCACCCCGGCGATCGCCGACGACGAGAACGCCCGCCGAGTCAGGTTCCGTAGCCGGGTGTGATCCGGCGGGTCCTGAAACAGCAGGGTCTGCTGCATCGGGTGCAGTTCGGCCGGCACCATGGAGAGCAGCATCTCGGACACCTCGGGCGGCGGTTGCACCCGCAGGCCGGGCTCGGCAAGGACGGCGCTGGCGTCCGCGTGGGAGGCCACCAGATACGAGTCGAGGTACTCCCAGTAGACCGGGCCGCCCAACGCGCGAATGCGTTCGTACTCCGGGTACGGGTCCGCGCGGAAGGCCGCGTTGTAAGGGTCGAAATCGTCCAGGACGGGCGGGGTCAGCTGCGACGTCGGGGTGGCGCTCACTGTGGTCTCCCTGGTTGGCGGGTGCGGCTTAACCGACCAGGTCGCCCTCGTCGGCGAAAGTGTCCTCGGGCAGCCGCCCGAGCATGTCCAGCAGACTGTCGGGCGAGAAGAAGTCCTCCGGCGCCACGGTTCCGGCGATGACGCCGAAGAAGCGGTTCGCGTGCTCCGGCGACGTGGCGAGGACCTGGACGAGATGCCGGGTCATCGGGTCGAACTCGAAACTGGCCGCCTCGCAGGTGAAGTCGTACATCATCGCCGACTCGGCGTTGCGCCGGCGCTCGTAATCCGACATCGCCTGGTCCCACCCTTCGGCGCCGGTCAGCGTCGCGTGCAGTGCCGCGCTGAGCGCCTCGGCGTCCCGCCACGCGTCGCTGATGCCCTGGCCGGTCAGCGGGTCCTTGTGGAAACCGGCGTCACCGAGCAACGCCCAACCGGGCCCGTACGGGCGGCGGTAGTAGTTCTGTAGCGCCGCCGTGCCCAGGAACCGCGACACCCGGGTGGCGCCGTCCAACTCCCGGTCCAGGGCAGGAGCCGCCGCCCGGATCGCACGGCGGTAGTGCCCCTCGATGTCCTCGCGGTAGGTCGCAGCGAACGAGTGCGGCCGGGCCGCCTGGATCAGGTAGGCGTCGTCGTGGGTGGGTATCACCCCGATCTGGGTGTCCTCCTGGATGAACACCTCGTTGCGGTTGCGTCGGTGCGCGGACAGCCCGTGCCAGTAGGTGTAGTAGACGACCGTGTAGGCGGGCCGCTCGTCGTAGCTCTCCGCGCCCACCGCGCGGGCCACCATCGAGTGCCGGCCGTCCGCGCCCACGACCACGCTGGCCCTGATCGTCTCGTCCGACCCTCCCGCGGACCGGCCGCGGACACCGCAGACCTGGTCGCCGTCGAAGAGCAGCTCCCGTACCGTGAACCCCTCCCGCACCTCGACGCCCCGCTCCCGTGCCGCCCTGACCAGCAGGGCGTCGAGCACGATGCGCCGGGGGGCGTACGCCATGTCGATGCCGTCGACCGCTGGCGCGAAGCCGCTGACCAGCGTCTCACCGAACCACCAGCGGGCCTCCCGGATCGGCGGACAGCCGCTCGCGCTGAGCTGTTCGAGCAGGCCCCAGCGCTGTAGCCGGGCCAGCCCGCTGGGCTGGATGTAGTGGGTCGACAGTCGGTCGCTGGGAAAGTGGGACCGGTCCAGCACGAGCACCCGGTGCCCGCGTTGGGCAAGCAGCATCGCGAGTGGGGAGCCGGCGCAGCGTCCCCCGATGACGATGACGTCGTACATCGTGCCTCCGCTCCGGCGCGTCCCGGCCGCCCGGTGCCGTCCACCGGGCGTGCCTCCGCGTGTGTGCTGACCAGTGGCAGCCAACCAGCGACGACGCACGGGCGTGAACGCCCGAAGAGAGGGGCCGATCGGCCCCCCTCTTCGGTGTCCCGGACCGTCCGGCACGGGGGGCGCGGAAGCACTGCCCTCTCGGCGCTGTGCCCCGGCCGCCGGTGGTGGTGGTCTTTGGTAACCAGGGGTCGCCGACCCCGAGCCGGAACCGGCACCGAGCGGGAGGAGCTCCTCTTCGATGGCTATCGACACGACGAGGTTCGAGCGGATCAGACAGGCGGCCGGTTCCCGGTCGGAGTCGGACGTCTTCGCCTTCGCCCAGGAGCACGAGGGCGGTGTGGGTGGGCTGCTCGACGAGGTCTTCGGCAACATGCCCGATGTGTTCCGGGCCGACCGGGCGAAGGGCCAGCAGGCCGACTTCCAGTACGTCATCAAGACGCCGGATGGTCCGCACGAGTACTTCGTCCGGATCCACGACGGCATCTGCGAGTCGGGTCGGGGACGGGTCGACTCTCCGCAACTCACCACCACTGTGGAGCTGCCCACGTTCCTGCGGCTGGTGACCGGACGGATCAACGGCATGCAGGCGTTCCTACGCGGCAAGGTCAAGCTCTCCGGCAACACGCTCTACGCGGCGAAATTCGAGCACTGGTTCGAGCGTCCGTCCTGAGCGGTGACGGCGGTGAGCAGGAGGAGGGGTGATGGCTTCCTGGCCGGAGGGCGGGCGGTTGGCGTTGGCGGCACCGCCCAAGGTGCGCTTCGCCGACACGCCGGTCGGGCTGCTGGCCGGCGGCGTTCGTCCGGCGTCGCCGCCTGCTCTTCCGACACCGTTGCTGTTGTGGGACCTCGCCACCCTCGTGCCCACACCCGAGCTGGACCGCGAACTGCACCGTGCGGCACTGGCCGGGCTGCTGGGGCGGCCGGCGCCGGTGCTGCCGTACCGCCCGGACCGGCGTACCGACCCGGTTGTGGCAGTTGACCTGCTCGACAGATCGGGGCGCAACGCCCACCGAGCGACCATTCTGCCCAAGCTGCTGGTGGCCCTCGCCCTCGTCCTGGCCCGGCGGGGACTACGTCCGACCGACATCGACGGGCCACCGGGTGCTGGACGCGAGGCCGTCGAGCTGGTCTCGCGGCACTGTCCGGGGCTGCGGCAGGGGGCGGTGGCCGCTGCGGTGCGAACCAACGCACTGCGCAAGCTACGTGCCACCGGCCTGGACCGGCACCTGCCGGGCGGCCGGGCGTACGGCTCGGACGACTGCCGGTGGGAGGCCCTGGTCAGACTGGCGGTCGCCCGGTCCGCGACGGCCGCTGGTGTCGTGGTCGCCACCGGTGGCGCGGAGCTCGGCGCCGCCGCCCGGCGGGCCGGGGCAACGGTCGTCGCGGTCGCGCCCCGCGGCCCGGACGTCGAGCGTTGGGCCGACCTGGTGGTCCCCGGACCCTTCGACGTCGCCGCCGCACTGCGGCCCGTGGTCGCCCACGGACTACGCCGGCCCCGGCCGGCGCTGGTGTCGTCCCACCCGACCCTTGAGGAGTGATGATGCAGCTGGGTCTGTCGTTGCCGACGGTCGGACCTCCGGGACGTCGTCGATACCTGATCGACGTCGCCGAGGCGGCCGACGAACTCGGCTTCCACTCGCTCTGGATCAGCAGCCATGTGGCGCTTCCCAAAGAGCGTGACGGTAGCTGCCTGTATCCGCGGGCGAAGACGGCCGACGCGTACAACTGGGGAGTCGCCTGGTTGGAGCCCCTCACGCTGATGGGCTTGGTGGCCGGGGTGACCGAGCGGATCAAGGTGGGCACCCACGTGCTCGCCCTGCCCTACCGCAACCCGGTCATCCTCGCCTCCGAGCTGGCCACCCTCGACCAGCTCTCGCTCGGCCGGATCATCCTGGGCGCCGGGTTGGGCTGGATGGAGGAGGAGTTCGCCATCGTCGGCGTGCCCCGTTCCCAACGGGGGGCCCGCACCGACGAGTACATCGAGGTGATGCGGACGCTGTGGCGCGGCAAGCGGCCCGTCTCCTTCCACGGACGGTTCGTCGACTTCGACGACATGTGGCTCGCCGCCCGCCCGCACAGCGAGACCGGCCCGCCCGTCTTCGTCGGCGGAAACACCGAGCACGCGCTGCGCCGCGTCGCCCGGCTCGGCGAGGGTTGGCTCGCCCACGAGCTGTACCCGGAGGAGATCCGCGCCGGCCGCGAGACGCTGGCGCGGCTGAGCCACGAGGCCGGCCGGGACCCGGCGGAGATCATGGTGACGGTCCGCCGGGGCCTGGTGCCCCCGTTCCCGGTCATGGACTTCATGTCCGACCGGGTCAGCATCACCGGGTCTGCGGACGAGGTCGCCGCCCAGTTCGACGCCTACCGCGACGCCGGTGTCTCGCTTCTGGTCCTGGATCTCTCCATGCGACCGGCAGAAATGATCAAAACCATGGAGTGGCTGCGCGAAGAGGTCACCACTGTTCAGCCGGGAAGCGACACGTCGGCCCGGTCACGATCCAGGGAGGAAATGTGAGCACTTCACCGGAACTCGTCGGGGACAGCCGTCGGGATCAGCAGATCAAGGAGATCGTCTGCGACGTTCTCGAGATGGAACCCGCTGACGTCACCGACACCAGCCTGTTCAAGGAGGACCACGGGGCCGACTCGCTGCGTGCCATCGAGATATTGGCGGCGCTGGAACGCGAGTTCGACATCACCATCGACCAGGCCGAGCTGAGCCGGATGGTCAACCTCAACGGCGTGCGGGCGGTCGTCGCCGAGGCCGAAGCCGGCCGCTGATCCGGCTGCCGGGCCCGAATGGACGGGGAGGCCATGGAAAACCCTGAAGATCGCAGCGGATCCACCCGGGTGGTGGTGACCGGGCTGGGGGTCGTCAGCAGCATCGGAATCGGTGCGGCCGACTTCCTGACCGGCCTGCGCGGTGGCCGGACCGGCGCGAAGCCGATCACGGCCTTCGACACCGATGGTTTCGCGTACGCCAACGGCTGCCAGATCGACAACTTCGATGCCAGTCGATGGCTGCGGCACACGCCGGTCGGCAGTCTGGGCCGCGCCAGCCAGTTCTCGGTCGCCGCGGCACGGATGGCGGTCGAGGACTCCGGACTGCCGCTCGACGTGCTCCGGGACCGGCGTGCGCTCGTCTCGGTGGGGACCACCGACGGGGAGTCCCATGACCTGGACCGCCTCACCGAGACCGAGGTGCGGGAGGGCTACGCGCAGCTGGACCCCGTCGTCGCCGCCCGGGTGCCCGCGGTGCGCCTCTCCACGAGCATCGTTCGGGAGCTGGAGCTGCGCGACGTGGAGACCGTCACCATCCCCACCGCGTGCGCTGCCGGCAACTACGCGGTGGGGCACGGCTACGACGCTATTCGCCTCGGTGACGCGGACGTCGCGCTGGTGGGTGGCGCGGACGCCCTCTGCCGCAAGACCTTCACCGGTTTCTACCGCCTGGGCACCATCGCCCCGCAGGCGTGTCAGCCGTTCGACCGCAACCGGCGGGGCATCCTCACCGGGGAGGGCGCCTGCATCCTCCTGCTGGAGAGCTTGGAGTCGGCGCGGGCGCGGGGCGCCCGCATCTACGCGGAGGTGCTCGGCTACGGCCTGAACTGCGACGCCCACCACCCGGTCGCGCCGGACCGGGACAGCATCGCCCGGTGCATGGAACTGGCGCAGCACAACGCCGGGGTCAAACCCGAGGAGATCGACTTCATCTCCGCGCACGGCACCGGCACCCGAGCCAACGATGTCACAGAGGCCGCCGCCATCCGGCGGGTCTTCGGTGACCGCCCCCCGCCCACCATCTCGATCAAGGCGATGATCGGCCACACCATGGGGGCGGCGAGTGCCCTTGCCGCCGCCGCCTGCGCACTGGCCATCTCCGAGAGCTTCATTCCACCGACCGTGAACCATGTCGAGACAGATCCGGAGTGCGGCCTGGACTGCGTGCCGAACCAGGCCCGCGAAGCGGAGTTGCGGGTGGTGCAGAACAACGCGCTCGCCTTCGGCGGTAACAACGCGGTGCTCATCCTCGGCCGTTGCCGACCGGACGCCGGAGTCGCGGCGTGAACGCGGGAGGTCGCCGGTGAGCGCGCTGATCACGGGAATGGGTGCGGTCGCGGCGGTCGGCGACGACGTCACGGCGATCTTCGACGCGCTGTGCGCCGGACGCAGCGGGGTCGGCCCACTGCGGGGATTCGATCCCACCCGCTTCCGGGCCCAACACGCGTACGAGATCGACGACCGGCCGCCGTCAGGGGAGGACCTGACACTACGGGCGACCCGATGGCTGGAACAGGCGGTAGAGCAGGCACTGACCGACGCCGGTCACGACGGCGACCTGACCGACGTGCCGGTGTTGATCGGCACCACCCTGCGGGAGCTGCGCTCGGTCGAGCTGAGCTGGCGGGACAGCGTCCCCTTCGACCTGCGGGACCTGCACTTCGGCACCGCGCTGCGCCGCCGCTTCGGCGCGACCCGCACCTACACTGTCGCCAACGCCTGCTCGGCGTCCCTCTACGCGCTGGGGCTGGCGACCGACCTGCTCGAACTGGGTGAGGCCGACTCCGTGGTGGTCGCCGGGGTGGACACCATCACCGAGAGCACCTACGGAATGCTCGACCGGGTCTACCCGCTCCCTCCGGACGCGGTGCGACCCTTCGACCGGGACCGTCGGGGCATGTTGCAGGGCGACGGCGCGGTGGCGATCGTGCTGCGCCGCGAGGCCGACGGCCCGGCTGGCGGCAAGTCCCACGCCAGGGTCCGCGGCGTCGGATTGAACTGCGACGCCTACCACCCGTCCGCCCCGGACCCGGACAGCATCGCGTCGGTCATCGCCGACGCGCACCGCCGCGCCGGCACCAAGCCCGCCGAGATCGACCTGGTCATGCTCCACGGCACCGGCACCCCCCGCAACGACGAGGCTGAGGCGGAAGCGCTGCGGTCGGTCTTCGCCGACGACGTCCGGTCCTGTCGGATGACCGCGATCAAGTCGATGACCGGGCACACCGCCGGCGCCTCCGGCCTGCACAGCCTCGTCGTCGCCGTCCGCGCGATGCGGGAGGGCCGGATACCGCCGGTCGTCGGCCTGGTCCGACCGATCGAGGAGGTGGCCGGATTCGGCCTGGTGGCCGACCGCGAACTACGCGCGCCGGTACGCACCGCCCAGGTCCACTCGTTCGGATTCGGCGGACTGAACGCCGTCGCGATCATCGAGAAGGTGATGTAGATGCCTGACTCAGTGGTGGTGACAGGCATCGGGACCGCCATCGCCGGCGTCCGCGACGTCGGCGACCTCCTCGGCCCCGGACCGGTGCGTGGCGACGACGATCCGACTGACCGCATCACCGGTCGCGGACACCGCTACAAGGACCGCGCGACCCGACTCGGGCTCGTCGCCGGTGCGGCCGCGCTCCGCGACGCCGGGCTGCCGACCGACCGGGCCACACCACCGCACCTCGGCACCGGCGTCGTGGTCAGCTCCAACCTGGGGAACGTGGACACGGTGTGCGACACCGTACGCACCATCGCCGACGAGACGTACCTCGCCACCAGCCCGATGCTGCTGCCCAACACGGCCAGCAACGTGATCGCGTCCTGGCTCGCGATCTCCTTCGGACTACGCGGGGTGAACCTGACCCTCTGCAACGGCCCCACCTCCGGCCTCGACGCGGTCCACTGGGCCCGGACGATCATCCGCTCCGGCCGCGCCGAACGGATGCTGGTGGTCGGCGTCGAGCCGGTGACCGAGCCGGTACGCCGACTCGCCGCGCCGGACCGCGGGGACACCCCCGCGGACCCACCCGGACCGATCACGCTCTTCGACGGCGCGGTGGGGCTGGTCCTGGAGGCTGCCCGGGTTGCCGCCGCCCGGCAGGTCCCCGTACTCGCCACCGTCGACAGGTACGCCCGTGCCGGCACCCACGACGAGGCGACCCGCGCGGTGTGCCAGCCGGACGCGCGGGTGGGACTGTGGTGTCCACCGCAGCGGCCCGCCGGTTTCCCGCTCGACCGGGCCGGACTGCCGGCCGCGGCGCGGACCGCGGCGGAACTGGACCTCACCACAGTGCTCGGGCACAGCTCCGGCGCCCTCGGCGTCCTACAGTGCGCGGCCGGCAGCGCCTGGCTGGCCGACGGGGGATCGGGATCGGTGCTGGCCACCGCCGGCATCGGTGCCCCCGCCACCACCCACCCTCGTCTCGACGACGCCACGTCCGCCCTGCTACTGACCACCGGAGCCTCCCGGTGACCGCCGCGCGATGGTCCCGCGATCCGGCGCCAGCTCCGGCGCCGGTGACCACGGCCCACCACCCGGTGCGGGTGCACCGGTTGCGGCCCGCACGTGGCCTCTCGTGCCAACGGTTGCTGCTGCTCAACGGCCTCGCCGGCAGCCCGTCGATCTGGCGGCCCTTCGCCCAGCGGGTGCCCGCCGAGATCGAACTGTGGGGGGCGGAGCTGCCCTGGGCCTCCGGCGGAGACCCCCACTGGCAGGCCGCCGGTGGCCCCACCACGGAGGCGGTCGAAGGGGCACTGGCCGCGGTTCCACGGGGCGCGGACGCCATCGTCGCCCACTCCTTCGCCGCGAACGCGGTGCTGGAGCTGCTCAGCCGACGCGTACCGGATCGGCTCCAGGCGGTCATCCTGGTCTCGCCGTTCTACCGGGCCACGGCGGAGCGTTTCGACTGGTCGGACATCAGCTACTACCTCAACGACTTCCACCGCATCCTCGCCGAGGGGATCCGGGTGTCCGCCGCCCATCCGCTGGCGCCTGAGGTGGTCGAGCGAATGGCGCTGCGGCTCCGCGAGCGGGTCGGGCCGTACGGGTGGATGCGGTTCTTCGACGCGTACCTGCGTACCCCGTTCCTGGACCTGACCAGGGTGCTGGTCCCGGTCCTGGTGGTCGGCGGCCGCAGGGACCTCGCCGTACCCATCGCGGACGTCGAGGCGCTCGCCGAGGCACTGCCGGCGGGACGGCTCGCCCGCGTCGCCGCCAGCGGCCACTTCGCCATGGCGGAACACCCGTCCTGGTTCACCTCCGTCGTCCAGGACTTCCTCGCGGTGAACGCGCCGCCGTCCCCGTTGCCCATCGTCGACGTACCCCTGGAGCTGCTGTGACCACCACGCACATCGCCGGACCGACCCTCGACGCCGTACTGCGGGAGGGGACGCGGACGCGGCTGCGGCCCCGCTACGAGGGAGCCAACATCTGCACCTGGATCGGCTTCAAGCACGTCAACTACCTGGTCGAGGAGGCGGTGCTGGAGCACCTGCGGGCTGGTGGTCTCGCGCCCGGCGGGTTGTACGAGCGGTATGGCCTCGGCGTGGACCTCGTCGACCTGGACACCCGCATCCTGCACGCGTTCCACGTCGACGACGTGGCGGTGGCGGAGGTGACCCCACTCGACCCGGTCGGCGGAGAACTGGTCTTCTCCGTCGTCCTGCTCGTTGACGGCGACCAGCCGATCCGGGCGGCCACCGCACGGGTCCGGGTCGTTCTCCGGCAGGACAGCGACAACGCCCCGGACGTGCCGCCGGAGCTGCGGCCGGTCACCACGACGGCGATCCGCCGAGCGGAGCGTGCCTCCTCGGCCGCGCCGGGCGGCAACGAGTTCCACTGGAGCTGGCGGATCCCGTACTTCTACTGCCACTTCACCGAGCGGCTACAGATGTCGGGCTACCTGCGGCTGATGGAGGAGGCCGTGGACCTCTTCCTCGAGCAGCGCGGCATCTCCATCCGGACGCTGCTGGACGAGCAGGACTGGATTCCCGTCGTGCCCCGCTCGCGCATCACCATTCTCGACGAGGTTCGGATGGAGCAGGACCTCGAGTTGGTCTTCACTGTCGAGAACGTCTTCAAGGGGCTCACGTACGACGCGCGGCTGGACTGGTACGTCCAGGACCAGGACGGGCGGCGACACGTGGCGGTGGGCCGGATCACCCACGGGTACGCCCTGATCGAGAACCGACGGGACTGGCGTCTGGTCGAGTTCGACGAGCGGATGCTCAGCGCGTTGTCGGCGCCACCCGCCGGGGCCGGTGCGGTGCGCGGCCGGGGCGGTATGGCCGGGGAGCCACGGGGATGAGAGACGTCGTCATCACTGGCGTCGGCGCCGTCACGTGCCACGGTGTCGGCACCGCCGCGCTGTGGCAGGCGATGTGCCAGGCCCCGGTTCGCCTGCCGGACCGGCTCCCCGACCCGTACGCCCCGGGTCAGCACCCGTACATGTACCTCGCGCCGCCCGATCCGCTGCCCGAGGCTCCCGGCGCGGCGTCCCGGCTCGCCGTCGCCGCGGCGACGGAGGCCCTGGACGCCGCCGGCCTGCCCGCCGGCACCCACCCACCTACGCCACTCAACGTCGTCGTCGGCACCTGCATGGGGGAGACCGGCCGGGAGGAGCAGCGACGCGCCGCCGGCGGCACGCCGGGCCCGGAGCCGACCTTCTCGGTGGCGACAGAACTGGGCGACCGGCTGCGGGCCACCGGCGTCAACACCAGCGTCAGCAACGCCTGCGCCGCCAGTGGCTACGCACTGGGCATTGCCGCGGACATGATCCGGGTCGGCGAGGCCGATCTCGTGTTGGCCGGTGGCGCCGACGCCTACTCCCGGGTGGCGGTCGGGTGTTTCGATCGGATGCGGGCGGCGGACTCGGTTCGGTGCCGGCCGTTCGACCGACACCGTCAGGGCACCGTGTTCGGCGAGGGCGCGGCCATGCTGGTACTGGAGTCGGCCGAGCACGCCGTCGCCCGCGGTGCCGTGCCGCTGGCGAGGCTCGGCCGGTCCGGGTGGAGCTGCGACGCGTACCACCCGACCGCACCGGAGCCGAGTGCCGAACAGATCGTGCGCGCGATGCGGCAGGCGTTGGGCGAGGACGCGCCCGACGACGCCGGCATGACTGGCGGACGACTCGGGTGCGTCATCCCGCACGGCACCGGGACCAAGCTCAACGACGTGGTGGAGAGCCAGGCGCTGCGCCAGGTGCTCGGGGCGGCGGTGCTGGACGTGCCGCTGTACAGCCTCAAGGCGCTGATCGGGCACACCGGTGGCGCCGCCGCCGCCCTGGCCGCGGTCGCCGCGACGCTGATCCTGCGGCACGGCACCGTTCCGCCGAACGTCCCGCTCGACAGCCAGGACCCGGAGTGCAAGGTCTTCCTGCCGCACGTCCCGTCGCCGCTGGCCGCCCGACGCCTGCTTGTCAACGCGTACGCGTTCGGTGGGAACAACACCTCCTTCCTGATCGAGTCCGGGGACGCGGCATGAAGTCCGCCGGCTGGGTCGCCGTCACCGGTGTCGGCGTGGTCACCCCGGGAGGTGACGATCCGCTGACCGCCCGGTCTGACGATCCGGCCCCGGGTTCCTGGTTCGACGCGAGTTCCCGGCTCGGGCGTCGCGGCTACCGCTACCTGCCACCGGCCGCGCAGTACCTGCTCGCCGCGGCGCGACGGGCCGTACCCGAGGCGGGGTTCGCGGACGTGCCCGCCGCCCGGCGGGCCGTCGCGGTGGGTTCCAACAACGGCGCCGCCGCGCTTCTCGCCGGGATGGACCAGACCCTGGTCGAGCAGGACGCGGACCACCTCAGCCCGGCGACGGCGCCGTTCTTCGCGGTGAACGTCCTCGCCAGCCGGCTCTGCGCGGAGCACGATCTCAAGGGGTTCAGCCTGACCCTCACCTCACCGCTCGTCGCCGGTCTGGAGGGGGTGGAGATCGGCGGTCGGGCACTGACTGTCGGACGGGCCGACGTGGTGCTCGCCGCCGCCACCGAGGAGCGGCTGTCCGAGGACGCGCCCCGGGCGGACCAGAGCGATCAGGGCGCCGTGGTGCTCGTCCTGCAACAGGTCGCCGCCGGCGCGGCCGCGCCACCCGGCACCCTCGGTGGCTGCCGGGTGCGGACCGCCTTCGTGCCGCCGGGCCTGGTCCAGGAGCCGGTCGGGGCGCGACAGGCCGGCCGGACGATCACCTCCCTGGTCCGGGCGGTCACCGGATCCGAACGACCGGACCTGGCCGTGCACCTCGTCACCGACGAGTCGGCAGTGGCCGAGGCGGTCGTGGCGGCGGTGGGGCGAGACAGCGTCAGCAGTGTGCAGCGATCCGGCGTCGGGTGCGTCGCGCCGATGCTGCGGTTGGCGCGGGAACTGTGCGACAGGTCGCGCGGTGACCGCGACGCCGGGTCGCTGCTGCTGACCGCCGACGAGGGAGGGAACCTCGCCGCCGCCTACGTCCGGCCGGGTCCGGGTGCCTTTCACGAGCTGAGGGAGTGACATGTTGATTCCGTTGCGCGATACCTGGTCCATGATTCTCGGCGCGTCGAGCGGCATGGGACGGGCCACCGCCCTGGCGCTCGCCCGGGCCGGCAGCAACATCATCGGCGTCCACTTCGACCACGGTCCGGCCGCGGAGTCCGTCGCGGAGCTGTCCAAGGAGATCGAGGGGTACGGGGTCCAGGCACGGTTCTGGAACATGAACGCCGCGAGCGCCCGGACCCGGGCCGAGTTGGTGCCGCTGGTCGCCGAGCTGACCGACGGCGCGGGCCCGCACGTCCTCCTGCACTCGCTGGCCTTCGGCTCTCTCGTGCCGTACCTGCCACGGGCCGGTCACGGGACGACCCTCGTCCAGCGGCAACTGGAGATGACTGTCGACGTCATGGCGCACAGCCTCGTCTACTGGGTGCAGGACCTCATGGCGGCGCGGCTGCTGCGGCGGGGCGCGAAGATCTACGCGATGACCAGCGCCGGTGTGGTGCAGGCGTTACCGAGTTACGGCGCCGTCTCGGCGGCGAAGGCCGCGCTCGAGTCCCACGTTCGGCAACTCGCCTGTGAGCTGGCACCGCACGGTGTCGCGGTCAACGCGCTGCGCGCCGGTGTCACGGTGACGCCGTCACTGCGGCGGATCCCCGAACACGCCGAGTTCGTGGCCCGTGCCGGAAGCGGCAACCCGCACGGCCGGCTGACCGAACCGGAGGACGTGGCCGAGGCCGTGGTCCTGCTGTCCGGAACGGACTCGTCCTGGCTGACCGGAAACACGATCGGGGTGGACGGCGGCGAGTTGTTGGCCGCGGGCGACGCGTGGGAGCTGGGCACCGACTCGGCCCCGGCCGACCGGCCGTCAGCCGCGGCGGCGGTCCGATGACCGGCGGGACACTCCCACCCGGCGAGAGGGGACGATCATGAGCAGGCAGGCGCGGACGGGTGACCGTCTCGTGCTGACCGACTGGGCGGCTCTGTCACCGTGGGGTGTCGGCGCGGACAGTCTCGCGGCCGGAATCAGATCCGGTCGGACAGCGGTGGCCGAGCTGGATCCGGACGTCTGGCGGACGCCGTACCGGCAGGGCGCCCCGATCGCGGACCTGGACCTGCCCGGGTTGCTGGGCAGCAAGGGCATCCGGTCGATGGACCGGGCCACCGGCATCGCCGTGGCGACCGTCGGACTGCTCCTCGCCAAACACCCCATCGACCGGCTGGCGAGCACCCACTCCGATGTCGGACTTGTGCTCGGCACGACCTCGGGCAGCGTGCAGAGCATGATGAGCTTCACCCGTGACTCGCTGACCGGGGCGAAGCCGTACCACGTCGATCCGGCCCGCTTCCCGAACACGGTGATGAACCGCGCGGCGGGACAGTGCGCGATCTGGCACGGGCTCAAGGGCCCGAACACGACTGTGGCCGGTGGCGCGGTCACCGGCCTGCTGGCCCTCAGCTACGCGATGCGCCTGCAGCGCGGGGGTCACTGTGCCGTCGTCGTGTGCGGTGCGGTCGAGGAGTTCTCCGAACAGCGTGCCTGGTTGGAGTGGCATGCCCGCGCCGACGGCGTCGAGCCGGCGCCGCTCGGGGAGGGCGCGGTGGTCTTCCTCGCCGAGTGGGAGAGTTCCGCCGTCGCACGGGGCCGGGAGCCGGTGGCGGATCTGCTGGCCACGGAGTTCGGCGCGTTCACGGACCCGGAGTCGGCCCGCTCCGCGTTGGCGCGGTGCGTCAGCCGCGCTCTGGGCCGAGCCGGGATCCGCGCCGAGGAGATCGACCTCGTGGTGCCCGGCGCGGCGGGCGGCTCGCTTGGCGAGGCCGAGCAGTGGGCGCTCGACGATGCCCTCGGTGGCGACAGAGCCCCCCGACTGCGGCACCGGAACCTGCTCGGAGACACCGCCTCGGTGTCGGCGAACGTCCAGATCGCTGTGGCGTTGGTGGCGGACGCCCCGGGCTCACCTGGCGATCGGTTGGCGCTTGTCACGTCCGTCGACCGCGAGGGCATCACCGGCTGCCTGCTGATGAGACTGCGTGGCCATCGGGAAAGGGTCGGACAGCCACCGACGGATGCCGGGGCGCCGACCGGAGGAAGGGAGAACCAGAGATGACGGAGAACAGCACAGGTCTGGTCGACAAGGAGGATCTGCGGGAGACCCTGGCGGAGATCCTCGACATCGACACCGAGGAGATCACCGACGAGGCGAACTTCGTCGACGACCTGGGGGTCGACTCGCTGATGGCGCTGGAGATCACCGTACGGCTGGAGAAGAAGTACGGCGTCCGGATGCAGGAGCACGAACTCGTCGAGGTGACAAGCCTGAACAAGACCTGTCGACTGCTGACCGAGAAGCTCGGCGGGCAGCCGTGACCGCCGGGCTTCGGACACCAGAGCTGACGAGCGTGCCGCTGTCCCCGAGTCGCCTGGGACTGACTCCCACCGAGGTTCGGGGAACCGACGACGGCCTCTCCTTCAGCGTCGAGGTCCCGACCGACCTGCCGGTGCTGGCCGGGCACTTTCCCGGGCTGCCGATCCTGCCGGGCGTGTGCCTGATCGACGTGCTCCAACGGGTGATCACCGCAGCCGTCCCCCGCGCGGACGGTGCTCGGCTGTCGCACATCCACAGGTGTCGGTTCCGGTCTCCGGTGTGGCCGGGGGACCGGTTGGACTACGACCTGACCCTCTCCCGGGACGAGAACGGACTGAACTGCCACGCGGTGGTGCGGGGTCCGGGTGGGCCGGTCGCGGAGATCCGGTTGCGCTACGAGGTGGACGAATGACGGCAGGCGTGGTGGCGGAGGCCACCGAGGTGACGCGGGTCATTCCGCACCGGTTCCCGGTCCTGCTGGTCGACCAGGTGACCGAGGTGGTCGTGGGACACAGCCTCACGGCACGCAAGGCGGTGAGCGCCAACGAGCCCTGCTACGGCAACCTCGGCCCGGACCAGTCCGCCAGCGAGCTGGAGTATCCGGCGGCTCTGCTTGTCGAGTCCTGGGGACAGGCGGCAGTGCTGCTGGCCGCCTGGGAACACCCCACCTCGGACGTGCGGGCCGGGCGGATCGACCTGGCCGGCGCCATCGAGCGGGTGCGGTTCCTGCGTCCCGTGCTGCCGGGCAGCGTGCTGGAGCACCGGGTGCGGATCGTCCGGGCGGTGGGCGACACGGCGATCCTGGCCGGCGAGTCCTTTGTGGATGGCGCGACGGTGATGGAGATCGGCCACTTCGTCGTGGCACTGCGGCCGGTGACCGATCTGACAGATGCGGTCGCGGCCTCGACAGCTGTCGAGGGGAGGGCGCTGACATGACCACGTCGCAACGACCTGTCGCGCTGGTCAGTGGAGGCTCGCGGGGCATCGGGCGGGCGGTGTGCCGCCGACTCGCGGCCGACGGCTTCGACGTCGCCTTCTGCTACCGGCAACGCCGCGAGACCACCGAGGAACTGACCAAGGCCGTCGAGGCGAGCGGAGCGAAGGTTTTCGGGGCGCAGGTCGACGTGGCCGACGGCGAGGCGGTACGCCGGTTCGTGGCGACCGCGGAGGACACGTTGGGCCCCCTGACGGCGGTCGTCACCTCCGCCGGCATCGTCCGGGACCGCCCGCTGGTCATGATGTCCGACGAGGAGTGGCGAGATGTCCGCCAGGTCAACCTCGACGGCACCTACCACGTCTGCCGGGCGGCCATTTTCTCGATGATGAAGCGGCGCAGCGGACGAATCGTCACGCTGTCTTCGGTCGCCGGTGTCTACGGCAACGCCACGCAGGCGAACTACGCCGCCGCCAAGGCGGGGATCATCGGCTTCACCAGGTCAGTCGCCAAGGAGGTGGGAAGGTACGGCATCCGGGCGAACGTGGTGGCACCCGGGTTCATCGAGACCGACATGACCACGGACCTGCCGGAGAAGGTGCGTACGGAGATGCGGCGACAGATCCCGCTCGGCCGTTTCGGTCAGCCGGACGACGTCGCCGACCTCGTCTCCTTCCTCGTCTCCGACCAGGCCCGCTACATCACCGGCCAGGTGTTTCAGGTGGACGGCGGGATCACCGTCTGACCGGGCCGGACCATCACCCACTCGGAGGGACCATGCCGCGGCAAGCAGGCACGCACCCGCGCCAGGCGACGTTCTACTTCTCGTTGCGCAGCCCGTACTCCTGGCTGACCTATCTCGACCTGCGCGACCGGTATCCGGACGCCATGGACGCGATGCGCTGGTTGCCGTTCTGGGAGCCGGACGAGCGGACGACCCGGCTCATCGCGGAGCAGGGCGGGCGCTTCGACTACTCGCCGATGTCGCGGGCGAAGCACCTCTACATTCTGCGAGACATTCGACGGCTCAGCCGGGAACGGAATCTGGAGGTGACGTGGCCGCTGGACCGGAACCCACACTGGGAGGTGTCGCACCTGCCGTTCTTCGCGGCGCAACGACAGGGTGTCGGTCGTCGTTACGTCGACCGGGTGTACCAGGCGCGCTGGCAGGAGGGCCGGGACATCTCCGATCCGGCCACCATCGCCGCCATCGGTGCGGAGATCGGGCTCGCTGACGTCGCGGACGCCGTGAACGATCCGGTGGCCCGCCAGGAGGGCGCGGCGGCGCTGGCGGAGGCCGGACGGGTCGGCGCCTTCGGGGTGCCGTTCTTCGTCGTCGACCGTGATGCCTTCTGGGGCCTGGACCGGCTGCCGCAGGTCATCTCGGCTCTGCGTGGTCACCAGGCGCCGGCTTCGAGGACGGACGATCATGCCGGGGACGACGCGTTGGTGGCTGCTGCGGGCGGCGCGTCGTCCACCGACGGCGGCCACGCGGGAGGGTGCGGCTGATCCCTACGGCCTGCGACGGGGCTCGTCCACCCTGCGTACGATGCGGGGTCGAGTTCCCCTCGTCGCGGCGGAGGTATCGGGTAGATGGCAGGCCAGCACGAGGGTTTCGCCCTCGGCGTCGACCTCGGTACGTCCAACACGGTCGCGGTGCTGCGCTGGCCCGACGGGCGGACCCGCCCCCTGCTGATGGACGGTCAACCACTCAGTCCCTCCGCCGTGTACGCCGACCCGGACGGCACCCTGCACACCGGGTGGGACGCCCGGCGGTTGGCACAGACGGACCCGGCCCGGTTCGAGGCGAATCCGAAGCGCCGGGTGGACGAGCCGACAATCGTGCTCGGTGACCGCTCGTACCCGCCTGCCGACCTGCTCGCCGCGGTGCTGGCGGCGGTCGCGCGGGCCGCGGTGGGCGCCGTCGGCTTCCTGCCCCCGGCGGTGCTCACCTGCCCGGCCGCCTGGGACGCGACGCGGCGGCAGGTGCTCGCCGACGCCCTGCTGCTGGCGGGGTGGCCGCAGGTGGCCGAGCACACCCTCGCCGGGCCGACACCACCGGGCACCCGGCTGCTGCGCGAGCCGGTGGCCGCAGCCCGTTACTACACGCAGGTGCTGCACCGTCCGGTGCCCGTCGGCGACGCGATCGCGGTGTTCGACTTCGGCGGCGGGACCCTCGACGTCGCGGTGCTGCGCAACGAGGGCGCGGACCCGTGGGGTGACTCCGGCTTCAGCGTGGTCGCCGACGGTGGTCTGCCCGACCTGGGCGGGCTGGATCTCGACGCCGCCCTGGTGCGGCGGGTCGGCGAACTACTCGGGGAACGCCACGCCGCGCAGTGGGCCCGGCTGCTCCGACCGGCGGACCCGGCGCAGCGCCGCGACCAGGTGCGCCTCTGGGACGAGGTACGGGGCGCGAAGGAGACGCTGTCCCGCTCGACAGTGGCACCGGTCGCGGTGCCGGGGGTGGCCGAAGCCGTCCAGCTCACCCGAGCCGACGTCGAGCGGGTGGCCACTCCGCTGCTGCGCCGCGCGGTGGACCGGGCCCGGGAGGTGATCGCCGAAGCCGGGCTCACACCCGACCAGCTCGCCGGGCTGTTCCTCGTCGGTGGTTCGTCGCGGATCCCCCTGGTGGCCCGGATGCTGCACACCGAACTGGGGGTGGCGCCGACGGTGCTCGACCAGCCGGAGTTGCCGGTGGCCGAGGGCGCGCTGACCGACCTGCCGCTGCGCCGACCGCTGCCGGCGTACGCCGGACCGCAGCTCGCCCCACCGACTCCGGTGAGTCCGCCCGCGCCCGCTGGGCCGCCCGCGCCCGCTGGGCCGCCCGCGCCCGCTGGGCCGCCCGCGCCCGCTGGGCCGGCTGGGCCGGCGGATCCGGGTTGGGCGGGTCCGTCGGGCTCGACCGCGCCGGGTTGGGCGGGTGCCGTGCCGGCGGGCGCGGCGCGCTGGCGGCGGGCGCGCTGGGTGGTGCTGGGCGCGGTGCTGGCCCTGCTCGGGGTGGGTGCCGCCGTGACGCTCTACCTGACCCGGGACCGCTACCCCGATCTGGAGTTCGCGTCGCTGCGCGAACTGTCCCGCCCGAAGGCCGGCGGCGAGCGGCCGGCCGGCATGTGGACGGCGGTGCTCGGCGACCGCGCCTACCTCGGGTTCCCGTTGCCGGACGACCGGCTGGAGGTGGTGGCTGTCGACACCGGCACCGGTGACGAGGTGTGGCGCAGGGCGACCGACGTGCGGGCCGACGACTGGGAGGCGATCATCGCCGTCCCCGGGGCGGTCGCGGTCCTCGCCGACGCGCCGGGCGACAGCACCCCGCGCCCGCTGGCCGTCCTCGACGGCCGGTCGGGCACGCAACGCTGGCAGCGCGCGGTCCGGGGGGACGACGAGATCTACTTCGCCGACGACACGGCGGTGCTGGTGGATCGTGCCGCCGCCCAACTGGTCGGCCTGCGCCTGAGCAACGGCACCCAGAAGTGGAACCAGGCCAACCCCCGCGACCAGTACGACAGCAGCCGCACCGTGGTCCGGCCGGTGGGCAGCGACGAGGCAGCCGGTGGACCGGCCTTCCTCGACGGCACGCCCCGCAACCCGTGGACGAGCAAGGAGCGGCGACTCGTCCAGGTGGGTGCGGACCGGTCCGTGCGGCTGCTCGACATGACCTCCGGCAGGGTGCTGCGCCAGTGGGGCAGCGTCGCCGACCTCGACGATCTGGTGGTCGCCCACGAGGACCGCCTGTACGTGGTCGCCAACGAGGGCGGGTACCAGTTGCTGGCGTACGACCTGGGGTCCGACGCGGAACCGGTGGTGCTCTACCGCTCCGGGAGCGACGAGCAGCGCCCGAAGGCACTTGTGGCGTGCGGTGAGCGGCGGGCCTGCCTGTTGCAGGTGCCGAACAACGACGTCCAGCGCACCGAGGTGGTGGCGGCCACCGAGGGCGAACGCACGGCCCACTGGCCGGCGCCGGGCGTGACCGACCTGGTGCCGGTGGGGGAGCGGGTGCTCGCCCAGCGGGAGTACCCGGAGCCGACGGTCACCCTCTTCGACGCCGCCGGCAAGCCGGTGTTGCGGGACCGGGGCGGGGTGGCGGTCCGGCTGGACGAGGGCAACCTGCTGGTCTTCGCCAAGACCCCCGGCACTGTCGCGGACAACCGCGTACTGGCCGGCGTGTGGGCCGAGTCCGGCGAGGTCGACGAGTTGGGCGAGCTGAAGGAGGTCCGCAGCGCGTCCTGCTCGTGGAACACGCACGTGATCGCCTGCGGCGCGGACGAGGACTTCGTCCTGTACCGCTTCACCAAGGACTGACCCCGCCCGTGCGGCGGTCACCTCGTACGATGCTCCGGTGAATCTTCGGGGTACGGTCCGCGCCGATCGTCCGTTGGTGGTGCTCGCCGTCGGGGAGGAGGCCCGCTACCTCCCGCCCGATCTGCCGGTGCTGCTGACCGGCATGGGCAAGGTGAACGCCGCCACCGCGGTGGCCGCCGTGCTGGCGGCCGGGCCGCGCCCCAGCCTGCTGCTCAACCTGGGTACGGCGGGCGCGTTGCGCCCGGGGTGGGCCGGCATCCACGAGATCGCCACGGTGCTCCAGCACGATCTGGACACCGACCTGCTGCGGACGCTCACCGGGGAGACCTACGGTGCGCCGCTGGCCCTGGCCGCCGAGGGCGCGGTGCTGGCCACCGGCGACACGTTCGTGGCCGACGACGCGGCACGGGACCGGTTGGCGCGACGCGCCGACCTGGTCGACATGGAGGGGTACGCGGTGGCGTGGGCGGCCGTGCGGGCGGGCGTGCCCTGCCGACTGGTCAAGCAGGTCAGCGACGAGGCGGGCGACGGCGCGGCGCGCACCTGGCGGGAGTCGGTGGACGCGTGCGCCCGGGACCTCGCCGAGTGGGCCGGTCGGCACGTCGCCTGACCGTCGAGGGTCAGCCGGCGGGCGGTCGCGGTTGAAGCCCTCGCCTGGTTTCCCGGCTGTGGCCCCTGGGGAGCAGCACGTGCACGGCCAGCCCGAGGGCCACGATCGCGGTGACCAGCACCGGTGGCCAGCGGCCGGCCCAGGGCAGCAGCAGCAGGGGCAGCAGTTGCGAGGCCACTCGAACCCACGGCACGCGGGCGGACAGCAGATAGGCGAACAGCACCCGGCCGAGCACGAACACCAGGGGTCCGCCGATGATCAGGACCAGCCACCGCACCGGTGTCGTTCCGGTGGGTCGGTCGACGACGAGGTCGAAGGAGGCCGCCGTGCCGAGCACGCCGACCAGGAGCACCAGATGGGAGTACGGGGCGATCCGGGTGGACCGGCCGGGCACCGACGAGGCCGCGGTCTCGAGCAACTCGCCGGCCCGATAGACGTAGATCTGCCACAGCAGCAGCATGATGGCGAACGCGCAGAGCAGCGCGGTGATCCTGAGGCGGTCGAACTCGCTGCGGCTGAGCTCCAGGGTGGGCACCAGGATGATGTCGCCGAGGGCCAGGATGACGAACTGCTGGTACCGCTCGCCCAGGTGCGCGGTCGTCCGGTCGTACTGGTCGAGGGGCACCCGGCCGAGCCACGGTGTGGGGTAGCGCGCCGCCGCGGAGAGCAGGTCGATGGCGATCGCGGTGGTCCAGATCCACCAGCGCGCGGTGCCGGCCAGCGCCCCGACGATCCAGAGGACGCCGGACACCAGGAACCAGAACAGGAACCGGGTGGCTCGCGCCATGGCCGAGGGGTGCTGCTGCCGGTACAGGGCGCTGATCAGGACGATGCCGCGCAGCACGTGAGTGCCGACGTAGGCGATCGCGAAGGCCAGGGACTGCCCTCCGGTGACCATCGGCAGCGATGCCGCCATCCCCACCGATCCGACCATGGCGACCATCAGGATGGTCTGGATGGGGCGCTGCTGAGGGTCGTAGAACTCGGTCGTGGTGGAGGTGACCGACCAGGTCCACCAGATCGCGATCAGCATCAGCCCCACCGACGCGCTCTGGGCCCAGGACTCCTGGTCGGCGAGCAGCTTCGAGGTCTGCGCGAGCGCGGCCACGAAGACCACATCGAAGAGCAGCTCCAGCAGCGTCGCCCGGGTCGACCCGTCCAGACGGCGTACCAACGCCGGGGTGTCTCCGGTGGTCATGCCCGGCCTCCCGCCGTGTCTTCGAGGATTATCGGCGGCCCCGGCCCGGCCCGTCCCCGGATCGGCTATTCCCGCCGGTCGGGGAAGAGGACGGCCGGAGGTTGCCACGACGTCGGACGCCGGGCGATGCTTGCCGATATCTATAAATCTCGATCTCCTCGGAGGTTCGGATGCGCCGCTCCCCGCTGGCTGCCCTCGTCCTGACCATCCTGCTGCTCGCCGCGCCCGGCGCGGCGCGGGCCGCCGTCCCGGACCGGGCCGCCGCGCCCGCCGCCGACGCGGTGGCCACGCTGACCGGGGTACGCGCCGCGGGCACCGCCTGGGGTCTCGACCCCGCCACCGGGCGGATGACCCTCACCGTCGACGACACAGTGGCCCCCGGCGAGCTGGCCGCGCTGCGGACGACAGCCGAGCGGGCCGGGGTGCTGCTGCGCCGCGAACCCGGAACGTTGCGCCCCCTGATCGCCGGCGGGCAGGGCATCTACGGCGGTGGTGCGCGCTGCTCGCTCGGCGCGAACGCGCGCAGCGGCAGCACCTACTACGTGATCACCGCCGGGCACTGCACCACCGCCGCCGCCACCTGGTACGCCGACAGCGCGCAGACCACAGTGCTCGGCACCCGCACCGCCACCAGCTACCCCACCAACGACTACGGGCTGATCCGCTACACCGGCCGGACCGCCCACCCGAGCGCGGTCTACACGTACCCCGGTCTGCTGACCATTCACGGGCCCGGCACCGCGTACGTCGGTCAGGCGGTCTGTCGCAGCGGCGTCACCACCGGCGTGCGCTGCGGCACCGTCACGGGCCTCAACCAGACAGTCAACTACGCCACCGGCGTGATCTACGGCCTGATCCGCACCAACATCTGCGCCGAACCGGGCGACAGCGGCGGCCCGCTCTACGTGGCCTCCACCGGCACCATCCTCGGCATCCTCTCCGGCGGCAGTGGCAACTGCACCTCCGGCGGCACCACCTACTACCAGCCGATCGGGGAGGTGCTCGCCGCGTACGGGCTGACGCTGCCCTGAGCGTCGAGGTGTGACGTATGACGGGTTGCCCGTCCCGCGCGGGGCACCTAGGCTCGGCGGCGCCCAGGATCCCCGCCGCGAGGACGTGTGCCCCGATGCCGACCGACTCCCCACCTGACGACGCGACCGTCCCGGCGGGCCCCGCGCCGATCGAGGTGGCCGCGGTCGGGGAGACGATGGTGGTGCTCTGTCCCGCGCCGGGTGAGCCGTTGGAACACGCCGACCGGGTCGCCGTCTCGGTCGGCGGCGCGGAATCCAACGTGGCCGGCTACCTGGCGCGGCTGGGGCACCGGGCGGCCTGGGTGAGCCGGGTCGGCGACGACCCCTTCGGCCGGGCCGTCGTCCGGCACGTCGCCGCCACTGGCGTCCGCGTCGACCAGGTCAGCGTGGACCCGGCCGCCCCCACCGGCCTGTACGTCAAGGACCCGGGCCCGGAGGGCACCGCGGTGCACTACTACCGTGCGGGCTCGGCGGCCTCCCGGATGGATCCGGGCACGCTCGCGGCCGCGGGTCTGGCCGGTGCCCGTGTGCTGCACCTGTCCGGCATCACGCCGGTGCTCTCCGCCTCCTGCCGGGCGCTTGTCGAGCACGCCGTGGCGGATCGGCCGTTGACGGGGGCACTTGTCAGCTTCGACGTCAACCACCGGGCCCGGTTGTGGCCCGCCGAGCAGGCCGCGCCGGTGCTGCGCGACCTGGCCGACCGCAGCGACCTGGTCTTCGTCGGGCAGGACGAGGCGGAGACCCTGTGGGGCGCCGCCGACCCGCTGGCCGTACGCCGGCTGTTGCCCGGGCCGGAGACGGTGGTGGTCAAGGACGGCGCGGTGGGTGCCACCGCGCTGTGCCGGGACGCCGAGCCGGTCTTCGTATCCGCGCCAGTGGTGACGGTGGTGGAGCCGGTCGGCGCCGGAGACGCGTTCGCGGCCGGCTACCTGGCCGGGCTGCTGCGCGGCCTCGACCCCGTACGACGCCTGCGCCTCGGGCACCTCGTCGCCGCGCAGGCGTTGACCAGCAGCGGCGACAACGCCCCGATCCCGCCGTGGGCCTGGTTCGAGCGGCTGATCGACGCCCCCGTCGAGGCCTGGTCGCCGCTCGATCTGACCGGCGCCCTGGCGACGACCTGAGTCATGCCGTCGGCGGTCGACGGGACCAGGTCGGCGGTCGACGGGACCAGGTCGGCGGTCGACGGGACCAGGTCGGCGGTCGGCGGGGCCAGTAGCCAACAGATTCACCGCGATCTCGGATGGAGTGCACCATGACCACAGCGGACTTCGAGCACATCTTCGGCAACGCCCGGGTGATGGCGATCCTGCGCGGCCTGCCGGTCGCCGAGACCGTTCGGCTCGCCGAGCGCGCCTGGGACCTCGGCATCGACGTGGTGGAGGTGCCGGTGGCCACCCCGGACGCCGTACCGTCACTGCGCGCCGCCGTCGAGGCGGGCACCGCACGCGGCCGGATCGTGGGCGCGGGCACCGTGCTCGACGTCGAGCAGGTCACCGCTGCCGCCGACGCGGGCGCCCAGTTCACCGTGGCGCCCGGCCTGGACCTCGCGATCGCCGACGCGGCCGCCGCGCGTGGTCTGCCACACCTGCCCGGCGTGGCCACCCCCACCGAGGCCCAGCAAGCGCTGCGGCACGGCCTCACCTGGCTCAAGGCGTTCCCCGCGATCTCGCTCGGCCCGGCCTGGTTCAAGGCGATGGCCGGCCCGCTGCCGCAGTTGCGCTTCGTCGCGACCGGCGGCCTGGACGCGAGCAACGCCGCCGCGTTCCTCCAGGCCGGCGTACGGGTGGCCGCCGTCGGCTCAGCCCTGTCCGACCCGACCCAACTAGACCAGCTAGCCGCCCTAACCCGCCCCACCCACTAACCCTCCCGCCGCCCCTCCCTCCCTCCCCGCGGGCCCGGGGCGGTTGATCATGAGGTTGTTGTCACGACACGCCGTGACGGTCGGCTATAACTCCATGATCAACGGGGTGGGGCGGGAGGGTGGGGTGGGGTGGCGGGTTTGTGCCATGGCGTAAGTGCGTCGGGGTTGGCGGGGGTCGCGGGGTGGGTGTTGCGTCGATGCTGTGCGGCGTACCACTTCTCGACGCAAAGAGGTCATCTTGGCTCTGTCTCGCCGGCGTCGCCGATCCGGGCTGATCGCCCTCGGCACCGCCCTCACCCTGGCGGCCGGGTTCACCCCACCCGCCGCGGGGGCGTCCGCCGCCCCGCCGAACACCCCCGACCGCCCGGCCGGCCTTCCCCCGGCAGCCGCCGGACGGGCGGCCACCGTCACGCTGATCACCGGTGACACGGTCACGGTGACCACCGCTGCGGACGGCAGCACCGTGTCGACAGTGCGCCGCCCGGACGGCAGTACGCCGACCTTCCACCGCACCGTGCGCGACGGCGACACGTACGTCTACCCGGACACCGCGCTGTCGTACGTCACCAGCGGCGTGCTGGACCGGCGACTGTTCAACGTCACCGAGCTGATCGCCGACGGCTACGACGACGCGCACACCGACAGGTTGCCGCTGATCGTCACGATGACCGACGCGGCGGCCCGCGCCCGCACCCGTCCCACTGTGGACGGTGCCGAGCTGGTCCGCCCGCTCGACAGCGTGCAGGGCGCCGCGTTGACGCGCCACCGCGCCACCGCCGACCGGTTCTGGACCGCCCTCACCGCCGGCACCACCCGGCGTACGGGTGCCGCCCCGACCCTCGCAGGCGGCATCGCCAAGGTCTGGTTGGACGGCCGGGTGCACGCCGACCTGGCCCAGTCCACCGCGCAGATCGGGGCCCCGGCGGTCTGGGCCGAGGGCAACACCGCAGCCGGTGTCGACGTCGCGGTCCTCGACTCCGGTGCCGACGCCGAGCACCCGGATCTCGCCGGTCAGATCGCCACGTCGAGCAGTTTCGTGCCGACGGAGCCCGACATCCTCGACTACAAGGGCCACGGTACGCACGTCGCCTCGACGATCGCCGGGAGCGGCGCGGCCTCCGGCGGGGTCGAGCGGGGCGTCGCCCCCGGCGCCCGGCTGCACGTCGGCAAGGTGCTCAACAGCGAGGGCAGCGGGCAGGACTCCTGGATCATCGCCGGCATGGAGTGGGCGGCCCGCGAGCAGAAGGCCCGGGTCGTCAGCATGAGCCTGGGCGGTGAGGCCACCGACGGCAGCGACCCGATGAGCCAGGCGGTCGACCGGCTCAGCGCCGAGACGGGCGCGCTGTTCGTGATCGCCGCCGGTAACGGCGGGCCGAACAGCATCGGCAGCCCGGGTGCGGCGAACTCCGCGCTGACGGTGGGCGCCGTCGATTCCACCGACCACCTCGCCGAGTTCTCCAGCCAGGGACCCCGTGCCGGCGACGGCGGGCTCAAGCCCGAGATCACCGCGCCCGGCGTGGACATCCTGGCGGCCCGTTCCCACTACGTACGCGGTGGGTCGGGGGACTACACGCTGATGAGCGGCACGTCGATGGCCACCCCGCACGTGGCCGGCACGGCGGCGCTGGTTGCCGCCGCGCACCCGGACTGGACCGGTCAGCGCATCAAGGAGGCGCTGGTCAGCACGGTCAAGGCCACCCCGGAGTACACCCCGTACCAGGCGGGTGCCGGCCGGGTCGACGCGGTCGCCGCCACCCGGGCCACCGTCTTCGCCACCCCGAGCGCCTACTCCGGCTTCCAGGCCTGGCCGCAGCAGCCGGGGATGACGATCGACCGGACGGTCACCTACACCAACCTCGGCACCGCGCCGATCACGCTGAAGCTGGCCCTCGACGCGACCGCCGCGCCGGCCGGCCTCTTCACCCTCTCCGCCGGCCGGGTGACCGTGCCCGCCGGGGGCACCGCCACTGTGACGCTGACCGCCGCGTACGACAAGCTGCCGGCGGAGAAGCAGGTCAGCGGCGTGATCATCGCAACTGACGAGGCTGGCGCGATCCGCGGCCGCACCCTCGTCGGCGCCGGCAAGGAGGGCCAGCGGCAGAACCTGACGCTTGTCGCGAAGGACCGCGACGGCAAGCCGCTCGCGGGCAAGGTCATCCTCACCACCGACGGGCTGTTCAGCGCCGTGGACCTGCCCGAGAGCGGCACCGCCACACTGCGGCTGCCGGTGGCGAGTTGGACCGGCTGGATCTCCGCCGACGTGCGCGGCGCGCACGGGCCCCGTTCCAAGGGCATGGCGATGCTCAGCTTCACCGACGTCAACCTGGACCGCGACCGCACCGTCACCCTGGACGCGCGGGAGGCCCGACAGGTGCGGGCCACGGTGCCGCAGGAGGCCACCGCCACCTCGCTGCGGATGGACATCCACAGGTCCACCGCGAACGGGCTCACCGAGAGCCAGGTGCTGCCCAACGACTCGTACGACAGCATGTGGGCCCTGCCGACGAGCCGCAAGGTCACCGACGGCGAGTTCGAGTTCGGTGCCCGGTGGCGGCTCGAACAGCCGGCGTTGACGATCTCCGCGGCCGGCCGCGCGTACGACGATCTGCTGGTCAAGCGGGCGACCCCGGCGCTGCCGGCCGGTCGTCACCAGTTGGACGCGGTCTACGCCGCCGACACCTCGGCGGCCGGGCTGGCCAAGCGGCCGGTCCGGGATCGGGCGGTGGTGGTCCGGCGCAGCGACACGGTGGACATCGCCACCCAGGCGCGGCTCGTCGCGGCGGCCGGCGCGAAGCTGCTGCTGGTGGTCAACGACGGCGTCGGTCGGCTCGACCCCTGGGACGAGACGCCGTGGAGCCCGCAGAGCCCGGCCCCGGTGACCGTGGCGACGCTCGGCGCCGACGAGGGCGACCAGCTCGTCGCGGCGCTGGAGCGCGGCCCGGTGCGACTGTCTGCCGAGTCGCACCCGGAGACCACCTACCTGTACGACGTGGCACACCACTGGACGGGCACGGTGCCGGCCGACCCCACCTACCGGCCCGCAAAGCGGGACCTGGCCCGGGTCGACGTGGAGTTCCGCAATTACCGGCAGGGCAAGGCGCTGGAGTTCCGCACCGACGTCTGGAAGGGCATGGCCTCGGGCAACCAGGAGACCGTTCCGGCCCAGGGCCGGCGCACCGACTGGGTGACCGCCGGCGAGCGGTGGATCGACGACGCGTACATCGTCGGCGAGACGGGCCAGCACCTGATGGAGGTGGCCACCTACCCGGCCGGCCGGCCGAGCGCCGTGGAGTGGTTCGGGCCGATCCAGCGGCCCCGGATGGGCGGGGGTTACGTCCCGGTGCGTTACCTGGACACCCTGTACCTACCCGCGCCCGGCTGGGGCGACGGGGGTGGCCACATCGGCGAGGCGCGCGCCAACTACGACATGGTCAACCGGACCACCCTCTACCAGGGCGACAAGGAGCTGAACTGGGGTAACGCCGAATACCTCCAGGTCTCCGGGCTGGCCGCGCAGCGGCTGCCGTACCGGCTGGTGGTGCAGAACGACAGGGCCGCCTGGACCAACCCGTACTCCCGGCAGACCCGCACCGAGTGGGGCTTCACCTCGGCCGCCACCGGAGCGGAGTCGGCGGAGGCGCTGCCGCTGATCCAGCTCGACTACCAGGTGGCCATCGACTCCGCGGGCAGGGCGTCGCGGCGGGCACCGCTGACAGTGGTCGCCTCCCACCTGCCCGGCGTCCGGGGCACCCTCGGCGCGGTCACCGTCGAGGTGTCCTACGACGACGGGGCGACCTGGCACCGGCAGCGCCTGACCCGGCACGGGGACGGCTGGCGTACCACGCTGGCGGCACCGGCCCGGGCCGGCTTCGTGAGTCTGCGCACCACCGCGCGGGACGCCGCGGGCAACACCGTGAGCCAGAGCATCACCCGGGCCTTCGGCCTGCGCTGACGGTTCGGCTGGCCGTCGGTCGGGGTGCCGCGCGCATCCCGGCCGGCGACCGGTCCGCGTCGGTCCCGGTTTCTCGGCGTACGCGTCGGCGGTGCCTTCGGGCTGCTGGCCTGGGCGCTGGTCGAGGCGGGCCGGCTGCCCGACTGAGCCGGTCGTCCCAGCCGTGCGGGCCCGCGGGCCGGCACAGCTCAGTCGGTTGTCTCGGCCGTGCCGGCTCGCTGGAACGCGCGGGCCAACTGGTCGAGGTCGAAGCCCTCGAAGTGCTGGAGGAACCGGCGGCGGACGGCGGCCAGGTGACTGGGCCAGGACTCCGTCAGGCGGGCGAACCCGCTGTCGGTGAGGACGGCGTTCCAGCCGCGTGCGTCCTCCTCGCAGCGTTCCCGCCGGACCAGGCCCTGGGTCTCCAGCCGGATGATGGTGCGGGTCATGCCGCTGAGCGAGAGGTGGCAGGCCGAGGCGAGCTCGTTCATCCGCATCCGCCGGCCCGGCACCTCGGATAGGTTCATCAGGGCGGTGTATTCGGTGAGCGGCAACTGATGGTCTCCGACCATGTCGGTGTCGATCGCGCGGGGCAGCACGTGCATCACCTGGCCCAGGGCGCGGACCAGGGCCTCCTCGTCGGGGTTGAGGGGTTGCAGCGGTTCTGCGGCGGGGTTGGACATCCTCATATCTTAGTTGCTTGATTGAGCAATTGCTTGCACAGAGTGTGAGCGTGGCCATAGCCATTTCATTTGCTTGACCGAGCAATCACTGGTTAGCGTCGTGCCGTCAGCCAGTCCCTAGGAAAGGCGCCATCATGACCAGGATCGGGATCATCCTCGGAAGCACCCGCCCGGGGCGTAACGGTGAAGCCGTCGCCCGCTGGGTGCTCGAGATCGCCAAGCAGCGCTCCGACGCGGAGTACGAGCTGATCGACCTGCTCGACTACCAGCTGCCGCACCTCGACGAGGCGTACCCGCCCTCGATGGGCCAGTACTCCCAGCCACACACGCTGCGGTGGGCCGAGACGATCGCCTCGTACGACGGGTTCGTCATGGTCACCCCCGAGTACAACCACTCGACCTCGGGTGCGCTGAAGAACGCGATCGACTTCCTGTACGCCGAGTGGAACAACAAGGCCGTCGGCTTCGTCAGCTACGGCTCGGTCGGTGGCGCGCGCGCCGTGGAGCACCTGCGGTTGATCTCCGGTGAGCTCCAGATGGCCGACGTGCGGTCGCAGGTCGCGCTGTCGCTCTTCACCGACTTCGAGAACTTCAGCGTCTTCAAGCCCAACCAGTTCCAGCAGGACGCGCTGACCACCACCCTCGACCAGGTGGTCGCCTGGAGCACCGCGCTCGCGCCGCTGCGCCAGGCCTGATCGTTTCGCGCACCACCGGAGACGGCCGCGGGACCACTCCCGCGGCCGTCTCCGTCTGCCCGTTCCCCGGCCGGTCAGGTACGCCGGGCGTCGGCGAGCAGGTCGAGCGAGACCTGCCACGGTTGTGACGCCGGCCACGGCCAGCGTCGGCCGGTCGCGCCGACTACCCTCGTCGCGATGAGCCGAGCTGCCACCGCTGCCCGGTCTCCGCTGTGGCGGGACCGCACCTTCGGCACCTACTGGATCGCGCAGTCGCTCTCCGCGGCCGGTGACTCCTTCGCCTACCTGGCGGTGCCGCTGCTGGTGCTCCAGGCCACCGGGTCGGTGGCGCGGATGGGCCTGCTCACCGCCGTCGCGGGCGCGGCGTCCGTCGTCGCCGGGATCTTCGGCGGGGTGCTCGTCGACAGGTACGACCGCCGCACCCTGATGATCGCGGCGGACCTGGCCCGGTTGGTGCTCTACGGCCTGGTGCCCCTGGCCTGGCTCGCCGGCCCGCAGGTCTGGCTGCTCTTCGTCGTGCTGCCGATCTGCGAGGCGGCCGGCATGGTGTTCCAGGTCGCGGCGGTGACCGCGGTCCGCAACCTTGTCGACTCCGACCGGATCACCGAGGCCAACGGCCGGTTGCAGGCGACGTTCGCGGCGGCTGCCGTCCTGGGGCCGCTGCTCGCCGGCGTGGTGTCGGCCCGCTTCGGCCCGGCGCTCGCCATCGCCGTCAACGCGGCGAGCTTCGCTCTCTCGGCAGCCGGTCTGTGGCTGATCCGACTGCGACCCGCACGGGCCGACACCGCCGCACCGGCGACCCGGGAGCGGCCGCTGGCCGAGTTCCTGGCCGGGGCGCGGTTCCTGTGGCGGCAGCCCGTGCTCCGCGCGCTGACCGTCCTGCTGTCGGTCTTCATCTTCCTGACCTACGGCTTCACCGACGTGCTGATCTACCACGTCACCCACGATCTCGGCGGCTCCGAGGGCACCGTCGGCACGGTGCTCGGCCTGGCCGCGCTGGGCACTGTCGCCGGTGCGCTGCTGGTGGCCCCGCTGCGCCGTCGACGCGGCTTCGGTGCGACCTGGATCGGCGCGCACTCGGTCTGCGGGTTCGCGGTGGCGGGCGTCGGCCTCGCGACGAACGTGCCGGCGGTCACCGCGCTGACCGCGGTGTATCTGTGCTGCCTGAGCATCGGCGGGATCTGTTCGATGTCGCTGCGCCAGGAGATCACCCCCGATCACCTGCTCGGCCGCGTCACCTCGGCGTTCTGGAGCACGCACTACGCCCTCGGGCCGATCGGCGCCGCCACGTTGACCTGGGCCGCCGGCCGGTACGGCGTCCCGGCGGTCACGCTCGCTGCCGGCGCGGGATGCCTGCTGGTCGCGGTCGGCGGCCTCTTCACCCCGGTCCGCCGCGCCGGCGCGGTTTCAGCTGTGGCGCGGGTCAGAACTCCTGGTACATGACGTGCGGACCGACCCGGCCGAGGGTGGGGTGGCGGAACGCGCCGGGCACGATGCCGACCACGGTGAAACCCTCCCGCCGGTACAGCTCGACCGCTGACCTGTTGCTCTCCACCACGGCGTTGAACTGCATGCCGGCGTACCCCTGGTCCCGTGCCCAGGTCAGGGCCTCGCGGCACAGCGCGGTGCCCACGCCCCGGCCCCGGGCGTCGGCGGCGACCAGGAAGCTCGCGGTGGACACGTGCGCGCCCGGCCCAGGATCGGCCGCACCTGCGACCAGTCTTCCGCCACGAACTCCCGAATCCGCACGCCGAGCAGGCTATGAGCGGCGAACCGGCCGGACAACGGGAATTCGGTCAGCGCGCGAGCGCGTCGAGTTCCGCGTCGAGCAGCGTCGCGAGCCGGGCATGCCGCTGCGGATGGCTGCTCGGGGTCATGCCACGGCTGGGCATCTCCACTGTCATCAGCAGGTACAGGTGCAGTCGGTAGAGGCCGAGCCGGCGGCGCGCCGAGGCGTCCAGCACCAGCGGTGTGCCGGCGGCGTCGCGGTAGCCGCGCAGCAGCGGATGCTCCGGCTCGTCCTCGATGCGCCGGAAGAGCAGCGGCGAGACCAGGTCCAGCAGCGGGTCGCCGTAGAGGAACCGTTCGCCGTCGACCAGGCCGCGCAACCGAAACCGACCCTGCGAGTCGGGCGCTGCCAACACGTTGCCGTCCCAGCAGTCGAAGTGCAGCAGCGCCGGCCGGTCCACCTCGTCCAGCACCTCGGCGTGCCGTCCCACCAGCGTGTGCAGACGGCCCGGGGTCACCGGCAGCCGCACGTCCCAGTCGGTCGCGTCGGCGAGCAGCGCGTCGAGCATCGCCGTGAACGCCACAGGCCAGGTCGGCCCGCCGGCCCGGTCGCCGTCGTACCCGAACCGGTCGCCGGTGACCCGGTGCACCGCGGCGAGTGCCACCCCGAGGTCGTAGCGCGCCGGGCCGTCGTCCACCGCGACGCCGTCCGCCGCCAGGTCGGACAGCGACCGGCCGGGCAGCAACGCGGTGACCAACCACTCGCCGTACGCGGGGTCGGCGCCGTGCCGCAACACCGGGGGTACGGGCACCTGCGGGGCGTGTTCCGCGACGAGGCGGAAGTAGCGGGCCTCGGCGGCACAGAGCCCTCGTTCGTAGCGCAGCAGCGGCGTCCCGGCCGGTGGGGCGAGCTTCAGCACCACCCGGCGGTCGTCGTCCAGCCGCGCCCACCAGACCGTCGCGTAGCCGCCGCCGGCCAACGGCCCGGCGTCCCGGACCCGGGTGTGCGGCCCGAACGACGCGCGAACCAGGTGCGCCACGTCATCGCGGGTGAGCGCACGCTGCGTCGGGCTGCTGCCGGTCACGAGACGGCGTCACCCCGTCCGGCGCGCGGCGCGAAACCGGCGGTGGCACGGGCGGCGGGCGGGACGGGACCGGCGGAGTCCCGGCGGACCAGCTCGGCGGGGAGCACCTCGACCCGGGGGGTCAGCACCTCCGCGGCGAGCACCAGGGACATCGCCCGGACTCCCATGTCGACAAGCGGCAGTCGTACGGTGGTCAGCGCCGGGGTCACGTCCCGGGCGATCGGCATGTCGTCGAAACCCACGACGGAGATCTGCCGCGGCACCGCCAGCCCACGCGCGCGCAGGGTGGCGAGCGCGCCGATCGCCATCGAGTCGTTGAGCGCCACGATCGCGGTCAGCTCCGGGGCGGCGTCGAGCAGGCGGGCGGCCGCCTCCGCGCCGCCGTCGCGGTCGAACTCGGCGTACCGGATATGCCGTTCCGGCAGCTCACGGCCCTGCTCGGTGAGGGCCTGCCGCAGGCCGGCCAGCCGGTCGGTGGTGGTGGTCAGGATGCGGGGGCCGGCGATCACGCCGATCGCCCGGTGCCCCAGCCCGCACAGCTCCCGTCCGGCGAGGTAGCCGCCGGCCCGATTGTCCGGCATCACCGCGTCGCCGGAGTGCTCGTGCCGACCGATCACCACCACCCGCCCGCCAGTGGCCTCGTACGCGGCGAGCTTCCCGTTGAGCTGCCGCGTGAACGTCTCGTCGTGGTAACCGGAGCCGGCCAGGATCAGCGCCGCGACCTGGTGGCCGCGCAGCAACTCCACGTACTCCAGCTCGCGGTCCGGGTCCCGGTAGCTGTTGCAGATCATCAGCAGTCGGCAGTGGTCGGTGGCGACGCGTTGCAGCCCACGGGTGATCTCGGCGAAGTACGGGTCGGAGACGTCGTGCACGATCACGCCCACCGCGCTGCGGTGCGAGCGGGCCAGCAGCTGCGCGTGCGCGTTCGGCACGTACTGCAACTCGGCGACGGCGGCGAGCACCCGTTCGCGTAGTTCGTCGGTGACCGGCTTGCTGCTGGCGTTGATGACGCGGGAGGCGGTGGCGGGTGAGACTCCCGCCCGACGGGCCACATCGGACAGGGTCGCCATGGCCCGCCCCCTCGATCTGTTGACGGCGTTTCGTCGTGCCGGCTAGCGTCACGGTACCGCAGAGAAAGCCCTTTCCCGCAGGGAGGCGCGACCAGCACGACGGAAGGGAGAACGCATGACCCGCAGGTCGATCGGCATCATCGTCAACGGCGTGACCGGACGGATGGGCTACCGGCAGCACCTCGTCCGCTCGCTGCTGGCCATCCGCGAGGCCGGCGGTGTGACGGCGGCCGACGGCACGACCATCTGGCCGGAACCGGTCCTGGTCGGGCGCAACGAGACCAAGCTCCGGGAGATCGCCGACCGGCACGGGCTGACCGACTGGACGACAGACCTGACCTCGGCGCTGGCCCGCGACGACGTCGAGATCTACTTCGACGCCCAGGTCACCCAGCAGCGGGAGAAGTCGATCCGGCGGGCCATCGAGGCCGGCAAACACGTCTACACCGAGAAGCCCCTCGCCGAGGACACCGCCGCCGCGCTCGACCTGGCCCGGGCTGCCGACGCGGCCGGCCTGCGCACAGGTGTCGTACAGGACAAACTCTTCCTGCCCGGCCTGCGCAAGCTCAAGCGCCTCGTCGACGGCGGCTTCTTCGGCCGGATCCTCTCGGTGCGCGGCGAGTTCGGCTACTGGGTCTTCGAGGGTGACTGGCAGCCCGCCCAACGTCCCTCGTGGAACTACCGGGCCGAGGACGGCGGCGGCATCGTCGTCGACATGTTCCCGCACTGGCACTACGTGTTGGAGGAGCTGTTCGGCCGGGTCGCCGCCGTCTCCTGCGTGACCGCCACCCACGTGCCCGAGCGGGTCGACGAGGCCGGTCAGGTCTATCCGGCCACCGCCGACGACGCCGCGTACGCCGTCTTCGAGCTCGACGGCGGCATCATCGCGCAGATCAACTCGTCCTGGGGTGTGCGGGTGTACCGCGACGAGCTTGTGGAGTTCCAGGTCGACGGCACCGAGGGCAGCGCGGTGGCCGGGCTGCGCAACTGCCGGGTGCAGCACCGGGCGGTCACCCCGAAGCCGGTGTGGAACCCGGACCTGCCGGCCACCGAGGACTTCCGGGCGCAGTGGGCCGAGGTGCCCGACAACGAGGAGTTCGACAACGGCTTCAAGGTGCAGTGGGAGGCGTACCTGCGGCACGTCGTGGCCGGCGAGCCGTTCCGGTGGGACTTCCGGGCCGGCGCGCGCGGCGTCCAGCTCGCCGAGTTGGGGCTGCGCTCGGCCCGCGAGGGCCGTCGTGTCGAGGTGCCGGAGCTGTTCGGGTGACGGCCGAGGTCGTGCTGCCGGGCGGGCGACGGCACCGGCTGGCCGGTGGCAGTGGCTTCGCCCGCCCGGCGGCCCCGGCGAGGAGCCGGATCGCGTACGCCGCCGCGCACGTGGTCGCCGACCCGGCCGCGGAGAACGTGCCGGGCGCCCCGGCGGCGGTGGACTGGCACACCACGCTCGCGTTCCGACGGCACCTCTGGTCGTACGGGTTGGGAGTCGCCGAGGCGATGGACACCGCCCAGCGGGGGATGGGGCTGGACTATCCGGCCACCCGGGAGCTGATCCGCCGCAGCGCCGCCGAGGCCCGTGCGGTGGGCGGTCGGATCGTCGCCGGCGTCGGTACGGACCAGCTGCCGCCCGGCCGGGCGACCCTGGCGGCGGTCACCGCCGCGTACACCGAACAGCTCGGCGACGTCCGCGCGGCCGGCGCCCGGCCGGTGGTGATGTGCAGCCGACACCTGGCCGCCGCCGCCCGTGGGCCGGAGGACTACCTGCGGGTGTACGACGAGCTGCTGAGCGCGGCCGACGGGCCGGTGGTGTTGCACTGGCTGGGCCCGATGTTCGACCCGGCGTTGACCGGCTACTGGGGTGCGGTCGACCTGGACGCCGCCGCCGACACGGTCACCGAGCTGATCAAGGCGCACGAGTCGACTGTGGACGGCATCAAGGTGTCGCTGCTCGACGCCGGCCGGGAGGTCGCGCTGCGCCGCCGCCTGCCCGTCGGGGTGCGCCTCTACACCGGTGACGACTTCCACTACCCGGAGCTGATCCGGGGCGACGAGGTGGGGCACTCCGACGCGCTGCTCGGGGTGTTCGCGGCCATCGCGCCGGCCGCCGCCGCGGCGTTGGCCGCCCTGGACCGGGGTGACCTGGCGGCGTACACCGAGATCTTCGCGCCGACTGTCCCGCTGGCCCGGCACCTGTTCGCGGCACCGACCTGGCACTACAAGACGGGGATCGTCTTCCTGGCCTGGCTGGCCGGGCACCAGGACCATTTCACGATGGTCGGCGGGGCGCAGTCCGGCCGGTCCCCGGCGCACCTGGCGACACTGCTCGTCCTGGCCGACAAGGCCGGGTTGTTGCCGGACGCCGACCTGGCCGCCGCCCGCGCGCGGGCGTTCTTCACTGTGGCGGGTGTGGCCCAGTGAGCCTCGCGCGTTTCTCGTTCAACCAGGCCACCGCCCAGCACTGGCCCCTGCCCGACGTGGTGTCCGGCTGCGTCGCCGCCGGGGTGCCGGGCATCGGGCTGTGGCGCGAGCCGGTGGCGGAGCACGGGCTGGCCCGGTCGGCGAAGCTGGTCCGCGACGCCGGTCTCACCGTCACCTCGCTGTGCCGGGGCGGGTTCTTCTGCGCCGACGACTGGTTGACGGAGAATCTGCGCGCCGTCGAGGAGGCGGCCACCCTCGGTTCACCCGAGCTGGTGCTGGTCTCCGGTGGGCTGGCGCCGGGCAGCCGGGACATCGACGGCGCCCGCCGTCGGGTCGCCGACGCGATCGGCGAGTTGGCACCGCACGCCGAGGCCGCCGGGGTACGGCTGGCCATCGAGCCGCTGCACCCGATGTTCGCCGCCGATCGCTGCGTGATCGCCAGCCTCGGCCAGGCGCTGGACATCGCCGAACGGTTCGACCCGGCGGTGGTCGGCGTGGTCGTCGACGCGTACCACGTCTGGTGGGACGACACGGTGTACGCGCAGATCCAGCGGGCCGGGCCACGGATCGCCGCGTTCCAGGTCTGCGACTGGGTGACGCCGCTGCCGGAGGGGGCGCTGCTCGGTCGGGCGCTGCCCGGCGACGGGTGCATCGAGCTGCGCCGGTTGCGCGAGGCGGTGGACGCGGCCGGGTATGACGGCCCGATCGAGGTGGAGGTCTTCTCCGCCGAGGTGTGGGCGCGGCCCGGCGCGGAGGTGCTGGACGCGGCGATCACCGGTTACCTGGACCACGTCGTCTGAGCCGCTTCGACGGTGGCGGCGCGGAGGCGGTCGGCGCGCTCACCCGGCCGACCAGCCGAGGCTGGTTACTGACCAAGCGGCGTGGCCGGCGAAGAGGCGTGGGTGCCCTGCTCGCCGCCTTTGCTCTGCACCCGCGGATGCGACGGCTACGGTCCGTGACTGGCGCCTATTGGGGTGCAGAGCAAAGGCAGTCAGGAGCAGTCCGGCGATGTGCGCTGGTGTTCGCTCGGGCGATCGTCTCCGACACGAAAATCCCTCTGCCGGCACGGCCGATGAGCTCACCACTTTCGATCATGGTGCCGACGGCGCGCCTGCCTGTCACCTGGGAGGCCAGCGTCAGGGGTGGCGGAGTTCTAGCGTCGGGCCACGTCGATGATGATCACGGTGACGTTGTCGTGTCCACCCTGTCGGATCGCCAGGGCCACGAGTTGGTCGGCGATGTCCCCGGGGTTGTCGTCGGAGTCGAGCACTGCTCGTATCTGCTCGTGTGGCACGTACGAACTCAGTCCGTCAGAGCACAACAGGAATCGGTCGCCGGGATGGAGTTGGAGCGGTGTCAGGTCGGCCGACCGGCCGTCGTCCCGTCCGTCGAGGAAGCGGGCCAGCTTCTGGGGAAGATTGGGCACCTCTTCAGCGCCGGCAACGAGGTGTTCGTAGGTGTGATCCTCACTGATCTGGACCATGACATTGTCGCGGGAGCCGTGGCGTCGGATCAGGTAGGCGCGGGAGTCCCCGACGTTCGCGACGACCGCATGACTGCCGGACCGAAGCAGGGCGACAAGCGTGGTCCCCATCCCCGCCAGCTTCGGATCCTCGCGGATCTTCCGGCGTAACGCCTCGCTCGCTTCGCTGACCGCCCGCCCCAAGAAGCCGGCAAGCTCCTCCGGATCCACCGGGCGGTCGTACGCCTTCATGGCGGCGATGGCTGTGCTGCTCGCGATGTCACCGGCGACGTGGCCGCCGAGGCCGTCCGCGACGACGTAGAGCCACTGCCCCTGACTGTGGGAGTCCTCGTTTCGTTTGCGGACGAGGCCCTGGTGCGTCCGGCTGGCGGCTTCGACAGTGCGGGCGACGGTCATGACTCGCCTCCCGGCCCGGCGTCGGGCCACGGCTGCTTGGCGTTATCGGCGCGGCGCAGGATGTGGACCGTTTCGACTCGGTCGCTCGCCACGACGTACTCGGTCACCTCGACCGGCTTCTCATCACCGCCGGAGGTGCCGACCCGCACGATCTCCAGTACGGGCAGGTTGGTGGGGATCTCCAGGAGCGCTGCCTCGTCCTTGCTGGGCATCCGGGCGCGGTGGATCTCCATCCAACTGATGGGCCAGTGGCCGGCGGTCTCGATGCGGTGCAGCCACTCGCCCGCGGCGGGGTTCGCGTCCAGGTCAGCGACGACGTCGGCGACACGTGGGTGAATCCACGAGATGTTGATCTGGAATGGGGCTTCGGACGCCGGCCCGGTAACCCGAAACCGGCGCAGCACCTCGGTGCCACGGTCGACGCCGAGAAGCTTGGCGATGCGGGGATCGTCCAGCGGGACCGGGGCACTGACGGCCTCGCCGTGGCGAACCCACACCTCCTGGCTGCTTGCCGAAGGAAACGAGTATCCGGTTGCCTGCTCGTTGCGCTTGACCAGGTCACCGCGCGGTCGACGTGGGCGCATGGTGCCGTACCGAACGGCGATGCCGCGCCCCTGGACGGCCCACAGGTAGCCCTCGGTCTCCAGCAGGGCGATGGCCCGGCCGACGGTGTCGCGGTTGGCGTCGTACTCGGCGGCGAGATCGTTGAGGGTTGGAAGCCGCGCACCCGGCTCCCAGTCGCCGGCCTCGATCCGCTCCCGGAGCATGGACGCGATGTTCAGGTAGCGCGAGTGCACCGGCACGTTTACACCCTTCCGGTTGTCCCATGACAATCCTTGACTCTGCACCAGATTGTCCCCACACTATCTTGCATAGATTGTCCCAAGACAATCTGGCGGGGGAGGGCTTGACGGTCGGGTCACCCGTCGAGACCGGCGCATCGGGGTACCTCAGGAGGAGGGTGTACGTGACTGAATATCGTGGCGAGCCACAAGAGCTGCGGAGCGCGAGCGAACCGTCGATGCACGAGATTCCAACGGTTGTCGTGGCTGATGTGCCGCAGGTCTTCGTTCTCATCAGGGATGAGGAGGTGGTCGGCTACCTCTTCGACCTTCCGTCCGGAGCGGTGGCCATCCTCGATGGTGCGCGGGAGATCTTCCGATCGGACTGTCTGGAGGACTTCACCAGATTCTTCGGCCCCCGGCTGGATCTGGACATCGCGAAGGTCAGGCAAGACTCCTGAACGCGGCTCGCCCAGGTGTTCGCCCTGCTTTGGGGGCATCGGGAAAACTTGATCTAGGCGTGGCCCGCAGATCGTGATCTTATACGCACCGGCGATCCGTAACACCGTGCAAACCGTCGATTAACCGTCGGCGGCTTAGGTGGGGGAGCGCTTCCATGAGCGGATCGCGGTCGAGGAACAGCTCCACAAGGGAGCCATCGAAAGGAGCCTCGTGGCTACAGGCACGAGCGGAAACAGGCTGCGACGACTGGCGATACCGTCGCTGATCGTCGCGCTGATCACCGGCACCACAGGCGTCGCGGGACCGGCGTCGGCGGCACCGGCGGGGCCAGCGGGCAGCGGCACCAGCTACTTCACCGCTGGGCAGGACAAGAAGGTCACCCTGACCGACGGGGCCGATCGCCGACCCGGCGGCCGGAACGCGGCAGGCCAACGGGCCGCGGTGGACGAGACCGGTTCGGGCACGTACATCGTCGAGCTGGCCGAGGACCCGCTGACCGCGTACACCGGCGGTGTTGCCGGACTGGCGCGGACCCGTCCGGAGGCCGGCGACCGGCTGGACGCGACGTCGGCACCCGCGCGGGCGTACCGCGGACACCTCGACGCGCAGCGCAAGGCCGTCGCGGACGCCGCCGGCGTCACGGTCAAGGCGGCGTACACCGCCGCCTTCAACGGGTTCTCGGCGAAGCTGACCGCGCAGCAGGCGACCACCCTGCGGGCGGACAAGCGAGTCCGCGCGGTGACCGCCGCGCGGGCCCTCGGCACTCCGACGCCGCCGCCCACCGCGCCGTCGCCGACCGCCCCGAGCGCCGGGGCCCCGGGCGCCACCACTCCGGCCGCGCCGGAGCAGGGCCCGGCGGGAGGTCCGCCCGGCAAGCCGGTCAAGCCCGGTCCCGGTACGGGCGCGGGCATGGTGATCGGCGTCCTGGACACCGGCATCTGGCCGGAGAGCGCGTCGTTCGCCAAGAAGATGCCGGCCCCCCCGACCTGGCACGGCACCTGCCAGACCGGTGTCGCCTTCGTGGCCGAGCACTGCAACGGCAAGATCGTCGGCGCCCGGTACTTCGCCGACACGTGGCTCGCCGACGGCGGCTCGGTGCCCGACAGTGAGGTGCTGTCCCCCCGCGACATGTCGGGGCACGGCACGCACACCGCCTCCACGGCCGCCGGTCTGCCGATTCCGAACGTCACGATCGACGGTCGGCGCTTCGGCCCGGTCTCCGGGGTGGCGCCGGACGCCCAGATCGCCGTCTACAAGGTGCTCTGGAGCGGCATGGGCTACGACGCCGACATCATCGCCGGCATCGACGCCGCGGTCGCCGACGGCGTGCAGGTCCTGAACTTCTCGATCGGCAGCGACCTGGGCGACTGGGAGGCCAACACCCCCATCGGCACCGCCTTCCTCAACGCCACGCTGGCGGGAGTCTTCGTGGCGGCGTCGGCCGGCAACACCGGCATCGTGAGCGGGGCGATCAGCAACGCGGCACCCTGGGTGACCACTGTCGGCGCGGCGGTGACGAACCTCGACGAGGCCACCGTCAAGCTGGGCGACGGCACGAAGCTCGTGGGTGGCTCGCTGGACGCGCTGCCCGGCGGCGCCTCGCGGCCGATGGTCTTCGGCGAGCAGGCCGGTACGCCGGATCTGGGCGCGGTCTACTGCGAACCGGGCAGCCTCGACCCCGCCAAGATCAAGGGCAAGGTCGTCGCGTGCGCGCTGTCCGACATGTTCGGTTCCGCCGCCGAGATCAAGGCCAAGGGCGGAGCGGCGATGGTGGTGTTCGACCCGGTCGGCAACTACCGGATCAACTCCATCTTCAACTTCCCGGTCGTCTACCTGCCGACCGAGAAGCAGGCCGGCACGCTGTTCAACTACCTGATGCGCCACCCCACCGACGCGACGGTGTCCCTGCGCAGCGGTGGTGACGGCTCCAGCGTCCCGGGCGTGCCCAGCGTCGCGGACTTCTCCTCCACCGGCCCGACCGGTGTGGCCCTCGGCGTCTCCAAGCCGGACCTGGTCGCACCGGGCTCGGACATCATCGCCGCGGTCTCGCCCGCGGGCAACTTCGGGCGGGCGTACGACGCGTACTCCGGCACCTCGATGGCCTCACCGTACGTCGCCGGCGCGGCCGCCGTTCTGCGGGCCACGCATCCGACCTGGTCGCCGGGCCGGGTCGCCTCGGCACTGCGCACCACCGCCACCGACACGGTCGGCACCAGCAGCCCCCTGGACCAGGGCAGCGGTTTCATCAACCTGGCCGGGGCCACCGATCCCGGGCTGGTCATCGAGCCGACCGCGGCCGACCTGGTCGCCTACAGCGAGACGGCCGAGCCGGACGGCAAGGAGCTCAACCTGCCGGCCATCTCGCTGCGCGAGTACGACGGGACCCGCCCGGTGACACTCACCCGCACCCTGACCAACGTGGGCAGGGAGCGGGAGACCTACCGCTCGTCGGTGTCCGGTCTGAACGGCATGAAGGTCACCGTGTCGCCGGCCTCGGTGACTGTGGCGCCCGGCAGGTCCGCGACAGTGACCATCACGATGCGGCGCGGCAGCGCGCCCTGGGACCGGTACGTGACCGGGTCGATCGGCTGGCGCGGCAAGGCCCACAGTGCCCGGATCCCGGTCACCGCCCGTCCGTGGGGCGTCATGCCCCGACCGTACGGGGACGACGGGGAGGAGTTCGGCCGGATGACCAGCGGTGCGTCCGGCCTGGTCCAGCCCGGCTTCACCGGACCGCTCACCGGTCGCAGCACCGGCTACACGCCGATGCGGCGCGAGTCGTACTCGATCCCGGCGGGTGTCTACGGCGGCGTTTTCGACCCGAAGGCCGCCGGCGTGAAGAAGTTCGACTTCACAGTGCCGGCGAACACCGCAGGCATCGTGGTCGAGACCAACGCCGACGACCCGAACACCAACCTGGACCTCTACCTGTACCGGGGCGACAAGCTGATCTACAGCAGTGACAGGTACTGGACCAGCACGGAGCAGGCGTACAAGTTCCTGCCCGAGCCGGGGCGTTACACAGCGTACGTGTTCGCACAGTTCCCCGGTGGTCCGGTCGTCGACTTCCAGTTCGGTCACGCCATCCTCGGCCGCAACGCGAAGTACACGGGTGCCACGCTGACGCTTCCCCGCACGGTGGAGCGCGGCTCGTCGCAGCAGTTCACGTTGAAGCCGAACAAGCCGCTGCCCGCCGGCGACTTCTGGGCGTACACCGAGTACAGCAGCACCAACGGAACGGTCATCCCCGGCAACCTCGTCTACACCCAGCAGAGTGCCTGGGAGTAACGGGTAGCTGAGCGTGGGGCGGTGCCGAGCGCACCGCCCCACGGTCCTTTCCGGCGGGCCTGTGCAAGCCCACCCCCCGGAGCAGCGACCGGCGCTGGCCGGCGTCTCCAGCTACGGCGCGGTGGCCCGCAAACCCTGACCCGGAAAGCCCGACCAGGCTTCCTCGTCTCACGCCGAGCTTCGTCGCTGTCAGCAGAAAGAAGCGTGCCACCCGCCGGCCACCCGCTAGCGTCGCCTGATGGATCTCACCCAGGTCAGCCCCACTGTCTGGCAGTTGGCCTTCCCACTCGGGCACGTCCACCTCGTGCGCCTGCCGGACGGTTACGCCCTGATCGACACCGCCGTTCCGGGGTCGGCCCCCACGATCCTCAATGCCCTGGCGCGGCTTGGCGGCCGCTCGCCGGACCTGCGGCAGATAGTGCTGACTCACTCCCACATCGACCACATGGGCTCTGCCGCGGATCTCGTCGAGGCCACCGGCGCCCGGGTCCTGGCTGGTGCACTGGACGTCCCGTTCATCAGTGGCACAGAACCCGAACCCGAGCCGGCGTACACCGCCCCGGAACGCGTGCTGCACGAGCAGATCATGGCGAGCTTCTCCGAAGCGGAGCAGCGGCCCCGACACCATGTGCCGGTGGATGTGGAACTGCACGACGGAGACACCATTGACGACTGGGGCGAGCCGGTCCGCGTCCTGCACGTGCCCGGACACACCCCCGGAAGCATCGCACTCCACCTCGCCTCCAGCGGCGTGCTGTTCCCCGGTGACATCATCGCCACCACGGAGGGCCGCGCGATCCTCGGCCCGTTCAACGTGGACAGAGATCAGGCCATCGCCTCCTTCCGGCGGTTGGCGTCGCTGGAGGTGGAGGCGTTGTGCGTTCCGCACGGCGAGCCGGTGTTGCGGGGCGCGAGCGAGGTGCTGCGGGCGGCGGCGCCGGAGAACGACTGGCGGTGAGTTGAAGGGGTGACCCCCCGGCGGCGGCACACATGGTCAAGAATCGGCGCTGTGGAAGACGCAGACTTCTCGCGGGACTGGTCCCGGTTGCTGGACCACCTCGACCGGCAGGTGTCCTCCGGGCTGCTGTCGCCGGACACGGCGGCGCTGCCCGATCTGATGAGCGGCTACCAGGTGCCGGGGGTCAGCATCGCCGTCGGACACCTGGACGGGCGGGTGTGGGCGGCGGGGTACGGCGTCACCGGTGGCGCGACGTCGACGCCGGTGACCGCCGGCACCGCGTTCGCGGCCTGCTCGATAAGTAAGCATGTCGCCGCGTTCGGCACACTGCGACTGGTTCAGGACGGTGTGTTGGCTCTGGACGCCGACATCCGCGCGTACCTCACCTCGTGGCGCCTGCTCGACCGCGCGGGCCGCCAACCGGCGGTCACCGTACGACAGTTGCTGGCGCACACGGCGGGCCTGTCCGACACCTGGTACCGGGGCTATGCCGCGGATCGCGTCCCGTCGCTGTCGCAGGTCCTGGACGGCAGCGGCCCGACGACCACCGCACCGGTACGGTCGGCCCTGTTGCCGGGGAGCCGTTTCCGTTACTCGGGCAGCCACTACGCCGTGCTCCAACAGTTGCTGGTGGATGCGACGGGTACGCCGTTCGAGGACCTGATGCGCACGCTGGTGCTGGATCCGGTGGCGATGGCCGACAGCAGCTTCGACCAACGGTTTCCGCACCAGCGGCCGGATCTGGTGGCCCGGGGCCACCACGGCGGCGGCACCCCGGTCCCCGGCGGGTGGCGTACGCAACCGGAGCTGGCGGCGGCGGGGCTGTGGAGCACACCGACCGACCTGCTCCGGCTCGACCTCGAGATCGCCCGAGCGGCCTCGGGAGACTCGCGGCTGCTCGACCGCGACCTGGCCACCGAGATGCGCAAGCCGCAGATCCCGGGCGGCGCCTACGGGCTCGGCACCGAGGTCGACGACAGCGCCCGGCGCTTCGGACACACCGGGTCGAACGTCGGCTACACCTGCTTCTCGTACGTGTGGCCCGACAGCGGCATCGCGGTCGCGGCGATGACCAACTCCGAGGACGGCTGGGAGACGCTGGTCAGCATCCGCGCCGCCGCGGACCGTCGGTACGCCACAGGTGTCACCACCGCACCGCCCGGTGACGTGTCGGGTCGCTACCTCCTGCGCGACGACTATCCGATCGACATCGCGCTCTCCGACGGTCACCTGACCCTCTCCGCCGCTGGGCAGCGACCGGTGGTGCTGCGCGCGGACCCGGACGGTCGCTACCTCCACCCCGGACTCGACCTGGAGATCCGGTTCCTACCTGCCGACGTCCTGGAACTGCGGCAGGAGGGGGTGACGCAGACCGCGAAACGGTCGTGAGGGCGACGGGCACCAAGAGGATCTTGATTGCACTACTCTTCCCGCCATGGCCTTGAGTCCGGACCAGTTCTATGACCACGCGATCTCCGTCGCGGACGGCGAACGGCGGCTTCCGCTGTCGGCGGGCATGACCGGATGGGACATCAGCCCATTCGACCAGGACGGGTTACGCGCCGCACCGCTGCGACCCCCGGTGGTGCCCGACCCCGCGCGACACGGCGAGGATCCGGCGGAGTGCCAGAACTGCCAGGAGCGTGACGAGGGAATCTGGTTCAACGATCACTGGCGGCTGGCCCGTATCACGGGCGTGGGCGTGCCGCTGGCGCTGATGCTGTACCCGCGCGACCACTACGACATGGCCGACCTCCCCGACGATCTCGCCGCGGAGCTGGGCCTGCTGAGCACGCGGATCGTCCGCCACGTGCAGGCCCTGCCGCACATCTCGCGGGCCCACGTCTACCGCGTCGGAGACGGCGCCGCCCACCTGCACGTCTGGTTCTTCGCACGGCCCGAGGGCCAGGCGCAGCTCTTCGGATCCTGGCTGGTCGTCTGGGACGACCTCCTGCCGGAGTATCCGGCCGACATCGCCGAGGCTGACGCCGCGATCGTGGCTGACGCCCTGGTCGCCTCACACGGGGGCCGCCGAACGGCCGCCGGGTGACCGCCCGCCCGACCGGCTGATCCGGCTATTGCGCCGTGCCGGCGAGCAGCCAGACGTACAACCTGGCGGCGAGTTCGTAGGCGTTCACCCGGTGAACCTCCGACATCGGCAACGGCACCCTCAGGTGGTCGGTGCCCAGGATGGGCGCCAGGTCGTCGCGGGGAGCGCAGCCAGGCCTGCGACGTGGTCGAGGACCGCCCGCAGGCCGGGGTGCGGGTTCGCCCGGGGGAGGAGAAGCGACAGCGGGTACGCGAGCGTCGGATTCACGATCGGGATGCGGCGGAGGCCGTGGTTCGTGGGCCAGAGGTACCTGTCGCGCGAGCCGACCAGGGTTGCCACGTCGCCGGAGTCGGCGAGGATGTCGAGGAGCACCTCGTCGCCGAAGTGCGGGCCCGCCGCGTCGATGCGCAGGTCGAAGTCGGTCGCGAGCTGGTCGTAGAAGTCCGCCCACTCGCTGCGCGGCGCGATGCCCGGCACCCAGATCCGGTGCCCACGCAGCCGCTGCGGCGTCAGTGTCCGGGCGGAGGCGAGCGGGTGCCTCGGGCCGACGAGGAGTTCCAGCGGGGAGTCGAACGCGTGGACCATCCGCACGTCGCGCGGCAGCGTGGCCGGGTCGGTGACCGAGCGGAACGAGGCGTCGATGTCGCCGGCCTGGACGGCGGCGGCAGCCTCGCGCGGGTTGTCGACCCGCAGGGTCACCACGTCGAGGTTGGTTTCCGGATGTGACCGCCAGTAGTCGTGTAGGACGACTGCCTGCGCGGATCGCAGGCCGAGCACGTCGATCCGCAGGGCCCGCGAGCCCGGCCTGATCGCGGCCACGGCACGGTCGACACCGGCGACGACGTCCCGGGCGTGCGGGAGGAACGCCTGGCCGTCGAGTGTCAGCTCGACCCCTCGGGCGGTACGGGTGAACAACCGGACGTCGAGGTCACGTTCGAGGGCGGCGATCCGCTTCGACACGGCCTGTTGTGTCACGCCCAGCTCGTCGGCGGCCTGTCGCAGTTGGCCCAGCTCCGCCGCCCGGACGAACGATCGCACCGCCTCGGTATCCACGCACCCATTATGCGCATGCACAACCAGTGGTTGTGGCTCGCCGGGAAGTCGGTTGTTTGCTCCCACGGCGGTCGGTGCGGTGGGATGCCCGGGTCCGCACACCGCTTGTCGGGAGGGAGCCGCGTGCGCGTACGGTTGGGGCCCGACTTCGGGTGGCTGTGGTCGGCGTACGGTGTCAGCGCGTACGGCAGCTGGCTCGCCTTCGGGGCGTTTCCGCTGCTCGCGGTGCATGTGCTGGACTCGTCGGCATTCGCCGTGTCACTGCTGGAGGCGGCGGGGCTCGCCGTCGCGGCGATCGTCGCCGTCTCGCTCGGGCCGTGGGTCGAGCACCGCGCCAAGCGACCGGTGATGATCGCGATGGACCTGGTCCGGTTCGCGGCGATGGCCAGTGTCCCGGTCGCGTACCTTGTCGGCGTGCTGTCGTACGGTCAACTGTTGGTTGTCTCGGTGGTCTGCGGGACGGCGAGCATCGCGTTCACCGCCGCGTCCGGCGCGTACCTGAAGTATCTGGTCCGTGGTGAGCACCTCCTGGTGGCGAACGGACGGTTCGAGGGCACGACCTGGACGGCGATCGCGGCGGGCCCGCCCCTGGGCGGCGCGCTTGTCGGGTTGCTCGGCCCGGTCGTCACGGTCCTGGCCGACGCTCTCAGCTACCTGCTGTCCGCGCTCGCGGTCCTGCGCATTCGGGGCGGCGACGTCGCGGCGCCCCGCGACCGGGTCACCCGGCTGCGCCCGGCCGACCTGCCGCACGGCTGGCGACTCATCCTCGGCGACCGCGTCCTGCGGGGGCTGTTCCTCAACTCGGTGCTGGTCGGCGGACTCATCATGGCCACCGCCCCGCTGCTGGCCGTTCTCCTGCTGGGTGACTACCACATGCCGGCCTGGCAGTACGGTCTCGCGTTCGGCATCCCGGCGCTCGGCGGCTTCGTGGGTGCCCGCCTGTCCGCGCGCCTCGCGCACCGCCACGGCGGGCGCCGCGTCATTGTCGTCTCCGGGTGGCTGCGCTCGGTGTTCCCCCTCGGTCTCGCGTTCGTCCAGCCCGGCGTCCCCGGGCTGGTCACCGTGATCGTCGTCGAGAGCCTGCTGGTCACCTGCATGGGCGTCTTCAACCCGATCTACGCGACCGAACGCCTGCGACGGACTCCGGTGTCGCACACCGCCCAGGTGCTCAGCACCTGGACCGCCAGCAGCAGACTCCTCCAGGCTGTCCTGATGGTGATCTGGGGTGTGCTCGCCACCCGCACCAGCCCGCTGGCCGCGATCGCCGTCTCCGGCGTACTCCTGCTCGCCACCCCGCTGCTGCTACCCAACCGGAAGGACTGGTCGGCTCCGGAGCCGGTCCCGCCGGCCGGGGACGTCCGCGTCGGCCGGAGCGTCGGTGGATGATGGGTGGATGGAGGGACGGGCGTACCTGGCGAAGTACATTGTCGATCGACTGCCGGCCGGTGCTGGTCAGCCGCCGCACGGGCGGACGGTGGACCGTTCGGAGATCCGCGGCGTGGCGGTGGGACTGGTGGCGGCCGGTGCCCTGGCTCAGGAGGACATGGAACGCATCCTCGCCGACCTGGATCGGGAGTTGGAGCGACGTGGCCGGTTCACCCGCGTCGTGAGGCACATGTCGACCGAGAAGCGCATGTCGACCGAGGGTCGCCTGACGCCCGATCACTGGGCGCCACTGTCGGTCGAGGCCCGGCAACAGTTGGTGTTGCAGCACGGTCGTGACCGCGCGCGGTGGCAGGAGCCGGTTGTCGACCCTGCCCGGTTGCGGGAGGTGATCTCGCTGGCCGGTCGTGCGCTGACGCTTGACGCGGTGCCCGCCACGCTGATCAGCCTGGAACGCTGGTCGACGATGGTCGTGGTGAGGCTGGCGTACGCCGGCACCGACGCCCGTGACCCGGGTTCGCTGGACGGCATGCACGTCCGACTGAGTCGGTGGCGCGGGTGGGACGACGCGGGAACGCGGTACCGGGCGGGCGGCGGCAGCGGCGAAGGGCGCGGGGGGCTGTTCATGGAGACGGTGGTCTTCGAACCCGGCCCTCCGGACGAGGCGCGCACGCTGACGCTGGCGTACGACCGGGACGGTGGGTCGGAACGCCTCACAGTCGCCCTCGGCGGCCCGACGACGCCAGCCTGATCGGGAGCACTGTCGGCTCCGGGTTCACCGGTCCTTGCGCAGCAGGACCGTCACCGCCTGTCCGTCGGCCGTGCCGAAGGTGCCGTCGGTGGGATGCCCCAGTGCGGCGCCGAGAGCGCGCACGTGCAGGTCGACGACCGCCTCCACCAGGTCGGCCAGCACGGACACCGTGCCGCGGCCCTGTCGCCAACCCGCCACGCACAGGCCGAGGCCGATGATCGCCGCGGGCCACCACAGCAGGCCGAGCGCCAGATACAGCAATCCCCAGCCCACCCGTCGGGCGGCGGCGGTGAAGTCGGCCTGGGCGAGGGCGAGCGGGTCGCGGGTCTCCTCGGGCAGCAGCAACCACAGTCGGGGCCAGGCGGCGGCCAGGTCCAGGTCGTAGCAGGCCCGCACCCGTACCGCCGTGGCGAGCATGCGGTCACCGATCCAGGTCGGCCGGTCCGGCTCGGTCAACGCGATCCGGTCGCAGGCGCGGGCGAGCGCCTGGGTGTCCGGCAGCGGCCCGGTGGCGCCGTCGGCGGACCGCAACCGGCGTGCCTTGTCCCGCAGGGCGGCCTCGTAGCGGGCCACGGCGGCGTGCCACCGGCGCCGCCGCCGGCGCGTCACCGCCTCGCCGGCCCGGCCCCAGCCCTGCGTCCACAGGGCCACGACCAGGCGTTCCAGGCTCTGAGCGGCAGTCGCGGCGACGACGCTGGCCAGCACGACACCGAGGACGATCAGCAGCGCGGAGCCGGTGCCCGGGGCCGGTGACCCGAGGGCGAGCCGGTCCAGCTCCCGCGCCACCAGCCGCAGGTCCCACCAGGAGGTGTGGCCGAGTCGCACCGCCACGGCGGCCACCGCCACGAACACCACACCGGGCAGCGCCAGCCCGGCGAGCCACCGCTCCGCCAGCTTCCCCCCGAGTGAGGCGATGACCGCGTTCACCGGTCCATCCGAAAGGTCGGCAGCGGGCAGTCCCACACGGCGCAGCGCGGCGGCGGGCCGGCGTACGGCCGAGGAATCTCCACCCGGTCGCACAGGTCACCGGGGCACACCTGGACGACCTCCGGGCGGTGGCCGTGGACGCCGGCCAGTGGCAGGTAGTGGTGGCCGCGGGCGGCCGTGTCGCCACCGACCAGCCCACCGAGGCGCATCAACTCGGTCACCTCCGCGAGCACCGCGTCCACGCCCTGGTCCGACACCGGCAGGTCCCGCAGCCGCGCCAGGGCCTGGGCCGGTTCCGGCCCGAGCAGGTCGCCCACCTGCGTGATGTCCGCGCAGACCCGGGCCAGCCGGGCCGCCCGGTCGTCGTCGAGTCGCCTGTCCGGCGCCGATTGACTCATCGGCTGATTATCTCCTGTCGATGTGGTGCGCGGCTGGCAGGCTGGGGGCAACCGTGACGGGGAGGTGCGCCGGTGGGTCGCTATTCGAGAGACGCTGTCGACCAGTGGCGTCGTGCCGCGGCCAGGCAGCCGCGCGGCGACCGGCGGTGGGCCGAGGCCCAGGTGGAGCTGGGGGCCGCGCTGCTCGACAGGTACCACGCGGGCCAGGCGCGGCAGGACCTGATCGAGGCCACCGTCGTGCTGGAGGCCGCGATCCGCACGATGGCCGACTCCTTTCTGGCCGAGGAGTTGGGTACGCCGCACGGTGTTCGCGCGCTCGCCACGTACACCGACGTGCTGTTGGCCAGAGCCCGGATCGAGAGTGAGCCGCAGCTCCTGGACATCGCCGAGCGTTATCTGCGCTTCGCGGAGGACGCATCGGCCGACCTCGGCAACAGCGCGGTGCTGGGGCTGAAGACCTGCCAGATCTATCGGGTCCGGCACGACTTCGACGGCTCGGTCGACACGCTCTACCGGCTCACGGCCATCGCCAAGATGGCCGAGCGGTGGATCAGCGAGGAGCATCTGCCCGTGTTGCGGGGCATCCACGCGGAGGCGCTGTTGCGCGCCCACCAGCTCACCGGTGTGGAGGACTACGTCGACGAGGCGTTGGAGCTGGTGTCCTCGGTGGATACCACCGGGCCCAACCAGGACCAGCTCGTCCTGCTGCGAGCCCGCTGCCTGCTGGCCAGGGCTTCCGGGACCACCCACACGGCCGATGTCGAACGGGCCGTCGCGATGCTGCGCGACCACAGCCCGCAGAGCATCGACGCACGGTTCCTGGCCGGGCAGACGCTGCTCACCCTCGTCGACCGCACCGGCCGCGCCGAGTTGCTCGGCCAGGCCTGGGAGGAGTTCGCCGCCACGCTGGACACCGTCGGCGAACGCCACCCGCACCATCGGACGGCGCTCGCCAGCCTCTCCACCGTCGGCATGAAGACGCACCAGCTGACCGGCGACCTCTCCGCCCTGGAGACGGCGATCGGCCTGCTGCGCCGGGCGCTCGCCCTCTCCGTGCGCGGCGAGCCCAACCACGCGTTGTACCTGGACCAGTTGGGCTACAGCCTCCGGTTGCTCTACGACGCCACCGGGGAGCTCGCCTACCTGGAGGAGTCGCTGGTCCTGCTGCGGCGCGCGCTGGACGCCCTGCCCGCGCGTGATCCGCACCGCGCCGAGACCGGGTTGTCCATCGCCCAGGCGTTGCGGGCGACCTATCTGCGTACCGGTGAGACGGCCCTGCTCACCGAGGCCGCCGAGCGGGCGCGCGTCGCCGGCCGCACCGACTCCGGCGCCGTACCGGTCCGGATCCAGGCCTTCGACAAGGCGGCCTACACGCTCACCGCGCTGGGCCGGTGGGAGGAGGCGACGGATGCCTTCGACGAGGCCATCACACTGCTGCCCCGGTTGGCCTCCCGGGGGCGTACCCGACACGACCAGTACGCCGATCTCGGCTCGACGGCCGGGTTGGCGGCGACCGCCGCCTCCTGCGCGATCGGCGCCGGGCAGCCGGAGCGGGCCCTGGAGCTGCTGGAGCGTGGCCGGGGCCTGCTGCTGCACCAGCGGTTGACGGCCGACGGCGAGTGGGCGGCGCTGCAACGCGCCGACGGGCGTCTGGCGGGCGACTTCCAACGGATGCGCCGGGACTTCGAAGCGCCCGCCCCCGAAGCGTCTCGGCCCACCACCTTCGGCCGGGACCGGGAAACCGAGTGGAACGTGCTGCTGGCGACGATCCGGGAGCTGCCCGGCCTGGGCGACTTCCTGCGCGCGCCCAGCGCCCGGCAGTTGCTCGACCAGGTCGACGGCACGGTGATCGTGCCGATCGCGAGCGAGTTGCGCTGCGACGCGCTCATCCTGCGGCAGCACCGCGTGACGGTGCTGCCGCTGCCGGATCTGTCGCTGGCCGACGCGATGACACACCTGCGTCTGCTCCAGGACGCCACCACCACGACATACGATCCGGCGGCGGACGCGCGGAGCCGGCTGCGCGCCCAGTCGGCGCTCACCGGCGTACTGGAATGGTTGTGGCACGCCCTCGTCGGGCCGGTGCTGGAGCACGTGGACGCGCCCGGGGCGGCCGGCGAGCTGCCGCGCGTCTGGTGGTGTCCGGTCGGCCCGCTGGCGTTCTTCCCCCTGCACGCCGCCCAGGCCGGCGCCGGCCGGTCCGCCCTCGACCGGGTGGTCTCCTCCTACACCCCGACCGTGACCGCGCTCGCCCGCAAACGCACCGGGCCGCGCAGGGCCCGGCCCGACGCCCGGTCCTGCGTCGTGGCGATGCGCGCCACCCCGGGCAGCCCGGCCGCGCTGCCCAGCGCCGAACGCGAGGCCGCGTCGGCGGCGCGGGCGCTGCCCGGCGCGTGGCTCGGGCTGGACGCGGCGGCCACCCGGCAGCAGGTCCTGGACCGGCTGGCCGGCTCGGCGTACGCGCACTTCGCGTGCCACGCGGTGGCCGATCCGCACGACCCGGCGCAGGGCCGGCTACTCGTGCACGACCACCAGGACGACCCGCTCACCGTGACCGATGTGTCCCAGCTCGACCTGGACGCCGAGTTCGCCTTCCTGTCGGCCTGCGCGACCGCCCAGGCCCCGCCGACCCTCGTCGACGAGTCGCTGCACATCACCGGCGCCTTCCAACTCGCCGGGTTCCGGCACGTCATCGGCACCCTGTGGGAGATCGACGACGCGGTGTCCCTCGCCCTGACCACCGCCTTCTACCAGCACGCCGACGCGACAGGGGCGGCGGCGTACGCGCTGCACTCGGCCGTGCGGGGGCTGCGGGACCGCTATCCGCTGGCGCCGACGCTGTGGGCGGCGCACATCCACACCGGCGGCTGACCGCCGCTCATCGGGCCACCGCCCGTCGGCGTCAGCGGGTGCGCCGGACCAGCGCGCGGGCCTTCTCCGTGTGGGGATGGGTCGGGCCGTGCACGCGTTCGCATGCGGCCAGCGCGGCCCGCGCCTCCCGACCCGCCCGCGGGTCACCCTCCTCGACCAGCAGCAGGGCGAAGAGCGTGCGCATCTCCAGGGTCGCGGGATGGTCGGCGCCTCGGCCCCGTTCGCTGTCCGGCAGCGTGTCGGCCAGCAGCCGGATCGCCTCGGCCCGCCGGCCCACCCCGTCCAGTGCCCTGGCCAGGGAGTGCTGGGCGTGCAGGCGTACCCCGTCGGTGTTGCTCAGGGCCCGCCCGGCGTCGTCTGCCAGCGTCCGGGCGGCGTCGACCGCCTCGGCCGCCCGGCCGTTGTCGAGCAGGACGACGAGCAGGTTGCTGCGGGCCTGGAGCGCCACCGGGCTGGTGGCCCCCAACGTCCTGGTCATCCGCGTGGCCACGTCCCGCAGGGTTCGCTCGGCCTGCTGACTGCGGCCCCGCAGGTGCTGGAGCCCGGCCAGTTTCATGTGGCAGGCCAGGGTGTCCGCGTTGTCGCGGCCCAGCGTCCGTGCCATGCCGTCGGCGACCCGCCGCAGCAGCGGCTCGGCCTCGTCGAGGCGACCCAGCTCGATCAGCAACCAGCCCAGGTTGTTGCCGCTGCGCAGCGTCTCGGCGTCGTCGTCGCCCAGCACCCGACGCCGCGCCGCGTAGACGTCTCGTTGCACCCGTTCCGCCTCGGCGTGGGAGCCGCGCTGCCACAGCGCGAAGGCCAGGCTGTGCTTGCTGCGCAGGGTGTCCGGATGCTCCGGCCCCAACGCCGAGCTGCGCAGCCCGACGATCTCCTGGTAGACGGCCACGGCTTCGGCGACGTCGTTGCCGCGCATCAACTCCTGCGCGTAACGGGACCCCGCCTCCAACGTGCGCGCGTCGGCGGCGCCGTACTGGTCGTAGTAGGCGTGATATTGCAGCCCGAAGGCGGCCGGACCACCGATCGTCTGGGTGGTCGAGCGCCCACCCTGGGTGACGGTGATCTCGATGACCGGCCCGGACGACGTCGCCTTACGCGGTGGCTCGTCGTCGCGTTTGCGGCTTCGGTTGAACCATCTGCCCACCGCACGCACCTCCGCAGTGTCGACAACCGCACGACACGTCATCGACAGCAGACTACGTGTCGACGTCAACCGATATCGCCCGCGGCGAGAGAGTATCGACGCACGCACGTCAGGAGGTGGGCAGTGCACGTCAGTCTGGCGACGAGCGCGGGTAGGGCCGACCGGCCGAACGAGGACTTCGTCGGTGCGGTGCCCGGCGCTGTCGTCCTGCTCGACGGCGCGGGCATCCCGGAAGCCGGGTCGCTCTGCCACCACGGGGTGGTCAGGCCGGCGCCGAGGAAGAAACCGGGCCGGCCAGCTGGGGAGGACCGCCACCGGGTCGACTCCTCGCCCAGCGCGCGCCGGGTGCGGTGCCCACCCACGTAAGCTCGGCGGGTTCTGGTACGTCGTCGCTGGCCGCACGGCGTGCCGAACAGCGAACGGGCGGATGCGATGGAGGCGGGGTTGGTGGCAGTCCTACGGGTGACGACTCGCAATGCACGGTTCCAACAGTGGGAGGCGCTGTTGGGCAATCGCACCAAGCGCCAGCGCGGCGGCGAGTTCCTCGTGCAGGGCGTCCGACCCATCACGCTGGCGATCCAACTCGGGTGGCAGGTCCGTGAGCTTCTGTTCAACGCGGACGCCCACCTGTCGACCTGGGCGCGGGAGACCCTCGACGCGGCCGGCGCGACAAGGGTCGCCGTCGCCGGCGAGTTGATGGTCGAGCTGGGCGGCAAGGTGGAGGGCGCCCCGGAGCTGCTCGCCGTGGTGGCGTTGCCCGACGACGACCTCCGTCGCATCCCGACGGGCCCCGGCCTGCTCCCTGTCGTCTTCGACCGGCCGACCAGCCCCGGCAACATCGGGACGCTGATCCGATCGGCGGACGCTTTCGGCGCGAGCGGCGTCGTCATCACCGGCCATGCCGCCGACGTCTACGACCCCAAAGCCGTACGCGCCAGCACGGGTTCGCTGTTCTCGGTGCCCGTCGTGCGCGTGCCCGGACACCGGCCGGTCCTCGACTGGGTCGCGGCCATCCGGGCCGACGGCGTCGAGGTGCGGGTGGTGGGCACCGACGAGAGCGGGGCGGTGGAGGCGACCCAGTACGACTTCACCCAGCCGACCCTGCTGGTGATCGGAAACGAGACCTCCGGCCTCAGCTCGGCGTGGCGCGATGCCTGCGACCACCTGATCCGGATCCCCATGGTGGGCATGGCCAGCTCCCTGAACGCCGCCACCGCCGGATCCGTCGTCCTGTACGAGGCGGCACGCCAACGGGCCGGCGGGGGGCGCGTCAGGCGATGAGTCGGTCGAGCAGGTCGAACTGGTCGTACGGCTGGTCGTAGTCGCCGAAGTGCCCGTCGTCGCGCACGATCTGGGTGCCGCCGAGCCGGTCGAACATGGCGCGTCCCTGGCTGTCGTCGCAGCCGTACGGATCCTTGCGTGAGTTGATGAAGGAGATGTCGCGCACGTGCGCCCGGATCGCGGCCCAGTCGTAGCTCTGCTGTAGGACTGGTTCCTCGCTCGTGTTGGGCGGGGTGCAGTAGCCGGCGACCAGGATCGCCTGGGCAACTGTCACCTCGACGTGCTCCAGGAGCGCCAGGAGGAGCGCCGCGCCGCCGGAATGGCCCACCAGGACCGTGTCCTCGTCGAAGCGGTGCGCGTCGAGCACCTTCGGCAGGAACGTGGCGATCGGCTCGACGTTGAGGTCGGGGAGGTGCGGCACCTCGACGGCGTAGCCCCGGGCCGCCAACCGCCCGGCCAGCCAGCGGTACCAACACACATCCGGGTTGCCGCCGGTCCCGTGGAAGATGATCGCTCTGCGCCCCACAGTGCCCCCTTCGGATCGAGGGTCTGATCAAACCACGCCCCTGTGACACCGTCAGGCCAGCGGCACCTGCTCGGCCCGGTCGCCGTCGCCCCCGGAGTGGACCCCGACGGGCGTGGCGATCGGGGCGGTGACGATCCGGCTGGGCAGCACCGGCGCGTCCCGGCCCGTGCCGCGCCGGTCGCCGCCGGCGGACTGCTCGTGGTAGTCCTGCTCGACGTTGACCGTCCAGACGTCATGCGTACTACCGGTGGCGATGTTCTCGACGGTGAGCATCGCGGTCAGCATCGAGTGGTCCTGGTTGTTGTAGCGGTGCATGCCGTTGCGCCCCACCGGGTGCACGTTCGGCACCGCCTCGGCCAGCCACGCCCGGATCACGTCCACGTTGTGCTGGTAGCGCTCGTCGTACACCGGGTAGGCCTTGGGCATCCGCACGACGTAGCCGGCCTCCACCACGCCGGGCCGGGCCAACCCCAACCCCTCCAGCTCCGCGGTGCCCAGGGCCACGAGGTCGGCATCGGGGGTACGCCACATCTCGTCGTCCTCGAACACGAAGTACTCCAGGCCCAGGCAGGTGCGGCCGTCCTTGACGAGGTACGGCGACCAGGAGCCGAAGTTCTGGATCCGACCCACCCGCACCCCCGGGTCGTGCACGTAGATCCAGTTGTCCGGAAACGAGAACTCCGCCGGCACCACGAGCGCGACCGTCAGGAAGTCGCGGTAGCGCAGGTCGGCGGCGCAGGCCAGCACCTCCGGCGGCGCCGCCGGGCGCAGGACGGACACCAGCTCCGAGATCGGCATCGACGAGATCACGTGGTCGGCCGGTTCGGTACGCTGCCCGCCCGCGCCGTTGACCGTCACGCTGATCGCCCGCCGTCGCGCCGGGTCGCGGTGCACAGCGGTGACCCAACTGCCGGTGGTCAGGTGCCCGCCCCGCTCGCGGACCCGCTCGGCGCAGCGCTCCCACATCATCCCCGGCCCGTACTTCGGGTACTGGAACTCCTCGATCAGGCTTGTCACGTCCGTGCGCCGGCGGCTCGGCAGCACGGCGTTGCGGATCGCCGTGGCCAGCGACAGGTTCTTGATCCGCTGCGCGGCCCAGTCGGCCCGCAACCGGTCGGCCGGCATCCCCCAGACCTTCTCCGTGTACGTCTTGAAGAAGATCGAATACAGGCGCCAGCCGAACCGGGCCGACACCCAGCCCTCGAAGTGCGACTGGTCCCGTGGTGGCCGGAGCCGGGCGCGGGCGTACGAGCCGAGGCAGCGGGCCGCCTCCGTCAGCCCCAGGTTGCGCAGCGCGTTCATCGCGCTGAGCGGGTAGTTGAACAGCGCACCCCGGTAGAAGATCCGGCTCATCCGGGGCCGGGTCAGGAAGTCCTCGTCGGGCAGGATCTCGTGCCAGAACGCCTCCACCCGAGGCACCTTCGTGAAGAACCGGTGCCCGCCGATGTCGAAGCGCCACCCGTCGCGTTCCACGGTCCGGCTGATCCCGCCGACCACCTCGTCGGCCTCGAAGACCCGAACCGTCCGGCCGTGCCGGAGCAGCTCGTACGCCGCCGTGAGCCCCGCCGGCCCCGCCCCGATGACCACCGTGCCGTGCTGCTCGCTGCTTCCCACCGTCGTCGGAAGCGCCGTGCCTACCCGCTCTGCGTCGAATGTCACTGCTGGTCAACGATCGATTCCGCTCCGGAGTGGCGTCTGGCGGCGGACAACCGGTTGGACCACACTCCGGTGCGGCGGGCGTGGGCCGGCGGATGGGGGAGTGGGGGCGGATGCACCGGTGGCGGAGCGGCACGGCGACGCTTGCCGTCCGGTTGGCCGCGGCCGGCGGCACCACGGCGCGCGTGGCCCGTCGGGTGCCGGAGCCCTGGCCGTACGTCATCGGCCTGTTCCTCGGCGCGAAGCTGCTGCTGACCCTGCTCGGGCTGCTGGTCCTGCACGCCTGGGACGGCGTGCCCGGGGCGCCACCGCCGGACGAGGCGATGATGTGGGCGCAGCAGCGCGAGATCTCCGGGCACCGGTGGATCTCCTTCTGGTTCGCCTGGGACGGGCTGCTCTACCTGCGGCTGAGCGAGCTGCCCCTGAACCAGCCCTGGAACGACTTCGGCTTCCCGCTGCTCTACCCGTTCCTGGCCCGGCCGGTCGGCGCGCTGCTCGGCGGCGACAACGCGCTGGCCCTGCTGTTGATCAGCAACGTCGCGTTCCTGCTGGCGCTCTGGTACGGCTACCGGCTGGCCGAGCTGCTGCTCGGCGACGCGCCCGCCGCCCGCCGGTTCACCCGCTACCTCGTGCTGTTGCCGACCGCGTTCCTGTTCCAGGCCGCGTTGACCGAGTCGCTCTTCGTCTGTCTCGCGTTGGCCGCGTTCTACCACGCCGAGCGAGGGCAGTGGCTGCTCGTCGGCGTGCTCGGCTACTTCCTGGCGATGAGCCGCTCCGTCGGCCTGCTCGTCGCACTGCCGCTGGCCCTGATCCTGCTGCGCCAGCACGACTGGCGGCTCGGCCCGCGCGCCCTGCTCGGCTACCTGCGGATCGGCTGGCCGTTGCTGCTGCTGCCCGCCGGGTGGTTCACCTTCATGGCGTTCTGCCGCTGGCGCGGCGGGGACTGGTTCGCCTACCAGCACGCCCAGCGGATCGGCTGGGGCATCGAGGTGCAGAACCCGGTGCCGGTGCTGCTGAACGGGCTGACCGGGGAGCCACACGACACCGCCCGGGCCCTCTTCGCCGTGGCCGTGCTGGTCGTGCTGGTCGCCGGGTTCCGCCGCCGGGACCTGGCCTACCTGGCGTACGGCGTCCTCATGGTGCTGGTGCCGCTCTCGATGGGCCCGGCGGTCTACCGGAGCCTGCTGCGGTACCTGCTCGCCGCGTTCCCGGTGGCCCTGGTGCTGGCCCGGTGGGCCCGGCACGCCGGCGTCGACGTGTGGCTGACCGCGACGCTCGCCGTGGTGCAGGGCGTGCTGTTCGCGCTCTGGCTCAGCTACTGGACCCACACGATCATCTGATTGGTGTGGCCGTCGTCGGGGCAGGATGAGGCGGTGACCGAACCGCGGGTGCGCCTCGACGACCTGGGGGCCTGGCTGATCAAGGGCAACGCCGACCAGGTCGACCTGACCGCCCGGTTCGCCTGGGATCCGCAGGTGGCCAGCTGGTGCGTACGCCCCGGCTACCGGGCGCGGCTGATGCGCGCCGGACAGGCGGTCGTCTTCTGGGCCAGCGGCAGTCGCCGTCGACTGCCCTACGGGGTGTGGGGGATCGGTCGGGTCACCGGGCCGGCCGAGCCGGGGCCGTCGGGGCAACCCTGGTCGGTGCCCCTGGACCTGCCCATCCTCGCCGAGCGGGACCGGGTGCCCCGGCTGCGACTACGCGCCGACGAGCGGCTCACCGACCTGGAGGTGTTCCGGCAACCGCAGGCGGCCAACCCGTCGTACCTGACCGTGGCGCAGTTCGCGGCACTGCGTAACCATCTGCCGAGCTGAGCGGTGCCCGGTGCGCGCACCCGACGGGCCTGTGCGAGGCTGCTTCTCCATATCCCCCTGGAGGCCCGGTGTTCGCTCTGCCGTTGACCGAGGACGTCGAGCTGCGCCCGCTGGACCCGTGGCGGGCCGAGGAGTTCCTCGCCCACCTGGATCGGGCGCGGGAGCACATCCGGCCCTGGGTGTCGCCGTCGTTCGTCGCCACCGACCTGCCGTCGGCCCGCGCGGTGTTGCAGCGTTACGCCGACCGGTGGGCCAGTGACACCGGCGGCATCTGGGGGCTGTGGTGGCGCGGCACGCTTGTCGGCGGCGTCATGTTCGTCTCGTTCGACGTGACCCGGGGCGTCTGCGAGGTGGGTTGCTGGGTGGAGCCGGCCGCGCAGGGCAGGGGAATCGTCGCCCCGGCGATCCGTCGGATCGTCGACTGGGCGGTCCGCGAGCGCGGCATCCAGCGGGTCGAGTGGCGCACCACCGCCGACAACATGCGCAGCAGGGCCCTGGCCCGGCGACTCGGCCTGCGCCTCGACGGCACGCTCCGCCAGGTCAGCCCGGGCCCGCACGGCCGCATCGACCTGGAGGTCTGGTCGGTGCTGGCCGACGAGTGGCCCGCCGCGCACTCACCGTCCACTGGTGACCGCGAATAGTTGTCATACCCGTGCGGCACCATGCATTCATGGCCGTCCCCGCGCTCACCCCCCACTCCGACCCGCCGCGTTCCGTGCCGCTGCGTGAGGCGCGCACCCGGTTCAGTCAACTTGTCGCGCTCGCCGAGTTGACCGACGCGGTCACCGTCGTCACCCGCGATGGCGATCCCCGCCCGGTCGCCGCGATCGTCCCCGCCGCGGCCGCCCGCAGCGGCGCGCAGGCCCGCGCCGACGCCGACCGGCTCGCCACTGTCACCGCCGGCTGGGCACGGCGCCTGGAGGAGCAGCACCGACGCAGCAGTCAGCGGCACGCCGCCGAGCTGGGTGCGATCCGCGCGGCGCTGGCGCAGGCGTGGGCCGAGCTGGATCGCCGGGTCGTCCCGGGCAGCGACCCGACGCTGGCCCGGCTGCGCGCGGCGCACAACGACCTGCTCGCCGACTGATCAGCCGGTGGCCGGGTAGGCGTGCGTCTCGGCGGCCTTGAGCGCCACCCAGACCCGTTGACCGGGGAGCAGCCGCAGCTGGGCGGCGGCGGCCGGCGTGACGTCGGCGGCCACCCCGATCGGTCCGTCCACCTGCACGCGCACGTTGTCGCCGTGCCGCTGCACGCCGACCACGGTGCCCGCCCAGGTGTTGCGGGGGCTGCCCTGGGGTCGGGTCGGGTGCAGGGCGACCGCCGCCGGGCGGAACGCCACGAACGCCTCGCCGTCGAGCCGGTCGGCGACGGTGAGGGTCAGCTCCGGCGCGACGCGTACCCCATGCCCTTCGGCCCTTCCTCGATAGAGATTGAGCCCGACGAGCCGGGCGACGTAGTCGGTGCGCGGGCGGGCGGTGACACTCGGCCCGTCGCCCTCCTGCACCACCCGGCCACCCTCGACGATCACCAGCCGGTCGGCCAGCGCGAGGGCGTCCAACGGGTCGTGGGTGACAAGCACCGTCGCGCCCGGATGCGCGGACAGGTGGCGGTGCAACTCCGCGCGGGTGTCCAGCCGGGTGCGTGCGTCAAGTGCGGCGAGCGGCTCGTCCAGCAGCAGCAGTGCCGGTGCCACGGCCAGCGCGCGGGCCAGCGCCACCCGCTGCGCCTGCCCGCCGGAGAGCTGCCGGGGCCGGCGCTGCGCCTGCGCGTCGAGCCCCACCCGGGCGAGCCAGTCTCGGGCCGTGGCCCGCGCGGCCCGCCTGTCGACGCCGTGCCGACGCGGCCCGAAGGCCACGTTGTCCAGGGCGCTGAGGTGCGGAAAGAGCAGATACTCCTGGAAGACCACGCCGATCGGCCGGCGTTCGGTGGGCACCCAGCCACGGTCTGCTGGCCGATCCAGGTCGACGCCGTCGAGCGTGACGTGCCCGGCCGTGAGGGGATGCAGCCCGGCCAGCGCGCGCAGCGCGGTGGTCTTGCCGGCGCCGTTCGGGCCGAGCAGCGCGACCACCTCGCCGGGAGCCACCCGCAGCGCGACGTCGAGGCGGAAGGCGCCCCGGTCGACGACGAGCCGGGCGTCGAGCAGCGCCTCGCTCATGCGCCTGTCATCCAGCGGTCCCGCAACGCGACAAGGATGCCCACCGACACGACGAGCAGCACCAGGCTGAGCACTATCGCGGACTCCAGGTCGGTCTCCAGTGCCAGGTAGACGGCGAGCGGCATGGTCTGGGTGCGACCGGGGTAGTTGCCGGCGAAGGTGATCGTGGCACCGAACTCGCCCAACGCCCGCGCCCAGCAGAGCACCGCCCCGGCCGCCAACCCGGGCGCCACCAGCGGCACCGTCACGTGGGTGAAGGTGGTCCAGCGGCCGGCGCCCAGTGTGGCGGCGGCCTCCTCGAAGCGGTGGTCGGCGGCGCGCAGCGCGCCCTCCACGGCGATGACCAGGAACGGCATGGCGACAAACGACTCGGCCACCACGACACCCGTGGTGGTGAAGGGCAGGGTGACGCCGAACGTGGCGTCCAGCCAACCGCCGAGCAACCCCCGCCGGCCGAAGACCAGCAGCAGCGCCACGCCGCCGACCACCGGCGGCAACACCAGCGGCACGGTGACCAGCGCGCGGACCAGCCGGCGGCCGGGAAACTCGACCCGGGCCAGCACCCAGGCCAGCGGCACCCCGAGCAGCAGGCAGAGCACGGTGGCCAGGGTCGCGGTCTGCACCGACAGCCGCAGCGCGGTCAGCGCCCCCGGCGTGGTGAGCCGCTGCGGCAGGGTCGTCCAGGGCGCCCGGATCACCAGACCAGCCAGCGGCAGGACGAGGAAGAGCAACCCCAGCGCGGCGGGGATCAACAGCGCCGCCGGCACCCGCCCTCGCCGTCGGGGGGGCAGGTGGTCGAGGACCCGACTCATGGGGCCTGGAAGCCCGCCTCGGCGAGGACGGCCTGCGCCGGTGCCGAGCGAACGTACGCGACGAGGGCCCGTGCGCCGGCCGGATTGGGTGCGTCCCGCAACGCGACGATCGGGTAGTCGTTGACCGCTCGCGCCGACTCGGGAAACTCGACGCCTGTCACGTCGGCGCTCGCCGCCAGTGCGTCAGTGCGGTAGACAAGGGCCGCGTCGACCTCGCCGAGCCGCACCTTGGCGAGCGCACCCTTGACGTCCTGCTCCAGGGTGACCGGGGTCAGCGCGACGCCGGCCGCGTCCAGGGCGGTGCGGGCCGCCGCCCCGCAGGGCACCTGCCTGGCGCAGAGCGCCACCTTCACGCCGGGCCTGCCCAGGTCGGCCAGCCCGGTCACCCGCCCCGGGTTGCCCCGGGGCACCGCGATCACCAGCTGGTTGCGGGCGAAGACGCTCGGTGCGCCGTCGGCGTTGCCCGCCTCGGTGACAGTGGCCATTGTCGCCGGAGCGGCCGAGGCGAACACGTCCGCCGGTGCGCCCTGATTGACCTGGTTGGCGAGCGCGGAGCTGCCGGCGAAGTTGAGGGTCACGGTGCTGCCCGGGTTGGCGGCCTCGAAGTCCGCGCCGATGCGGGTGAACGACTCGGTCAACGACGCGGCCGCGAAGACCGTCACAGTGCCGGTGACCCGCCCGTCGACGGCACCGCCGGAGGCCCGGTCGGCGCCCGCGCCGCAGCCGGCGACCGTCAGGGCCAGGACCACGGCCATCGCCGTACGTGTCACCCGCGCGCTCATTCGCCCGACCGTCCCCTGCTCGGGGCGGGTGCGGCCCGCTCCACCACCACAGTGGTCGACTTGATCACCGCGACGGCGACCGAGCCGACCCGCAGGTCCAACTCGTCGACCGCCTCCCGGCTCATCAGCGACACGACGCGGAACGGGCCGGCCTGGATGTCGACCTGGGCCATCACGGTGTCCTTGCGGACGTCGACGACGATGCCGCGCAGCCGGTTGCGGGCCGAGGAGAACTCGGCGCCCGCGTCCGGGTCGGCGGCCTGGGCGCGGGCGAACGCGGCCAGGTCGACCCCGTCGATCACCCGGTGGCCGTGCTCGTCGCGCCCGGCCGTCAGCCGCCCGGCGTCGACCCAGCGGCGAATCGTGTCGCTGCTGACGCCGAGCAGGTCGGCCGCCGCACCGATCCGGAACATCGTCACCGGCTCACCCTAGCTGCCGCATCCGCGGGCAGGAAAGGCCGGATCGAGCCGTGTCCGCGTACTCCGGTGGGTCTTTTCGGCCGCAGGTGCGCGGGGGCGGCTCAGCCGACGCGGTTGTCGTACGTCGCGCGGTTGGCGAGCACGTCGTCCATGTGCGTCTCGGCCCAGCCCTTCAGGCCGCGAATGACCTCGTGCAGGGAGACACCGAGGTCGGTCAGCTGGTAGGTGACGGTGACGGGCACTGTCGGCACCACGGTGCGGGTGATCAGACCGTCGCGTTCCAGGGAGCGCAGCGTCTGGGTCAGCATCTTCTGACTGACCCCGGCCAGGAGGCGCGACAGTTCCGAGTAGCGCAGCGGGCGGGGCTCGCTGGCGCAGTCGGCGCCGAACCGGTGCGAGCCGTCGCTGCGGAGCGCGGCCAGCACCAACGTGACCCACTTGTCCGCGATGCGGTCGAGCAGCTTGCGGCTCGGACACTGTGCCAGGAACGCGTCGTATTCCACCTTGGCCTGAGCCCTCTGCCGCGCCGCCGTCGTCGTTGTCATCGAACCGCTCCTTCCGCCACTGGGGGAGTTACGCACCTTCAGGTGCCTACTTCCCGTAGTGAAGTTACACCCCGATAGTGGAGCAGGTAAGCGATGCACCGACACGGCTCGGTACGACACGAAAACCAGAGGTAAGAACATGGCCTCCACCTCCCTTCCCGGCGGCACCTGGACGCTGGGAGACCTGACGGTCACCCGGTTCGGCTACGGCGCCATGCAGCTGGCCGGCCCGTGGGTCATGGGACCGCCGGCCGACCACGCCGGCGCACTCGCCGTCCTGCGCGCGGCCGTCGAGCAGGGCATCACCCACATCGACACCTCCGAGGCATACGGGCCGCAGGTCACCAACCAGCTGATCCGGGAAGCGCTGCACCCGTACCCCGATTCGCTGCACATCGTGACCAAGGTCGGCGCGAACCGCGACCAGCAGGGCGGCTGGCCCCCGGCCCGTGACCCGCAAAGCCTGCGCCGGTCCGTGCACGAGAACCTCGAGACCCTCGGTCTCGACGTGCTCGACCTTGTCAACCTCCGGCTCGGCGACGCCGCGGGCCCGCAGCCCGAATCGGTCGCCGAGGCGTTCGAGACTCTTGTCGATCTTCAGCGGGAGGGCCTGATCCGGCACCTCGGAGTGAGCAACGCGACGCCGGAACAGGTCGCCGAGGCGCAGGCCATCGCCCCGATCGTGTGCGTGCAGAACAGGTACAACCTCGCGCACCGCCAGGACGACGAGCTGATCGACGCGCTCGCCGAGCAGGGCATCGCCTATGTGCCGTTCTTCCCCCTCGGCGGCTTCAGTCCTCTGCAATCCTCGCTGCTCTCGACAGTGGCCGCCCGGCTGGAGGCGGCGCCGATGTCGGTCGCCCTGGCCTGGCTGCTGCGGCGTTCACCGAACATCCTGCTGATCGCGGGCACCTCGTCCACGGCACACCTACGCGAGAACATCGCGGGCGCCGCCCTGCCCCTGTCCGACGAAGACCTCGCCGAGCTGGACAAGATCGGCCGCTAGCGAGAAGGGTGGACCCGCCCGCGTTTCCGACGGGTCCACCCGGTGCCGTCAGCAGTCGCGACGACCGCCCCGCCCCGCCCGAGCACGGTGCCCGTCATCAAGATCCGCGCAACTACCCCGATGTTGTGCGGATCTTGGCGCTTGGCGCTCGGCGCGGGGGCGGGCGTGCGGGTCGGGTCGGCAGGGGAGGCTGGGCCGCGGGGACGTCAACGACCCGCGGGCGCGCCGCGGGAAAGAACTGCGATCCGGCCCAGGTCAGGGGCGGCGGGGGTGGCCCTTGAGGTGCCTGCCCAGCTCGCGGGCGATCTCCCGGTTGGCGTCCCGCTCGGCCATCGTCTGCCGCTTGTCGTAGGAGCGCTTGCCCTTGGCCAGGGCCAACTCGACCTTGGCGAAGCCGTTCTCGAAGTACATCGACAACGGGACCAGCGTCACCCCACCCTCGCGGACCTTGTCCAGGATCCGGTCGATCTCGGCCCGGTGCAGCAGCAGCTTGCGGTTGCGGCGGGGGGCGTGGTTGGTCCACGTGCCGTACGCGTACTCGGCGATGTGCAGGCCGTACAGCACGATCTCGCCGTCGCGCTCGTGCGCGAACGCGTCGACAAGCGAGGCCCGCCCCTCGCGCAGCGACTTCACCTCGGTGCCGACCAGCACGATGCCCGCCTCGTACGTGCGCAGCACCGTGTACTCGTGCCGGGCCTTCTTGTTCGAGGCGATCAACCGGCGCTCGGGCTTCTTGGACGGTGTCACCCGGCGACGATATCCGGCCGCCAGCCCGGTCAGTCGACCGCCGGGCGGTCGTGTCGCAGCCGTGCGACCAGATCTCGCACCGCCTGCCCGAACGCCTCCTCGGACTCGCACGGCCAGTGCCCCAGGATCGGCGGGGGGACACTGTCGCTGGGCGGAGGCACCACGTCCTGCGGATCGGTCAACCGACGATCCACCGCCGCTGCCGGCCCGGTCAGCGTCTCGGTGTCGCCGGGCCGGTGGGAGGCGAAGATCCAGCCGCCGATCGGGTCCGTGTCGCGCCACAGGTTGACCCACCGCCAACCCACCCGCTCGCCGACCTCCCGCAGCGTCGACACGTCGACGGAGGCGGGAAACAGCCGCGAGTACAACCGGCCCAGGGGCGACCCGTAGGTCAGCAGGGCGACCCGGTCGGTGACCCGGGCCGGCAGCTGGAGCACCGTGGCGGCGAGCAGCACCGAGCCGTGGCTGTGCCCGGTCAGCAACACCCCCTGCCCCTGATCCACCAGGTAGGTGATGCGCTTGGCCAACTCCGGCACGGCCCGCTCGGCGTAGCAGGGCGGAGCGAACGGGTGCGCCGCGCGGGGCCAGAAGGTGCCCAGGTCCCACAGGACGCCCACGTACCGGCGAAACCCGGCCGTGCGGTAGGCGAAGAGGCCGCCGATCACGAGTCCGAGAATGATCGCGGCGATCACATAACTGCCCATGCCGATGAAGAAGTTGACGAAGCCGTCGGGCACGCCCAGGAACCGCTGGGTCATGTCGCCGGGGTAGATCTGGAACAGTCCGACCGCACTGGTGGCCAGCCCCAACGCGGCCAGCCCCGCGTAGACCACGGTGAGCGGCTCCAGCCGTTCGGTGAACCGGGCCCGTGCCACCGCCCGTTCGACCTGGCGCAGTCGGTCGGCCGCCCCCGGGGGCGCGTGCGGGAAGTCCTCGGCCACGATTGCCCGCGCGGCCCGCCACCGACGGCGTCGGGTCAGCACCGTGACCAGGGCGGCCACCAGCAGTGCGCCCAACACCGCGAGGAAAAAGCTGAAGATCGCCCACTTGTACGCCAGCGGCGGGCTCGTGGCGATTCCGTCGGCGGTTGTCCCCTCCCGGTCCAGGAGGTCAGCGGTCCGGTAGACCAACTCGGCGGAGAAGGCCACCGCGAGTCCGGCGGCGATCGTCACGAGGACCGGTGAGCCCAGTGCGCGCAGGCTAGCGGGCCGCAGTCCTCCGACGCGCTGCTGACGACCCCGCCGCGAGATCACCACGGCGGCGAGGACCGTGATCAGCACGGTCTGGCTGACGAACAACCCGGCCACTGTGGCGCCGTACCCGGGCAGTGCGCGGCTCTGCGGCCACGGCGCCGGGCTGGCGAGGACGTGCACGATCACCAGGACCGTCAGGCCGCAGGTGACCGTGCGCAGTCCACGGGTGAGCCCGTCCACCAGGGGTGCCGGTTCGGGCCGGTCGATGCTCCGCACCGCGCTGACCAGGACCAGGCAGGCCAGCAGTACCGCGCCGACGGCCACCACCAGCGCCACCATCACCCAGGTGCGGTGCTGGCTGGACTCGGCGAGCAGCAGGCTGCCGTCCAGCGTGGCGAAGGCGGCGGCGACGTGCACCGACCGCAGGCGACCGACGAGCGGTGCCCCGTCCCACTGGCCGACCGCGCTCAACCGATGCCGCGACGTCGCCGGTCCGCCGGTGTGGAACGCGTCGAACGAGTGGCTGAGGCGGGTACTCAACCACCAGAGGACACCGACGGCGGCGATCGCCACCAGCGCCAGCACACCAAGGCGCACCCCGACCGGGCGGCCCCCGAGCCAGGACAGCCAGCTCCGTCCCGCCAGGCAGGACGGGTCGCCCATGCAGCGCCAGGCGATCAGGTCCAGCACCACGCCGACGATGGAGAGCACGTAGAGCATGGTGAGGCTGAGAGCGAGCGCCCTACCGAGGGCGACGACGACGCTCTTCGGGGCCTGGGGCACCGGGTGCATCCAGATCGCCACGTTGCAGAGCATGAACGGCAGCAGGAACACCAGTGACAGCGTCCGCACGGCCGTGCCGGACGGCAGGTCACTCCAGCGGTACGCCTCCAGCGTCACCCCGTCCGTCGCTTCGGACTCCGGATAGCCGGGCCGGGTGCGGTAGAACCCGCCGTTGCGGTCCCCGGCGACCTGTTGCACGTACGGCCGGTCCAACACCTGGTCCGCGCCCGCACCGGATACGCCGTGCACCCGCAACTGAACGATCCCACCCGACGTCGTCGGTCCGGTCGGCGACACGTCCGCCATGGGCCCCCCGAGGTGTGCGCGGCAGCGGGGCGTGTCGTCGACGGACGACCACCCACGCGGCTCCCCGGCTTACCCGTCCCGAACCCGGTCAACCGTGCCGCGCGGCTCGGGCCAGGTGCGGCCGACCGGCAGGAGGTGATTTCATGGCGCCATGGCGAACCCGGTGATCCTGACCGTCGACGACGACCCCGTGGTGTCCCGTGCGGTGGCCCGGGACATCCGCCGGCGCTACGGGGACCGCTACCGGGTGCTGCGGGCGTCCTCCGGACCGGAGGCGCTGGACGCGCTGCGGGAGGTCAAGCTGCGCGGCGAGCAGGTGGCGCTGCTCCTGGCCGACCACCGGATGCCGGAGATGACCGGGGTGGAGTTCCTGGAGGCCGCCATGGACATCTTCCCGGCCGCCCGCCGGGTGCTGCTCACCGCCTACGCGGACACCGACGCCGCGATCGAGGCGATCAACGTCGTCGACCTGGACCACTACCTGCTCAAACCCTGGCATCCGCCGGAGGAGAAGCTGTACCCGGTGGTCGACGGGCTGCTGGAGGCGTGGTCGGCCACCCCGGACGCGGCGAGCGCCGAGATCCGGGTCGTCGGGCACCGCTGGTCCGCGCCGTCGTTCAAGGTCCGTGACTTCCTGGCGCGCAACCTGGTGCCGTACCGGTGGATGCTCTCCGACGACCCGGAGGGCGCCCGCCTGCTCGACGCGGCCGGGGCCACCGAGGCGGACGTACCGCTGGTGGTGACGCCCGAGGGCAAGGCGCTTGTCGCCCCCAGCGAGGCCGAGTTGGCCGCGCTCGCCGGGTTGACGGTGGTGCCGGCGTGTGACTTCTACGACCTGGTGGTGATCGGCGGCGGGCCGGCCGGCCTCGGCTCGGCGGTGTACGGCGCGTCGGAGGGGCTGCGCACCGTGCTCGTCGAACGGCGGGCGACCGGCGGGCAGGCCGGGCAGAGCAGCCGGATCGAGAACTACCTGGGCTTTCCCGACGGCGTCTCGGGCGCGCAGTTGACCGATCGGGCCCGGCGGCAGGCGGTCAAGTTCGGCGCCGAGCTGCTCAGTGCCCGGGAGGTGGTCGGTCTGAGTGAGGCCGGTGGCGCCCGTCTGTTGCGCTTCGGCGACGGCTCCGAGATCGCGGCGCACACGGTGGTCCTGGCCACCGGGGTGTCGTACCGGGTGCTCGACGCTCCCGGGCTTGCCGACTTCACCGGTCGGGGGGTCTTCTACGGCGCCGCCGCCACCGAGGCGCCGAGCTGCGTGGAGCAGGACGTGTACATCGTCGGCGGGGCCAACTCCGCCGGCCAGGCGGCGGTGCACTTCTCCCGGTACGCGGCGCGGGTGCACCTGCTGATCCGGGGTGCGGACCTGACCGCGTCGATGTCGCGTTACCTGATCGACCAGTTGGAACGGATCGACCGGATCACCGTGCACCCGCACACGGCGGTGGCCGGTGGGGCGGGTGCTGATCACCTGGAGCGGCTCACCCTGTGTGACACCCGCACCGGGGAGGCCCGCTCGGTCGACACCTCCTGGCTGTTCATCTTCATCGGCGCGGAGCCCCGCACCGACTGGCTGGACGGGGTGCTGGTCCGTGACGGGCGTGGCTTCATCGTCACCGGCCCGGACCTGCTGGCCGGTGGACGTCGACCGGCCGGCTGGTCGCTGTCGCGCGACCCGTACCACCTGGAGACCAGTGTCCCGGGGGTGTTCGCGGCCGGGGACGTGCGGGCCGAGTCGGTCAAGCGGGTCGCCTCGGCCGTCGGCGAGGGCGCGATGGCCGTCTCGCTCGTGCACCGCTACCTGGAGGCCCAATGACCAGCGAGTCCGATCGACTGACACCCGCGCAGTTGCGTACCCTGTTCCTGTTCGAGGCTCTCGACGAGGGGCAGCTCGACTGGCTGGCCGAGCGTGGCCGGGTGGAGCAGCGCGCCGGTGGCACCCTCGTGTACGCCGAGGGTGAGCCCGCGACCTGCTTCTTCGTGCTGGTGCGCGGCGCGGTGGCGCTGAGCCGGCAGGTGCGCGGCGACGACGTCGAGGTCAGCCGGACCGACCAGCGCGGGGTGTACGCCGGCGCCACCCAGGCGTACCTGGGTGAGCAGGTCGAGCAGAACTACCTGCACAGCCTGCGGGCGCTTGTCGACTCGGACTTCTTCGTGTTGCCGGCGGAGGATTTCGCGCATGTCCTGCGGACCTGGTTTCCGATGCCGATGCACCTGTTGGAGGGGCTGTTCTTCGGGATGCGGGACAGCCAGACCATCGTCGGTGAACGGGAGCGGCTGCTGGCCCTCGGCTCACTCTCGGCTGGGCTGACCCACGAGTTGAACAATCCGGCGGCGGCGGCGGTGCGGGCCACCTCGGTTCTGCGCGACAGGGTCGCCGGGATGCGGCACAAACTCGCGATGATCGCCGACGGTCGGCTCGACGGCAGCGCCCTGCACGGCCTCGTCGCGTTGCAGGAGGAGGCGGTGTCCCGGGTGGCCACCGCGCCGAAGCTGACGCCGATGGCCACCGCCGACGCCGAGGACACCCTCACCGACTGGTTGGACGAGCACGGGGTCTCTGGGGCGTGGGACCTGGCGCCGATCCTGGTCGGCGGTGGGCTCGACGCGGCCTGGTTGGCGCAGGTGAAGGCGGCGGTCGGTGCCGCGGACCTGGAGGCGGCGGTGCGCTGGCTCACCTACACCGTCGACACGGAGCTGCTGATGCGCGAGATCGGCGACGCGGTCACCCGGGTCTCCGGCCTGGTCGGCGCCGCCAAGCAGTACGCGCAACTGGACCGTGCGCCGTACCGGGTGGTGGACGTGCACGACCTGCTCGACGCCACGCTCGTGATGTTCAAGGGGAAGATCCCCGCCGAGGTCAAGCTGGTCCGCGAGTACGACCGCGGCATCCCGCACATCCCGGCGTACGCGGCCGAGCTGAACCAGGTGTGGACCAACCTGATCGACAACGCGTTGGGCGCGATGGGGGAGAAGGGTGTGCTGACCGTGCGCACCGGCCTGGTCGGGGACCTGCTGGCGGTGGAGGTCACCGACACCGGTCCGGGTATCCCGCCCGAGGTGCGTCCGCGCATCTTCGAGCCGTTCTTCACCACCAAGCCGGTCGGTGCGGGCACCGGCCTGGGGCTGGACATCTCGTACCGGATCGTGGTGCACAAGCACCACGGCGACATCCGGGTGGAGACCGAGCCCGGACGGACCACGTTCCGGGTGCTGCTGCCGATCACGGAGGGCTCGCCGGACCTGCCCCGCGACGCGCCGACTACCTAAAGACATCGGGTGGTGGCGGCCAGTAGTCTCGGGCGGCGTTCGTGATCCCCGCCCCGAGGAGGGTCCCGTGGAGTCGATGGCCCGCCAGCGCACCTCCGTCGAGAACGACGAGCAGCCGGACGATCCACCGGGCACGATGCTGCCGGAGTTGGAGGACCGCGACTGGCTGCACCACGCGCAGGAGTTCGCGCACACCAGCTTCTGGGCGGTGGCCCGTCGACTGCCCCGGCTGGTCCGCGAGGCGGTCGGCTTGGCCTGGGCCACCAACCGTCGGGACACTGTCGCCTCCATCGGCCTGAACATCGCCGCAGGGGTGATGACCACGTTCGGTCTGCTCGCCACGACAAGCGTGCTGCGCGAGTTGTTCGCCGCCGGCCCCACCCCGGACCGGGTCCGCTCGGCCCTGCCGGCGCTGATCGTGGCCGCGGCGGCGGTGTCGGCGCGCGGCGGCCTGACGATCGCGGCCGGCTGGGCCCAGGCCCGGCTGACCCCACAGATCAACTATCAGGTGGAGCTGCGGTTGTTCGAGGCCACCACGGCGGTGGACCTCGCGGCGTTCGACGACGCCGGCTTCGCCGAGGAGATGGACCGCGCCCGCGACCGGGGGATGGCCGAGGCCGCGTGGATCGTCGACCACACGGTCAACCTGGTCACCGGCGTGGTCGGGATGCTCGCCACCGCCGTCGCGGTGACAGTCATCCAACCGCTGCTGCTGCCCTGCCTGCTGCTCGCCGCCGTGCCCCAGGCGATCACGGCGGTGCGGATGGCCCGCCGGGAGTACCTGGCGATGCTGGCCCGGATCACCCGCCGACGTCGGATGTGGATGCTGGCCCACCTGATGGCCAACCGGCACACCGCCGCCGAGGTGCGCGCGTACCAGATGCGCGACTTCCTGCTCGCCGAGTACCGCGGGGTGATGGCCGTCGAGACCCGTGCCCAACTGCGGCTGGTCCGCTCGCAGACCGGCACCCGGGTGGTCGGCGCCACGGTGGCGGGGTTGGCCACCTTCGGTGTGTACGCGGTCCTCGGCGGCCTGCTGCTGGCCGGGATGGTCGCCCTGGCCGCCGCGGCCACCGCCCTGCTCGCGTTGCAGTCCGCGCGAAGCAGCCTGGGCGTGGCTGTCGTCGCCACCAACTCGCTGTACGAGGATGCCCTCTACTACCAGGACTACCGGGACTTCCTGGCCCGTGCACACGCCCGGGTGCCGATCGGGGGCAACCGGGTGACCGACGGTGTCGACGTGATCGAGCTGGACGACGTGAGCCTGCGCTACCCCGACACCGACGCCCCGGCGGTGGACCGGGTCAGCCTCACCATCCGGCGCGGTGAGGTGATCGCGCTGGTCGGCGAGAACGGCTCCGGCAAGACCACACTGGCCAAACTGATCGCGGGGCTCTACCGGCCGACCGGCGGGGTGATCCGCTGGGATGGTGTCGACGCCGCCGAGTTGGACCCGCGCGCCCTGGGTGCCCAGGTGGCCGTGATGACCCAGGAGTGGTGGAAGTTCCCGTTCACCGCCGGGCAGAACATCCGCGTCGGGCGGCACGACCGCCCACCGGACCGGTCCGGCCCGAGCGTGCGGGAGGCGGCCGACGCCGCCGCCGCGCACGACATGATCGTCGGCCTGCCGCACGGCTACGACACGTTGCTCGACCGGGAGTTCAAGGATGGCCACGAGCTGTCCGGCGGGCAGTGGCAGCGGCTCGTCGCGGCCCGTGGCCTCTACCGCGACGCCGCACTGCTGATCTGTGACGAACCCTCGGCCGCCCTGGACGCGCGTGCCGAACACGCCCTGTTCCAGCACCTGCGCCGTCGCCCCGACCGCGCGGTCGTCCTGATCACCCACCGGCTGGCCAACGTCCGGCACGCCGACCGGATCTTCGTGCTGGAACGGGGTCGACTCGTCCAGCAGGGCGGTCACGACGAGCTGATGGCGGCCGGCGGCATCTACCGCGAACTGTTCGGCCTCCAGGCCAGCGGCTACCTGACCGACGCCAACGACGCCCGGCCCAACTGACGCCTCGCGGGCCCCGCCCCGCGCCGCGCCGCCCTCGCCTCTCCCGCGCGCCGTCAAGATCGTGCTCGATCCTGGTTGTAGTGGCATCCCACGGCGAGGCCACTACTTCAAGGACAACGCCGTTGCGTCAGGTGGAACGGCTGTTCGTCAACCAGCACTGCCTCGCCGATCATGGAGTTGTGGTGGGTAACAGAACGCCCGTAAAACCCCAAAGTCGGCACCACAACTCCATGATCGCCAAGCCGGG
>NZ_JBEZCZ010000022.1:0-116884 GCF_040647875.1 Micromonospora sp. NPDC049230
CGGGAGCGACTCGCGTCGGCCGGAGAGGGGAACGAGTTCGCATGACGACCACGGAGCAGGCACTCGCTGGGGCCCGACGTCTCGGGACGGACGGCGGAGCTGTCCGTCAGGGACACACGACGAGACGCACACAGTGGCCGCGGACGGATCAGGGGAGGAACACCTGTGCACGAGGAAGCGCACGGTCCCGCGCAGGAGGCCGCCGGGCCGGTGGTCGAGCCACCGGCGGAGCCGACGGCAGAGCCGGTGGAGCCGCCGAGCGACACTCTCGCCCAGCCAGCTCCCGCCCAGCCAGACCCTGCCGAGCCAGCCCTCGCCCAGCCGGCGAGCCAGACCCTCGCGGAGCCGGCGGGCGACGCGCCGGACCGGCTGGATCGGCTGACCGAGCGGCTGGGAGACGAGCTGGCCGGGCTGGCGGACCGGGTCACCGGCGAGCTGGCCGGGCTACGGGCCGAACTCGCCCGCACGCAGGACCGGGCGGCGGCCCGCGAGCAGGTCATCGACCGGCTGCACGAGGAGAACCAACGACTACGGGCCGGTGAGCGGCGGCTCCTGCTGCGCCCGCTCCTGACCGACCTCCAGCGACTGCGCCACGACCTGCTGCGCACCGCCGCCGGACTGCCGCCGACGTTCGACGCCACCGCCGCCGCGGAGATGCTGCGCAGCTACGCCGCCAACCTCGAACTGACGCTGGAACGGGGCGGCATCAGCGTGCTGGCGCCCGCGGTCGGCGCCATCTTCGACCCGTCGACGCAGCGCGCCACCGCGACCGAGCCGGCGAGCGACCCCACACAGCACGGCACCGTCGCCACCGTGGTCCTGGACGGCTACCACGACGTCGAGGCGGGACGCACCACCGTGCCCGCCGCGGTCCGCGTGCACCGCTGGACCTCCGAACCGGAGCCTCCGGCGGGCGAGCACCATCCGGAGCCGGAGAACGGCAACCAACACGCGCCCACACCGTGACAGCCGATCGATCGGCGGACAGGAGCAGGATGTCGGACGAGGACCTGACCTTCTACGGAATCGACCTGGGTACCACGTACTCGGTCGTGTCGTATGTCGACGAGACCGGACGACCCGCCGTCGTCCGCAACGTCATCACCAACAACGAGACCACGCCGTCGGCGGTCTACTTCGAGCAGGACACCGGTGAGGTGGTGGTCGGCGAGGCCGCCAAGAACGTGTCCCGGCTCTACCCGACCCGGGTGGTCGAGCGGGTCAAGCGGAAGATGGGCCAGGAGGCGCAGTGGGAGTTCGACGGCACGACGTACACCCCTGAGTCGATCTCCGCGTTGATCCTCAAGCAGTTGGCGCAGGACGCGGAGTACTACACCAACCGCCCGGTCCGCAAGGTCGTGATCACCGTTCCCGCGTACTTCGGTCTGCTGGAGCGCGACGCCACCCGCAACGCCGGCCGAATCGCCGGCCTGGATGTCGTCGAGGTGGTGCCGGAGCCGGTCGCCGCCGCCCTCCAGTACGACCTCGGTGCCGAAACGACCCGGACGGTGCTCGTCTACGACCTCGGTGGCGGCACCTTCGACACCACCGTCATCCGCATCGCGCCGGACGCGGTCGAGGTGCTCTGCACCGACGGTGACCAGAAGCTCGGCGGTGCCGACTGGGACGCCCGCCTGGTGCAGTACCTGGTGGACGAGTTCGTCACCCGCGCGGAGCCGCCCGAGGACCCGGCGCTGGACGAGGAGTTCATGCAGGACCTCGCGCTGACCGCCGAGGAGGTCAAGCGACAGCTGTCGACTGTGACGTCGCGCAAGGTGCCGATGCGGTACGCGGGCGCGGCGGCCTCGGTGGAGGTCAGCCGGGAGATGTTCGAGGAGATCACCGGCGACCTGCTCAGCCGGACGATGGTGTGCACCGAGCGGACCCTGGGCAAGCTCGGCGAGAAGCTCGGGGTCGACGACCCGGCCGCCGCCATCGACGAGGTGCTGCTCGTCGGTGGTTCCAGCAAGATGCCCGCCGTGGCGAGGCAGCTGACCGAGAAGTGGGGCTGGACGCCACGTCTGCACGACCCGGACCTCGCGGTGGCCAAGGGCGCGGCCCGCTACGCGCTCAGCCGCGCCGTGTGGGCGTGGGACGGCGAGGGTGCCGCACCCACCCCCGAGGAGAAGCGCGAGCGGGTCCAGGCGCTGTCGCTGGCGACCGGGGTGGACGAGGAGGCACTGTCCGCCAGCGCCAACAAGAGGATCGTCACGGTGCTGCCGAAGTCGTTCGGGGTCAAACTCCAGGACACCACGGCGGCCGACTGGGCGTCCCAGCCGGACAGGTACTACGTCGAGCACCTGGTGCACGCGAACGAGTCGTTGCCCATCACTCAGCGGGAGCTGCGTGCGAGCACTGTTGTCGAGGGCCAGACCGCGATCGAGATCGAGCTGCACGAGCAGGCCGGCGCCGAGGAGAGCCCCGAGCTGTCGGCGAACAAGCCGGTGGACCTGGGCAAGGGCCAGATCAGCGGTCTACCCCCGCTGCCCCGGCACTCGCCGATCAGCATCACGATGGATGTCAGCGACGGCGGTCAGCTCACGTTGCGCGCCGTCGAGCCGACCAGCGGCGAGGAGCTGCTGATCGAGGTGCAGGTCAGCGTGCTCAGCGAGGAGGAAGTGCAGAAGGCGCGGAACATCGTCGCGGGAATCACGGTGCGGGGCTGACCACGATGGCGTTCGACCAGCGCGCATACCTGCGCGAGGTGATCGGTCCGTTGCGGGGCCGCCCGGGCGCCCTGTCGCCCACCGACCTCGCCCGGCACTACGCGGTCAGCCCGGAGATGTCCGCGGCCGAGTTGCGGGAGCAGCTGATCGCGGTCCGGCGACTGTGGAACCAGCGTTCCAGCGGCGTCGACTCCGCAGCCCGGGTCTGCGCGCAGCTGCACAGCCGGGACGAGCAACTGCGCAACGAGCACGGCACTGCCATGTTCGAGCCGTCGTGGTGGCGGGAACGGATCGAGGAACACGGGCGCGGAGCACGGGCGGAGTCGGAGCGGTTCGCCCGGGACCTGGCCCAGTCGTACGGCGCGCTCGGCCGGATCACCCAGGCGCAGCTCACGGAGATCGCCGGGCACTGGCCGGGCCTGGACGCCGGGCAGATCGACGAGTCGGTCCGGCGTGCCGGCCTGGCCGTTGTCGACCCGGTGGAACTGCCGACCGAGCCGGGCATGGAGCGCACCGCCTACCGTTCTCTCCTGCGCCTACAGGACCTGCTCGGCGCGCACACGGTGGTCCAGGTGGTGCATCCCGACGCCGCGCCGTTCCGGCTGCTCGGCGCGGAGGCGGTGCCACTCGACGTCGCCACGGTGCGAGCCCGGACGCAGGAGGCGAACCGGCTCGCCGACGCCGCCGTGGTGCGCAACCGCAAGGAGGCCCTCGGTCTGCTGGAGCGGGCCGCCACCGACGGCGTGGACCTGCGTACGGTGGCGCTGTTCCAGGTGGTCGACCGGCTCCGGTCGGGGCGGGCCAGAGGGCTCGCCGACGGGTTGCTGGTGCGGATCGCCACCGACACCGGGCTGGAGCACTCCGACGCCCGGTCGGTGGTGGCCAACCTGCCGCTCGACACCGGCCAGGACGTCGGGCCGGCGGGCCGCATCCGTGACCTGGTCGGCGACGGACACCTGCTCGCCGCCCGGCAGGCCGTCGCGGTGCTGCCCGTGGACGACCCGCACCGGGATGAGCTGCGCGACCAGGTCGACACTCTGCTGGGCGAGGTCGAGTCACTGCGGCGTGCCGCCGACGAGGCCACCCGGTCGGAGCGCGAGGAGGAGGCCGCCCGGCTGCTCCGATCGGCGCTGCGGATCGCCGCGGACGACGACGACCTCGCCGACCGGCTCGCCGCGCTCGCGCCTCCGCCCCCACGTGGCCTGGCGGCACGGGCGACGGAGACCGGCGTTCGGCTGACCTGGACGGCCCCACCGGGTCAGGTCGCCGAGGTGCGCTACCGGGTCGTCCGGTCCGACCAGCCACCCCGCTCGGCCGCCGACGGCGAGACGGTCAGCGAGAGCACGCTGGCCGAGGCGACGGACCCGGGCGCGCCGCCCGCCCGGTCCCTGCACTACGGCGTCTTCGCCAGCGTCGGTGGCGACTGGTCGCGCCCCGCCACAGTGACGACGCGCATCGTCCCGCCGGTCACGGCGGTGCGGGTGTCGGTCCGCCCCGACGAGTTGTCCTGCTCCTGGCGGACGCACCCGGCCGCGGACGGCGTCCGGGTGCGGCGCACCCTCGGTCGGCCACCGGCCTCCGCGCAGGACGGGGAGCCGGTGCCCGCGAGCCGTGCCGGGCTGTCGGACGACACCGGGGACGGCGTCACCGACCGCTACTACGGCATCGTCGCGGTCTACCGCGACGAGCGCGGCACGGAGGTCGAAGGGCCCATGGTGGTGGCGCGCGCGGTCCTGCGGGACGCGGCGCCGTCGCACGTGGAGCGCCTGCGCGCCCACGTCACGGCACTCGACGCGCGGACCGCGACGGCGCACTTCGCCTGGCTCACGCCGGTCGGCGGGACGGTGTCGATCCGCCGGTCGGAGCTGCGGCCCACCTGGGCGCCGGGCACGCGGATCCGGCGCGAGGAGATGGAGGGGTACGGCGAGGCGCTGGTCAGCGACCGCATCGTGCAGGAGGCGGAGACCCTGCTGGAGGTGACAGTCCCGAGCGGACGGTTCGTGTACGTTCCGTTCACCCTGGACCGGGCGACGGACACCGCCGTGGTGGGTGAACCTCTCGCGCTCGGGGTGACCGAGCCGGTCCAGCAGCTCGTCGCCCGCCGCATTGGTGACGAGGTGAACGTGGCGTGGGTGTGGCCACCCTCGGTCAACCTGGCCGAGGTCACCTTCACCCCACCGCACGGCACGGCGACGGTCCGGCGCCTGACCCGGGGTCAGGTCGCCGAGTCGGGCTGCCGCCTGCGGGTGGGTCCCGCCGGTGGCCGGGTCTCGGTCCGGACCGTGGAGCGTGGCCCCGGCGGCGAGGCGTACTCCGCCGCCGAGTCGGTGTCGGTGGACGGGGTGCCCGTCGCGTTCGGCTACCGGATCCGGCGAGACGGTGGCCTGTTCAGCCGCAAGCGGCTGTTGAGCGTCGACGTCGACCAGCCGTGCGAGGGAGTGGAACTGCTCCTGGTGGCCGCGTCCGGAGTGGCGATGCCGGCCCGGCCGGAGCGCGGCACCGTGGTGAGCCGGGTGACCGGGCTCTCGCTGCACCCCGACACTCCGTGGCAGCTGCCCTTCACGCTGCCCACCGGGCTGAGGAAACCGTACTGGCTGCGGTGTTTCGTGATCCGGCCGCCCAACGTGCGAGTCACCGATCCCATCGACGAAATGAAGGTGTCCTGAGATGACGACCCTCTCCTGCCCGTACTGCTACGGGAAGATCGACCCTCGCGGGCCGTGGTTCCGGTGCACCGGGCGGCGGTCGCCGGGCAAGGAACCCTGCAAGCCGCAGTGGGACGAGGCGCGGGAGCAGGGGCTCGGCATCAAGGAGCTGGTGCTGCCGTCGTTCGCCGGGCCCCGACGCACCCTGCGCCCGGTGGTCGCCGCTCCTTGCCCGGACTGTGGAAGCGAGTCCGCGGTCAAGGTCTGCCCGCACTGCCACAGCCGACTGCCCGCGGCGTTCGGCGAGGGACGCAGCCCGCTGATCGCCATGGCCGGCGCCCGGCACACCGGCAAGAGCGTCTACCTCAAGGTGCTGGCGCACCAGCTACGCCGGGGCATGGGGCAGCGGTTCGGTGCCGACGTACGGCTCGCCGGCGACGGTCAGTTCCGGCCCGAGACCGGCGGTGGCACGGACTTCCTCGACCCGGCCGGGGAGCTGTTCCCCGACGGCCGCCTCTACCAGCGGACCAACGCGGCACGGCAGGGTCGACGTGAGCCGATCGTGTTCGCCTGGCGGCAGAACCGCCGCATCACCGGCTACGACACGACCTTCCTGTCCTTCTTCGACACGGCCGGTGAGGATCTGCTCGACCAGGAGACTGTCGACAACCTCGGTTACCTCGGCGCGGCCGACGCGCTCATCCTGCTGCTCGACCCGTTCATGATCCCGCAGGCGCGGGACCGGCTAAGACTGCCGGCCTCGGCTGTCGACACCCACGCCAGCACCATCGACGTGGTCAACCGGGTGACCGAGAACCTGCGGACCAGCCATCGCCTGGGTGGTCGCCGCAACATCCCGATTCCGGTGGCTGTCGCGTTCGCGAAGATCGACGCGTTCTTCGACGTGCTCGGCGCCGACCATCCCCTGGTGCGCCGGCCGGAACCCGGGCCCTACTACGACGAGCAGGCCGGGCGGGAGACCCACGAACACGTCCGCGCGCTGCTGCACGACTGGGGCGCCGACGACATCGACACCCACCTGAGCCTCAACTACCGGAACTTCCGCTATTTCACGGTCTCCGCGCTCGGCTCGGAACCGGACTACGACGCCAACATGGTCGACGTGCGCGGGGTCCAACCGTTCCGGGTGGACGAGCCACTGCTCTGGCTGCTCAGCGAGTTCAACGTGGTGCCGCGCCGCCAGGCGGCCCGATGAGCGGTCGCTTCGAGACGTTGGTCTACACCGACTGCCGGCCCGGGCAGGGGCTCAACGGCAACGCGGGCCTCCAGTTCCAGGCCCGGTCGGCGGACTCCGCCGCGGCGGCGGAAACCCTCGTCCGGGACCACCTGCTCTACGAGCCGCCGTCGCGGTGGATGGCCGACCGGCGACCGGTCGAGCAGTACCCACCGTCGTTCGCGCACATCAGTTCCGATGGCATCCTGGTCACGGCGAGCGGGCTCTACCTCGGGCGGGAGGCCAACGGCACCCGGGAGGGCAACCAGCTGACCCACGCCATCGTCACGACCGACCCGGCCAGTTACGCCGACCTGCGTCCGGCCCAGTTGTTCCAGGCCGGGTTCTGGTCGGGCGGGCCGGCACCGACCACCCACTCGGACCCGGTGCGGCTCGGCGACGCGGTGGGGACCGACCATTCTCCGGCGCACGCCCAGGCCTTCGTCCTCGGCCAACCGCACGGCCGGGAGACGTTGCTGGCGCTGGTGTCCGCGCTCGCCGACGCCGGTCGACCCGGACGATCGCGGGTGCTCTTCGTCGGTGACGACATCGCCACGATCGTGGGATGGCTCGTCGCCGGCACCCTCCTGCTGCCCCGTGAGCGGGCGCTGGAGGTGGGCTTCAAGATCTTCTCGACCGACCCGGCGCGCTCGGCCCTACCTGTCGTCGCGGTCCTGCCGGAGTTCGCGGGCCCGGCCGGCCGGATCGACAACCCGCTCGGCTACGCCGTGTTCGACCTGCACCGGCACCAGCACACACCGATCGAGCCGACCCCGTCGGCCAGCCGATGGGTCGATCTCTTCCTGACCGAGGACCCGCGGGACGTGGTGGACGCCCTGGGTGTCGCGACGGCGTCCGGGCTGGCCGGCGACGACGGCCGCGAGGAGGCCGCCGCCGCGCTCGGGATGGCCGCCATCCTGCACCGCCTTCCCGATCCCCGGCACGCCGAGGCCATCGTGGGGTGGTTGCGCACCGGGCCGGAGGGGATGCGCCACGCGTACGGCCCGGACGTGGCGGACCTCTTCGCCGAGACGCCCGAACGTTGGCCGCAGCGGGTGCTGGTGCTGCTCGACGAGGTCGGCTGTGACGGCCTGGTGCCCGGCAGGGCGGCCGACGTCCGGCTCGCCCTGATCATCAGCGAGGTGGAGGGCGCCCGCGTCCGGGGTGCGGTGACCGACCGTCGGCTGCCCCCGCTGCCGGCCGGCGAGTGGCACCCCGACCACAGCGACCAGGCACGGCAGCTCCTCACCGAGGCCCTCACCTCGGGCGTGCCGCCGCAGCGGTTCGAGGCGCTCCTGCGGGTCGCGACCCGGTTCGAGGTGGACGTGCGGTGGCCCGACATCGCCGGGGCAGCCGAGAGTTTCGTCAGGTACTGGGCGGACCACCCCCGGGATGTGCGGCCCGCCGGGCTCGCCTGCCACGACCGGTTGGAGGAGCGGCTGCTGTCGGTGTTGGCGGACCGCGCTCGACTCGGTTCGCAGGAGCAGGCGGAGGTCGGTGACGGTTGGTGGCAGTTGCTGCTGCCCCGGCTCGACACGCTGAACTCCCCGTTGGCGCAGGCGGTGCTCGGCGCGGCGGTGCGGCACCGCGACGAACGGGACACCGTCGTCGAGCGGCACCTGACCGCGCACCGGCACGATCCCGGGGGCTTCTCCTGGGTGGCGGGGGCGCTGTGGAGCCAGTCCGCGCCGACAGCGGCAGAGCTGGAGCTGGTGCTCGACGTCGCTCCGAAGGGCACCCGCCTGCCCGACCGCATCTTCTGGAAGGTCACCGACGAGGTGACCCGCGCGGCGGTGGCGGACCTGCGGCTCTTCGACCTCTGTCGCCGGCTGGTCGCCTCCGGCCTGATGACACCCACCACCCGGGTCGCCGCCACCCTGGCGGAGGACGAGGAGCTGACCGACACCCTCACCGAACTGCGGCACCGCCCCGACGGAGTGCGCAGTGCGGTGCTGATGCGCCGGCTGCGCGACTGCCCCGCGCGGCTTGTCGAGATGCGGCAGGGCGAGGTGGTCACGGCGCTGAGCCGGGTGGTGGCCCTGCTCAGTCTCGACGGTGTCCTCGACCGGCATCCGACCCTGCTGGACCCCTTCGTCGACCGACTCGTCGACGCGTTGACGACGGAAGACGGGGAGGCACCCGCGGTGCTCGCCTACTATCTGACCGGCTCGGGAGCGCCCCGCGCGCAGCAGATCACGCGCCTCGATCAGGCGCTCGGGCGGTGGCTGACCCGGTCGCCGGACGCCCAACTCGAACGGGTCGCCCAGCACTTCGCCCGGCACAGCAGCGACTGGCGCAAGCACTGGCAGCGGTTCGCCGACACCTACAGCGGTCGACGCCGCAGGTACCGTATCGCCCACCCGTTCCGGGACCGGTGAGCCGTGCGATTCCTCGGACGCCTCCTGCACTTCGCCGTCAGCGTCGCTCTGCTGTTCATCGTCGCCCTGCCGTTGGCCAACCTCGCCGCCCTCGGTGGCCTGGCCGCGGGTGTCGCCGTGGTGCTCGGGGTCGCCGGTGTCGTCCTGGTCGGACGCGCCTCCTGGGTTCGGGTACGCACACCCGACGACGTGCACGGCGGCGCGCTGGCGGGGCGGGTCGCGCCGACCTTCGTGCGGCGGGACCGGGCCTGGCCGCAGTACTTCGCCGCCCAGGTGCTGCTGGACGCCCGGGCGATCGTGGAACGCGTGCGGCTGATCACCCGTGCGGTCTGGGTCCGGCCCCACCGGTGGGCCCGCGCCCACCGGGTGCGGATGTGGTGGCCGTTCTACGTGCCGGTCCTCGCCGTACAGGCCGGGCTGACGGTGGGCGTGGCGGCCGGGGTGCTGGGTGCCGGGTTGGTCACCGCCGGCGTCTCGGCGGCCGCCTGGCTGGTCGGCGTACCCGTGGTTCTGCTGCTGCGCGGGTTGGACACGGGCTGGCAGGCGGTGTTCGGCGCGCGGGCGAGCTGCCGACACTGCCACCAGCTCGCGGCGGTCCCGGCGTACCGCTGCCGTGGACCGCATCCCCCTGACCACCGGCTGACCGGCGCGGACCTGCACCGGGATCTGCGTCCCGGGCGCCTCGGCGTGCTGTGGCGGCGCTGCGGCTGTGGCGACCTGCTGCCCACGACCGTGCTGCGCGCGGCGTTCAGCCGCCGGCTGGAGGCCTGCTGCCCCAGCTGTACCGAAGCGCTGCTGCCGGGCGCCGGGGTGGTCACCGACGTACGGATGCCGGTGTTCGGGGCCGCGTCGGCGGGCAAGACCCAGCTCATCATGTCGGCACTGGCGGGCCTGGAGCAGGCCGCGAAGCGGGTCGGCGTGGCGGTGGCCCTGCCCGACGAGCACAGCCGGCAACAGCACGAGGTGTACGCGCTGCTGATGCGCGAGGGGGCGTCGCCGGCCAAGACCTCGGCGTCCGGCCCGCCGGTGGCAGTCACCCTCCGGTTGGCCCGAGGGCCACGGGTGGCGCTGGTGCACCTCTTCGACGCGGCCGGCGAGAATCTGGTGGACCGCGAGCAGAATGCCCGCCTCGCGTACCTCGACCACGCGCGTTCCCTGATCTACGTGCTCGACCCGTTCTCGGTCCGTCGGGTACGCGACGAGTTCGCCGCCGGGGCGCCGGAGGTCTTCGCCGCGGCGAACCCGGCGACCTACGACCCGGAGGACGCCTACAACGCGACGGTGCAGCGGTTGCAGGAGTTCGGTGTCCCCACCGGCCGTCGGCGGCTCGCCTTCGTGGTGTCCAAGGCGGACCTGTTGGAGAAGATGTCCGCCGGTCCCGACGGTTCCGCCGGGGTGCGGACCTGGTTGCGGGAGAACGGTCTGGGCAACCTCGTGCTGACGGTCGAACGTGACTTCCGGGAGGTGCGCTTCTTCCTGGTGTCCGGGCGTGATGCCGGCCCGGACGGCGGGTTCGGGCCGGCGAACTGGATCCTCACCAGAGAGTGGAGCGGTCTTGACTGAGCAGGGGCAGGGAGGGTTGCCGCCCGGTCACCGGGCGGCACGGCTGGTGCTCCTCGGCGCGCTGGTGGCCGCGTTGGCCGTCGGTCTCGCGTCGCCGGCCGCGGACGGGTTCACCAGGGGCGCCTGGGACCAGGCCGGGCAGGTCGTCGCGTACTTCCTGGCGCCGCTGCGGGACCGGGCCACACCGACGCCCCCGCCCACGCCGTCGCCCACCCCCACGCCCGTCAAGCCGAAACCCAAGCCCAAGCCCAAGCCGACCAGGAGCCCGGCCGGCTGAACTCAGTCGGCGCGGATCACCGTGCCGTGCGGCTGCACCGACAACCGCAGCGCCGCCTGCCCGGGACTGGCGAAGACGTGCTCGACCAGGGGCTCTCGTACCAGGCGGTCCAGGACGTCGCGGATGCTGCGCACCCCCAGCCGCAGCGCCTCCGGCCGGCGCATCACCTCCTGCACCCGGGTCACGACGCTCTGCTCGTCGAGGGTCAGTCGGACCCCCTGCCGGTGGGCGCTGGCCACCAGTTGCGCGAGCAGCTTGCCGACGATCTGATCGACGAACTCCGGTCGCAGGATGTCGAAGACGGTGATGCCGCCGCCGAGGCGGCCGAGCAGCTCCGGCCGGCCGAGGGTGGTGGTGAAGTGGTCGCGCACGGCGCGTTCGAAATGGGCGGTGACCTTCTCGTAGTCGGGCAGTTCACCGCCGTCGAGCCAGCCGTACGTCTCGGCGGCCCCCAGGTTCGAGGTGAAGATGATGACGGTCTCGGAGAAGTACGCGGTGTTGCCGAGCGCGTCGGTGAGCCGACCATCGTCGAGCACCTGGAGGAACTTGTCGAACACCGACGCGTGCGCCTTCTCGATCTCGTCGAAGAGCAGCACGCTGAACGGGCGCTGACTCACCCGGTTGGTCAGTTCACCGCCGCGTTCGTGACCGACGTACCCGGGTGGCGCACCGGTGAGCCGTTCGGCGGAATGCGGCTCGGCGAACGTGGACATGTCGAAGCGGGCCAGCGCCGTCTCGTCGTCGAAGACGAACTCGCTGAGCGTCCGGGCCAGCTCCGTCTTGCCCACCCCGGTCGGCCCCACGAAGAAGAAGATCCCCTTGGGCCGGGACTCCGCGTTGTGCGGGTCGGCGACGAAGTCGATGCCGACGGTGGCCGAGGTCAGCGCCCGGCGGACCCGGTCGACGGCGACGGGCTGGCCGACGACCCGTTCACCGGCCATCGGCCCGAACCGGGCGAGCCGGTCGCGCACGCGGCGCCACGGATCCTGGCGCGGGCCGAACAGGGTGCGCTTCATCAGCGTCCGGGGTTCGTCGAGCGGGATCTCCTGGAGGTTGCTCATCCGCCACAGCCCGTCCAACTCGCTGATCGCCATACCCTCGCTCAGGTTGGCCAGCACCCGCAGATCCTCCGGCGCCTTCTTCGCGGTGGCCGCCTGGTGGAAGTGGCGGGCCTGCTGGTGCAGGTAGACGTGCCGCTCGTCGAAGGTCGGCAGGGCCGCCTCGACCACCTGGACGTACGGGCGGTCCCGGTAGAGCCAGGCCGGCAGGGCGGCGAGGTCGTCCGCGACGAGCACGAGGAGATTGCGCAGCTTGCCGGTCTGGGCCGCCTCGGTCATCGCCTTGGCCATCGTGCCCAGCAGCCGCCGCTCGGCGTCGCCGCCCCGCTCGGGCGGGGAGAGCATGAGGTCGGCCTGGTCGATGAGGAACGCCGACGACGTGCCGGTCTGCCGCAGCACCCGCCGGATCGCCGCCAGCGAGTCGTACGGGTTGGTCAGGGTCGGCGCGGGCGCGTCCCGCAGCGCGGCGGAGAACCGGCTGCGCGCCGACGCGGCCCGGTCGTTGGCGGCGGCCGGCTCGGCCGCGGCGGGCCGGCCGACGTCCGGTACGACAAGCAGCCGGTGGAACTCCCGCTGGTCCTCCGCGTTGCCGAAACTGAGCCCGTCGATCGGATCGAAGTAGCCGGTCAGCTGGTAGCCGAAGATCGACAGTAGGCCGGAGACCGCGGTACGCAGCGGGTGGAACGAGCGGTCCCAGCGGACCAGGTCACGCACGTTGCCGTGGATGACGACGTGCCGGCCACGGGCGATCTCGGCGGTGACCCGTTCCAGCCAGGCCGCCGCCGGTGGCGCGGTGGGCCGGCCCGGCTGCGGGGCGGTCACGACCGGCTCCGGTCGTCGTGCCCCGGCCGGTGCAACGCCTCCACGGCCGGTGGCCGGGGCTGGCCGGGCTTGCCCTCCCAGTGCAGGCCGTCGGCCGCCACCCCCTGGTCGGCTAGCTCGGTGTGGAAGCGCTCGAGCAGTTCCTCGGTCAGGTCACAGCGGGAGACCACCCCGTCGACGGCGTTCTCCACGACGATGTCGGAGCCGGCCGTCCGGTACTCCAGCCGGTTGCCGTCGGTGTCCCCCGCGTAGACGGTCATCTCGACGGGTGAGCCGTCGGCGCGTTCGGCGACGAAGACCACGGCGTCCGCGCGCTCCGCCAGGCTGTTCGGCACGACCCGCAGGCCGGCCGCCGGCAACGCGGCACTGGCCGCCTCCACGATCAGGGCCATCCGGTCGAGCTGGTCGAGTCGCTCGTCGGTCGCCGCGGTCACCGCCTCGACCCGGTCACGCAGGCTGGCGACGTGCCGCTCCCACCTGTCGACGTTGCCGCTGGCCGCCTCGTGACGCAGACCGGAAAGCTCGGCGCGCAGCGCGGATTCCTCGGCCACCTCGATGCCCGCCGCCGCCGCGTCGGCCAACGCGTCGACGACGTGGGTGGAGAGCTCGTCGGTGTCCGTGGCGAGGCGGCGTAGCTGCGCCTGCCTGTCCCGGACCGTCTCCAGGTGTGCGCCGACCGCCTCGCCGAGCCGCTGGTGCAGGTCGGCGAAGCCCCGCGCGTCCCCCGCGCGCCGCCTGGTCTCGTCCACCAGCGCCGCGATGGCCCGGTGGCCCACCGGGTCGAACTGTTGCCCGTCGGCCAGTCCGCGCAGCGGCGCGACGGCCAGGTCCACCGCCCGGCTCTGCTCCTGCCGGGTCAGTTCCCGGGACACCGCGACGGTGAGTTCGTCGGCACGTCGTTCGGCGCCGCGCAACTCCCGGCCGAGCCGGCTCAGCCCGGCCTCGTCGGTGGGGCGGGGCAGGCCGACGACCTGGTTGGTCGCCGCGGTCACCTGGGCGTGCTGGGGCAGCCCACGCGAGGAGTCCACCAGCTCGCCCAGTCGCGCGGTCAGCGCGTCGCGGCGTACGTCGGCGGCCCGGATGCCCGCCGCGAGACGTCGCTGGCGCTGTTCCTCCCGACGCCGCCGGCGCTCCTCCGCACGCCGCCGCCGGGCGGCCTCCAACTGCGCACGGCGGGCGACGTCCAGGGCGACTGTCGTGTACTTCGGACTGCCGGACATCATCGGCCTCTCTCGTCGGCGGATTCGGTGGGCGTGTGCGGTGCGATCTCGACGCCCTGGGCACGCATGGCGGTCTCGAACCCGGCGCGGAAGTCCGGCACCGGAGGGACCCCGATCCATTGGACGCCGTCCTGCGCCAGGCGCAGCTCGATGCCGGCGGACGTGTCCTGCGCCGACGGCGCGTGCCGGTCGGTGAGGAAGTGCAGCCGCTGGTTCGTCGAGCCGCGCCAGAGCAGGTCGGCGTGGCGGGCGGCCACGTACGGGCCGTCCACCAGGATGTCGAGCTGGCCCAGCAGCCGGAGCTGGTCGGCGTCGCGCTGCCGCCGCAGGTGTTCCAGGGTCCACCCGGTGAACGACAGCACCGACCAGTCGCGGTCGACGCGAATCCGGTCGACGAGCGCGCTGAGCCCGGCCGCCTGGGCCATCGGCTCGCCGCCGGAGAAGGTGACCCCGGTGATGTCGGACGGCAGTCCGCCGAGCCATCCGGCCAGGTCGTCGACGGTGCGGGTGACCCCTCCGGCGAAGGGCAGGTCCTCCGGCGCGACGCAGCCGGGGCAGCGCAACGGGCATCCCCGTACCCAGACCACCGCCCGCAGACCTGGCCCGAGCACGGCGGTCCGGTCGGCGACCCGGCTGATCTCGATGGTCGTGGTCATCGTCCATCCTCGGGAAACGGGTCGGGTGCGCCGGCGGCCACCATCGCGCACCAGGGGCAGTCGCGGTGCTCCCGCGAGAAGACATGCGTCGGCCTGGTGGCACAGCCGACCAGGTGGTCCCGCACGTAGGCCAGCGCGGCGGCCCAGGACCGCGGGCCGGGACGCAGGCCCGGCGTGTCGTACCCGACGTCGACGGCCTCGGCGAGCCGGCGACGCAGCACGACCGGCAGCGCCTGCGCCGGTACCGCGGCGACCGGTGCCCGGACGTCCGCCCCGAGCAGCCGGCAACAGCGGAGCCGGACGTTGTCGACCTCCTCCACCGGACCTGTCGCCTCGGGCCGCACCCCGCCGTAGGGATGGAAACCGAGGCAGACCAGTTGGGCGGTCAACACCGCCAGCGCCCAGTTGTCACTGGCCACCTCCCGCCGCCCGCCCGAACGACCGAGTTCCTCGGGCGCCGTGTACTCCGGGCGCGAGAACGGGCACGGCAGGTCCGCACCGGTCTCCCGGTCGTGCAACTGCCAACCGTCGACGTCGATCAGGCAGACGCCGCCGCCGGCGGAGACGAAGATGTTGGCGGGCGCCAGGTCACCGATCACGTGCCCGCGCGCGTGCACGGACTGGACGAGCCGGGCCAGATCCTCCGCCAGGGTCAGCCACCAGGCCCAGGTGGCGCCGGGCAGCATCCGGGCCCGCACCGCGGGATTGAACAGCAGCGGCAGGGGCGCGAACCGGGGCGGTGCGAGCCGCGGGGCGGCGTAGCCGAGGAGCCTCCCGTCGTCGCGGCGGTGCACCGCGGCGGTGGGCCAGGCCACCACGGGCCGCCCCGACCGCATGGTCCACCCGGTCGGTTCGGCGAGCATGACCCGGGTACGGGTGGCCAACTCCTCCGGGTCCGCGCGGTGCAGGATCTTCGCCACGGTGTCCGGCCGCTGTCGCAGCCGGAAGACCTGCCCCTGGGAGCCGACCGAGCCGACCGGCGTGTCGAGGGTGTCGGCCGCCCGGTGGCCGTCCGGGCCGGTCAGCCACACGTCGATGCTCATCGGGGCACCGCCAGCAGGAGGGTCCGGTCGTCGTCGGTGAGGGCGCCGACCCGCCTGCCGTTGAGCAACCGGACGAGCGCCGACGGGTCGGTGTCGGCGGCCTCGACGAGAGTGAACAGCTGCGCGAAGGCCGCCGCGCCGGGCTCGCGGGGCCGGCTGCCGTCGTACTCGACGAGGAGGCTGTCGAGGCCGTCGGTGCACACGGCGAGCCCGGTGAGATCGGGCAGTCGGGCGACGAGCCGACGCGCCTGCCGCCCGGCGCGGGCGTTGGGCAGGAGCGTCGTCGCGCCGGGCAGCCGATCGGCGCCGCCCGGCGGGGCGAGCAGCAGGTCGAGGGTGCCGTCGGCGGCCCGGACCACCACGAGGCCGTCGCCCACCGCGAGCACGGCGACCCACGGCGGGCGGGCCACCACGACTGTCACAGTGGTGGCCAGGTCCTCCGGCTCGATTCCACCGACGGCTCGGGCCACCGCCCGCGCCGCACGGCGGAACCGGCGGAACAGCCGGTCCCCCACCCTGTCGAGCCACCCGGACCAGGCGTCGGCGGAGGTCGGTAGCCGGTCACCCAGGAGCGGGACGAGCATCTGCACGGCAAGGGTGACGACGAGGGACGCGCCGGTCGCGGCGCAGCGGCGGCTGCCCGCGCCGTCGGCAGCCACCAGCAGCAGGGTGCCGTCGACCTCGCGGACGGCGTAGGCGTCCTGGCCGCTGACCCCGGCCCGGACGTGCGCCCCGCCCGCCGCGCTGCCGCCGAGGACCGACCATCGTGCCGTCATGGGAGGTCGGCCCCGTACACCTGGCTGCGCACCCGCTCGAAGTCGACGTGGTCGGAGGTGGCCACCAGGATCAGGTCGAGCAGCTTGCGCAGGTCGAGGTCGTCCAGCGGGAAGTAGCCGCTCGGGGTGGCGAGGGCCCGCATCACCTCGTCGTCCACCCCGGGCACGCCGAACGCGAACAGCTGCAACCGCCGCGTCGACCGCCACTGCTCCAACCGTCGGGCGAGCGGCTGCCAGTCGTCGGTGGGGTTGCCCTCCTCGTCGGTGGGGGTCCCGTCGCTGACCAGGATCAGTCGGGGCCCGCCGGTCTGCTGGGCGTGCACCGTCTGGACGTGCTGGCGACGCTGCTCGACGAGGGTGAGCGCCAGGTCCACCGCCGCCACCATCGGCGTGGCGCCGCCCGCGACCAGGGTCGGCAGTTCCAGTCGGGCCGCCGGCACGAACGCGCCGTCGTCCTCGGCCGATGGCGTCCCGTTGCCGGAGACCACGCTCACCCCGCCCGCGCCGAACGTGACAACCAGGAACTCGACGTCCCGCAGCGAGCCGCGCCCTTCCGCACGCACGGCGGGCAGCCACCGCGCCAGTTCCTCGTTGAGCGCGTCGATCGCGCGTACGCCGTTGCTCTGGGTGGCCGCCATCGACCAGGAGGTGTCGATCAGGAGCGCCACGAAACGACGCCGGTGGGTGTCGGTGATGAAGGCGACCTCGTCCGGCCCGTCGGTGTCCTCCTCGAACAGGGCGAAGGGGTTCATGGTCCGACCACCGCCTCGGCCAGCCAGCACCCACCCGGGTCGGGCCGTCGTCGGACGCGCACGCCGGCCGCCGGCGGTGGCCCGTCGCCGACCCACCAGGCCGTGACGATGACCCCGTCGGCCCCGACGAGCCCTCGCGGCCGCAACGTCGCACGCACAGTGCCCAGTTCCGGACCGGGTCGCGGCGGGGTACGCCGGACCAGGTGCCGGGTCCCGAACTCGCCGGCCCGAAGCCGGGCGGAGAAACTCGCCACGTTCTGCTCTGACGGACCGCCTCCGAACGGGCCGCCCGCCGCGCCGCCCGAGCCACGGCCGTACGACTCAGGTGCGCGTGCCATCGGCGAAGGTCCAGGCGATCCCGTACGCGTAGCCCTGCTGCAACCCGTCGAAGACCGCCGTCACCTCGCCGACGGTGTCCGGGTGCAGCCGGTCTGGGCCCGGTGTGCGGTCGTCCACAGCGCGGGGCGGGACACCGTCGAGCCGCCAGGCCGTCGCCGGCCGACAGTCGGTCGGGAACCGCAGTCGGACGGTGCAGTGCGCGCACGGCGTCAGCGGCTGGAAGACGTAGTGCTCCCGCATCGGTTGCCCCTCGGGCAGCCGGTAGTGCAGGCAGAGGTCGTGCCGCTCGCCCGGCTCCAACATCCTGGGCAGGGCGAGGGTGAGCCGGAAACACTGGTCCGAGATGTGCCGGGTCAGCTCCCGGATCCGTGCGCCGAACAGCACGTCGGCGTGCACGCCGTGCTCCGGACCGTCGTCGTCGGGCTGGCGGGGCAGGCTGAACTGCACGGTCAGCTCGTCGATCGGGCGGGTGGCCACGACGCTGCGCGTCTCGTAGAGCTCCGGTGTCGGTGTGTCCAGCCGGAGCAGCGCGTTCATCGCGCGCAGGTGCCAGCCGGGGCCGGTGTCGGTCGCGCCGGTGGGGATCTCCGCTGCGGCGGCGCGGACCAGCCGGGCCACCGCCTCGTCGATCCGGCGACGTGCCGTGCGCTGTTGGACCGACAGCTCACGGGCGAGTTGGTCGGTGCGGCGGTCCAGCCGGAGATAGGCATGGGTGGGATCGAGGGCGTACGCGAGGACGACGGCCCGACGCAGGTCACCGGGCATGTGGTTGGAGAGGGCGAGCAGGGTGTGGCGCACCTTCGCCCGTACCGCCGATTCCGACTCGGCCGGCGAGACGCCGCAGAGGTCGGCCAGCCGTGGCCCGAGCCGACGGTGCAGCGGGCTGCTCTGTAGGCCCGGACCCCGGCGAAGGCTCAGCAGCTCTTGCCGGAGCCCGTCGGAGGGATCGGTGTCGTTCCCGGGAGGCAGGGCCCTCTCCTCTTCTGTGGATGGTCCGTCAGGACCGTGCGGAGGTTACCGGCACTCCAGCGGGCCCGTGGCCCTGTCGTGCGCCGAGTATCCCGCCGGCGGCCATTATCTGGCCAGGAACAAGGCCATTTTCTGGCCAGTGTCGAGGCCCCCCGCCCACGAGGATGAACGCGTCATGTCGCCGTCTCAGCGAACGAGGGATCGATCCGCGCCATGCGGGTGAAGACAGTGGATGGTCATAGCACACTTCGGACCAGGTGCCGAGCCGCCGATCGGCCGGGCTACGAACGGGGGTCGGTCGCCCTGACGGCCGTGCCCGGGTCGGCGGGAGGGCCGACCCGGCTCGGCGGATTCGCCACCGATGCACGACGAACCGCTTCTTCGACGAGCGAGGGCTCGCCTTCACCGCCTACTCGCCACATTGTTGTTGGTAAGTGCCGGAATCTTTTCCGGTGCGATGTGCGGGCCGCAGGCGACGTGACTCATTTCGCGTTCTGGAGGGGGCGTCATGACGATCGCGGATGATCCGACCGTACGGCGCTCTCCGGTTCGCACGTCTGGGGAGCAGTGCGCCCGTCCGGCCGTGGACGACCTGTGCGACCTGGCCCGTCGTGGGGAGCTGTCGACGGTTGTCGCGTCCGCGACGCCCGAGGTTCACGCCCGGCTCAGCGGCGCCGCGTACGCGATCGTCTGGCCGATCGTCTTCGCCCGGGTGACCCGTCCGATGGAGCGCCGGCGGGGGCACTGGGTCTGCGCGACCTCGGTGCAGCGACTTGCCGACGACTGCCTCGACCGACACCACGACGACGTCGAGGCCGTCGTGTCCGACCTGCTCACCAACGCCAAGGTGCCGATCGTCGACGTCGAGCGGTGGTTGTCGGCGCGGCTCAACGCGGCCACTGTGGACGGCCACCGCCGGCGACGCGGTCGTCGGGGCGCGTTGCAGCGGCCCCGGGTTCCGGCCTGGCTCGCCGCTGAACTCGGCGGTGATCCCTGGCTGACCGAGCTGGCCGTGCAGATCCTCACCTGGGTCGGCGTGCCCACCACCGCCGGGACGCAGCTGTGGCCACTGGACAGCTGGGCGCTCCGACGGGAGGCCGCCACCGGGGACCCGACCGGCAGCGACAGCCCGCTGCTCTCGCTGGACATCGAGCGGGTGCTCGGCGCGATGCGGCGGCGGCCCCGGTGGTACGCGGACTACGTGGAGCGGCCGCTCGGCCACAAGTGCGCCCCCGTGCTCGCGGTCTCCGCCGACGGGGCGGCCGGTCCCCGACCACTTGTCGTGATCGACGCACACGAGCGGGACGAGGGCCGGCTCGCCGATCTCGCCGCCGCCGCGGTGGAGCTGATCGGTCGTCGTCTTCGCGGCGGCGCGGACCCGGCCGACGCGGTGGTGGAGGTGCTCGGCGTGGTCTTCGGCGCCGGCACCGGAAGCGAGCGGATGGACCGTACGCCGGACGGTGTGCCGGCCCCGGAGGAGCGGCTGTCAGTCCTGCTCGCCGACGACCGGACCGTGCGGCGCATCGTCGACGAGGTGCTGCGGATCGTCGCCGACGGCGGCGCGTGACCACATCTCCCGCACCTGGTCAGCGGCGGCGTCCGCGAGAGTGGCCGGGTTCGCTCCGGCCGCGATGGTGGCCCGCCACGCCGCGCCGAACTCTCGTTCGAAGAGCCGCAGGAGACGGGCCCGTTGCTCGGACGAGAGGTCCCCGGGCGGCTCTCCGGCCGGCGGTGGCGTGCTCATGGCCCAGCCACCACCCATCGGGTGTCGGCCGACGGGTGACAGGTAGCCATATCCCCTCCGATCCGTGCCGCACCGCCCTGCGGGTCATCTGTCACACATCTGACGGACGGGCGGACGGATCGCCGGCCCGGCGGGGCGCGTGCCCGCCGAGCCGGCGATCAACAATGCGAAGGGAAGCGGTACGACTGTCAGCGATGGGATTCCACGTCAGCTCCCCTCGTCAGGTAACGGATCCGGTCCTCTGTGGGTATTGCATCCCGGCCCGACGAGCGGTATTCCGGGGAAGGACGGGTTCTCGCCCGGTTCCACCCCCCAAGGAGGCCCGGTCATGTCTGCCGCACCGCTCGACGTCGACGCGGTCTGGGCGCAGGGGTCGTTCCTGGACCGGATCACTCCCGCCGACCGCAGGGAGCTGCTGGCCCTCGGCGTGACCCGTACCGTCTCGCCCGGCCGACGCCTGCTGACCGAAGGAGCGCGGGACACCCACGTCGAGGTGATCCGCCGGGGCTTTGTCAAGATCACGACCAGCGCGGACGGCGCGGACCGGCTGCTGGCGATCCGCCTGCCCGGTGATCTCGTGGGAGAGTTCGCGGCGATCAGCGGTCAGGGTCGCTCCGCGACGGTGACGACCTGCGGGGAGGTGGTGTGCACGGTCATCCGGCAGGCCGACTTCCTCCGCTTCCTCGACCGCCGCTCCGCGGTGGCCGCACAGGTCACCGCGACGGTCGGCCAGCGCCTGCGATGGGCGAACGATCGCCGGGCCGAGTTCGCCGCCTTTCCGGTGCACGTGCGGTTGGCCCGGGTGCTCGCCGAGATCGCGGCGAGCTGCGGCTGGGCCAACGACGACGAGTTGGTCATCGGAGTCGAGTTGAACCAGGCGGAGCTTGCCACGCTGGTCGGCGCCGCGACGGACACCATCCAGCGGGCGCTGCGCACGCTCCGCGCGGAACGGCTGATCCGCACCGGTTACCGCCGGATCGCGGTGCTCGACCTGGCCGGTCTCCGCGCGCTCGCCGCCCACGGCGAGCCGCGGTGACACCGGCCGTCCGCCGGAGGCGCGTCGCGGCCGTCGGCAGCGTCGACGCGACGACCTGACCCCACCCACGGCACGGTTCGGCCGCTGGCGGGCCGTCCGGACCGGCACGGTCGCGGTGGGCTGGGTCAGGCACCGGTGTACGCGAAGGCCGCCCAGTACTCCGGATCCGTGTAGGGGTGGCCGCCCGGCGCGCCGGACGGCTCGACGTCGGGCAGGAGAGCGGTCAGGTCGGCCCGGGTGGCGGTGCGGAGCCACTGTTGGGCGCGGCTCAGCGCGACAGCCGGTTCGTCCCCCTCGGCCTCCTGCCACAGTGGTGACCGCGCCCGGCGATACGCCCGCCACGCCCTGTCGGCCGCCGGGGCATCGTCGCGGAAACACGCCTCCTTGTACGCCCAGACGTGCCGCTCCAGTCGCGCCATCTCCCGCACGTCCCGGTCCGTGCTGTGCAGGTGGTGCTGGATCTTGTAGCCCCTGGCCTCGTGCGCCCACGGCTCGTCGAAGCTGGCGTCGGTCGGCCTCCCACACTCCCGACACGGGTGCGGCCAGGACGGCGGCGCTGGTCGGTCACCGGTCCCACAGCCGTCGTTGTTGCACTCCCAGCCCAGCACCCGCGCCCCGGAAGGCGCGAGGTACCCGTAGGAGGTTCGTGGCGGCCGTCGACCCACTGCCGATACCGTCCTCTCGCCGAAGCGCTGGACACCGCGGACTCCTCCGGTGTGGCATCCCGCCCTGACCTGACGGACGGCGGTCCGTCAGCTAGCGGCATGGGAATCTTCAAACGAGCACCCCGATCTCCGTTCCCCGACGACATGTTCGGTTGGCTGGAGGTCTTCGGCCGGTACGAGTTCGACGCCCACGGCAGTGGCATCGACGGCGGTAATCTGTGGCAGCGCGTCGGGCAACTCTACGAGTACGCGATGAGCGACCGGGAGGGTTTCCTGTCCGGGCTGCGGGCCATCGTGGCGACAGACCAGGGTGGTTTCGCGACATTCGGCGCGGCCCGCCTCACCTGGGAGATGTACGGGGGTGAGGCCCTCGGAATTCCCGCCGCGCTCCCGCTGATCGACGGCGGCATCGAGTTCAAACGTTCGCGTGGGCTGCCGACCGCACTGTTGACCGGCTACGAGATGCAGCGTATCGACCAACTCCGACAGCAGCGTGGTTGAATGCGGTCGACGTCGACCGAAGGCGGGCGCGGAGGGCGGCGTCAGCGGCTCCGGCTCACTTCGATATCACCGCGAGGTCATCTTTTCGGGCCCTAGACTGCGGGGGTGCACGGCGGGGCGTTGTCCCTGCCGACGGGGGGAGAACGTCATGCGATCTCGGTCGACGCCGCCCGCGTCCCAACCGACGCAACAACAACAGCAGCCCGAGAAGACCCGCGGTGGCGCCAACCGCGACATGCCGCCGGAACTGGGTTCGGACGCGGTCGGCATATTCGAGGGCCGCACCTTCATGTTGTCCAATCCAACGGGTGATGTTCCGGCCGACTCCATCGCCGGGTTGGTGCACGACGACACCCGCTACATCAGTCGTTGGGAATTGACTGTCGATGGTCTTCCTCCGCTTGTCCTGAGCGCGAACACCGTCGACTCGTACTCGGCCGCTTTCTTTCTCGCCAACCCGGAGGTTCCGGGCCTGGCCGCCAACCGCGTCGGGGTGCGGCGGGAACGGTTCGTCGGAGACGGCATGTACGAGCGGATCACTGTGCAGTACTTCGGCGCCGAGCCGGTCCACGTACGTCTGCGGTTGGCGGTTGACACGGACTTCGCCGATCTCTTCGAGATCAAGGGCGCGGGGCGGAGCAGGCTGCCCGACGTTCGGCGGGACCACCGGTCGGACGGTTCCACACTGTGTTTCTCCTACCAGAAGTCGCACTGGTCGGTCGCCACGACCGTCGAGGCCGAGCCGCGCGCCGACCGGGTCGAGGGCGACTCGCTGCTCTGGGACGTGCACCTGGGTCGGGGTGAGACCTGGGGGTGCGAGCTGCGGGTGCTGCTGAACAGCCAGGGTGAGGAGTACCGGCCCGCCAGCCGCACCTTCGGCGAACCGCACGACCCCGGCGCCGACGACCCGGTGACCCGGTGGCGGGCGAATAAGCCGCACCTGAGCGCCGACTCAGACCTGTTGCGCGACGTGTACCACAAGTCGGGCGCCGACCTGGTGTCGATGCGGATCGTCAAGGAGATCAAGGGAGAGCGGGTCGTACTGCTGGCCGCCGGCATGCCCTGGTTCCTGGCGGTGTTCGGGCGGGACACCCTGATCACCGCCTACCAGAGCATCAGCTGCGGGCCGGACGTGGCCCGAGGCGCACTTGTCACACTTGCCGCACACCAGGGCGACACCGTCGACGACTTCAGCGACGAGGAGCCGGGGAAGATCCTGCACGAGTACCGCTCCGGCGAGCTGACGCAGCTGGGCATCAAGCCGTACGGCCCGTGCTTCGGCGCGTCCGACACCACCCAGCTGTGGCTCATCCTGCTCTCCGAGTACTGGCGGTGGACTGGCGACGACGCGCTGGTCCAACGCTTGCGTCCCAACGCCGACGCGGCCCTGCGGTGGATCGACGACTTCGGCGACCGCGACGGCGACGGTTACGTCGAGTACGCCACGCGCTCGCCGGAGGGTATGCGCAACCACTGCTGGCGCGACTCGCCGGATGGTGTCCAGTTCGCCGACAGCAGGCTCCCCTCCCTGCCGATCGCCACCTGTGAGATCCAGGGCTACACCTACGACGCGAAGCTGCGCGCCGCCCAACTCGCCGACGGGCCCTGGGCCGACGACGCGTTGGCGCGACGTCTCCGCGCCGAAGCCGCCGACCTGCGCGAACGGTTCAACCGCGACTACTGGCTGCCCGCCCGCGGCGGCTACTACGCGATCGGCCTCGACGCCGACAAACGCCCCATCGACTCGATGACCTCGAACATGGGCCACCTGCTGTGGAGCGGCATCGTCCCGCCCGACCGGGCCGCCACTGTGGCCCGGCAGTTGATGTCCGACCAGATGTTCTCCGGCTGGGGCGTCCGCACCCTCTCCACCGAGGACGTGGGATACAACCCCATCGGCTACCACCTCGGGACCGTGTGGCCACACGACAACTCGATCATCGCCGCCGGGCTCGCCCGGTACGGCCACCGCGACGCCGCGAACCGCATCGCCATGGCGATGCTCGAAGCCGCCTCCCACTTCGAGAACCGCCTGCCCGAGGCCATTTCCGGGTACGACCGCTCACTCGGCCGACGGCCCGTGCCGTACCCCACCGCCTGCAACCCCCAGGCCTGGGCCAGCGGAGCGCCACTGCTGTTCCTGCGCACGATGCTCGGGATCGACGTCAACGACGGCATCCTCACCACCGATCCGCATGTCCCCGAGGTGCTGGGCGGCATCCGGCTGACCGGTCTCGCCATCCACGACACACGGCAGACCGTCGAGGTCTCGGCGGGACCGCGTTCCTCGGGCTGACCCGCCGGGTGCCTGCCACCACCGGCCGGCGCGCGGCACAGCTCTGCACCCACGAAGCCGGCAGTTGAGTCAGGAAACCCCGAACTCCCAGAGTGAGTAGCCGTACTGGTTGACACGCTTGGTGCCCGTGACACGGACGAACCGCCCGGGCACCTTGTCCCCCGGGATGAGCACCGGGCCCTGCGCTCCCGACGTCGTGGTGAAGATCCTCTTCCAGAAGGCGCCGTCAACTGAGACGTCGACGTGGTAGGCGGTGGCGTACGCGTGCTCCCAGTTCAGGGTCACCGTGGTGATCGCGTACACGTCGCCGAGGTCGACGGAGATCCACTGCGGGTCCGAGAAAGCGCTGCCCCAGCGGGTCGACGCGTCGCCGTCGACCGCGTACGCGGGGCTCCACCAGGCCTTCTCGAAGCTGGACGCGGAGGCCGGGCGGTTCAACGCGAGGTTCCTGCCCGAGGGATTCTCCAGGCCGGAGACGGGGCCGTTGGTCTTCGGCGCCGAGCCGCCGGGAGGTCTCGCGACGCTGCTGGCGGCGGCGCGGCTCGTCGCGGGCGGTGCCGGTACGGGTGGCGCCGGTACGGGTGACGCGGACCCGGACGGTGCCGACGCCGACGGGATGGGCGTCGCAGTCGGCGGGCCGCTCCCGGGTGGCAGCGGCGGCCCGTAACCCGGACCCGCGGTGATCACGAATCCGCCGTCCCCGGGCGGGTTCGTCGGGTCGACGGCACGATCGTCGGGCAGGCGGCTACCGAGCGTGACCGCGGCGACCGCCACCAGCCCGACCAGGAGGAGCGACACGGACCAGGGCCGGAGCAGAGTGGCGAAGGGGCGGTTTCCGGTGGTGGCACCCTGCTGCTCGGGCTCGGGCTCGGGCTCGGGCTCGGGCGTGGCGGGCGTGACGGGCATGGCGGGCGCCGGCGGAGTCGACTGCGCGCGCGGCGGGTCACCGGCAACGGGTGCCACGTCGTCCGCCGACCTGCCGACCGAGGTCGCGAGCGACGCCGCCGACCTGTCGACCGGGATCGAGCGCGGTGCCGGCGGCAGGGCGGTCGGGGTGTCCGGTGGGGCAGTCGGTGGGCCGGTGGCAGCCTCCGGCCGAGCCGGCGGCAGGCCGGTCGCAGCGGCGGAACCCACAGCCACCGCCGCCGGGGCCTGTGGCAGGGTCGACGCCGGTGTGACAGGCCCGGGCGGCCGGAGCAGCGTCGGTGCGGTATCCGATCCATCTTCGGCGGGCCGGCGTGCCGCCGTCCGGGTCCGGTCGGCGGTCGGGACCGGTGGCGCGGGCCGCAGCGCGGCGGCAGGGGCGGGATCGGCGGGCGGTGCCGCATAGGGTGGCAGTCCGCTCAAGGCCACCGCTCGTTGCACGGGGGGTCGACGTTCGCCCGGGGCCGCTGGCACGTCCCCGCCCGGGCCCCGGTCACCGGCCCCCGGCGACGGTTGACGCTCCGTCGGCGAGCCATCTCCGGCGGGGCCGGAGTGCGGCGTCGGCCCTCGCTCAGGACTCTTCATGCTCGTGACTCTCCTGCTCCGTGACGCTTCCGCGGCCGTCCTGGCCGGAATGACCCTCGCCACCGTCGGCACGCGGTGGCACCGTGCACCATCCGGAGGCCAGCGCGGCTGGCGGCGCGTCCTGCACCAGCCCGGCCCGTGCGCCGACCGGACAGCCGAGGTAGTTGGCGAGCAGTCGCAGCAGTGCCTCCGTGAGCTGACCGGCCTCCACCCAGACGACCTCCCGCCCACCGACCCATCCCGGCCGCCGGTCGGCGACGACAGTGGCGAAGTCCCAGGCGGTGACCGGCTGGCCCGCCAGTAGGAACGGCCGGCGCCAGTCCGGGCCGCGGGCCGCCACGACGGTACGGAGACCGGCGTCGTGGGTCCGTTGCCGGATGTCCGCACCCTCGGGAATCCGGGCCAACGCCAGCAGTGGCTCGTCGTCGTCCGGACCGTCCTGGACCCGCGGCGGCGTGGACCGGGCCGGTGCCAGCAACTCGGTCAGGTCCTCCTCCCGGAAGGGAAAGGAGGAGGCGAGGCGCAACGCCGGGCGGGGCGTACGGCCCACCTGGCGGGGCAGACTGGCCCACCAGCCGTCCGTCCGTCGACCGATCGTGACGACCTGCATCTGGTCGGCCACCTGCTGCTCGATGTCCGGGGCGACGGGCACGGAGGAGACCAGCAGGACCGGCCGCGGATCGAACTCCCGGTACGCGGCGATGATCTCGCCCAGTTGCCCGGGTTCGACCTCGCCCGCATCGGTGTGCACAGTGCCGGTGCGGGCGTCGGCGGTGAGCAGCACCGCGAAGAGCCGGCTGTCGCGACGCCACCAGCGCGGTGGTGTCGAGCGCTGTGCCGCGAGCACCACGTCGGGCCGGTCGACGGGGTCGGGCGTCAGCAGGTGGCTCAGCTCCTCCGGGACGAACCGCGTCCGGGCCCGCACGCCTGCCGGCAGGCGGTTCAGCAGCAGGTGCAGGATCGGCAGCACGTCGTCGGGCAGGGGCAGACCCGGCAGGCCGACGGCGATGGTGAACCACTGTGGATGCCACGGACGGCGGCGGACGTCACCGGTGTGCTGGCCGGCGAAGGGGGGCCGCACCCAGAGCCCGAACTGGGTGGGCTCGACCACCCAGCGCTCGTCGAGCCGGAACGTGCCGGGGCCGGCCGGTCGCAGGTCCGCGAGGAGGTCGACAGGCCCGATCGGCATCGCCGGGACGCCCGGGGCGCACCGCAGCCGTGCCACCGGGGGCGTCCACCAGGTGTCGCCGTCGGGGTCGATAGCGACCGACACCAGCCGGTGCTCGTCGTCCAGGATCGGCAGGCCGGCCGCGACCTCGACCGGACGGTCCCAGCGGTCGGCGATGGTGGCGGCCAGGCGCATGGCCTCGTCCGCGGCCCCGCCGTAGGGGGCGAGGACCATCGACGGATCCAACGCGTCGAGGATCGACAGCGTCGCCTCGACGCCGGGCGCGGCCGCCCCGGGACGACCGAGCACCACAGTCACCCGGTCGGCGTCCATCGGCACCGCGAACGCCAGGTCGTCCGGGCTCGGGGCGGGCAGGTCCGGAGCGTCCGCGTGCAGCCACAGACCGGCCGGTACGCAGTGGGCTCGGACGCCCGCGCCGACGTGCCGGACCAGGGTGTCGACCTCGGCCTCCCAGTGCGGCGGCGGATACCGGTGGCCACCGTCGGAGACGCTGCCGTCGGCCCGGAACCAGCGCCAACCGTCGACGGCGAACAGACCACCACCGGGCACGAGCAGGAGCTGACCGCTCGGCGCGTACACGTCGGCCTGGAGCTGTCGGGCCAGGGCCGCGGCCGGGGGCGGGCCGGTTGTCGGGGTCGTGCCGGTGCCGCTGACCGCGAGGCGGGCAGCCGCCCCGGGCGGGACCGCGATCGGCAGGACCTCGGTGATCAGGGCCCAGTCGTCAGGGTCGACGATCTGGCCGACCACTGTGACGACTCCGGGCTCCGACGGCAACAGGCGCGCCATCGCGACGATCGTGCCGCCCGGGTCGGGCCCGACGACCGCGAGATTGTCCGCGACCCACCGCAACGCGGTCGCGGAGCCACGCCGTGGACCGCTGCCCAGCGGCGCCGAGGCCGCGGACATCATGGACGGCATCCGGGACCAGTCCGATGCAACAGATGGGACCGCTCCCACGCGAGACCCACCAATCCTGTCTCATCTCGTTCCACCCGCACCCCACCCCGAGATCCACCACATGGTTGACTCGGGACAACGAAATTGTCAATCGGCGCGGCTGCCCGTGGCACGCCGGGTGCGACGCGTTCGGCGAAATGATAGGGCCTCAGTGTTTCCGGCGTGCTGCCTCGGGTGGACCGTTCCTCACACCCCCGCGACGCCCACCCCGATCACGGCGGTCGGCAGGTCCTCGGCGGTGAGCAGCGCCAACTCGGCGGTCGTCACCTCCGACGCGGCCGCCAACCGGGACGCCTGTAGGTCCGCCATCCGCTCGAAGACCTTACGCGCCTCCCGGCCGTTGCCGAAGGTGCCGTCCTTGGGGATCCGGTCGAAGTGGGTCAGCAGCGCCGACGCCGCGGCCGGGTCCAGCTGGTAGTCGTGCCGGACACACTGGTTCTCCACGATGGTCACCAGCTCGGCCGGCGTGTAGTTGGCGAACTCGATGGTCCGGCTGAAGCGTGACTCCAGACCGGGGTTCGCCTGGAGGAAGCGTTCCATGTCCGCGGAGTAGCCGGCCGCGACGACCACCACCTCGTCCCGGTGGTCCTCCATCAGCTTCACCAGGGTGTCGATGGCCTCCCGACCAAAGTCCGGCCCGGTGCCGCCACGGCTGTTGCTGAGGGTGTACGCCTCGTCGATGAAGAAGACGCCCCCGAGGGCCGAGTTGAAGGCCTCTGTGGTCTTGATGGCGGTGCCGCCGATGATCTGCGCGACGAGGTCGGCGCGGGCGACCTCGACAAGGTGCCCCTTGCGCAGCACCCCCAGCTCGGCGAGGATCCGCCCGTACAGTCGGGCGATGGTGGTCTTGCCGGTGCCGGGCGCGCCGGCGAAGACCAGGTGCCGCGCCATGGGCGGGGCGGACAGCCCGGCCTCCTGGCGGCGCTTGGACATCTTGTTGAGGTTGACGAGCGAGGTCACCTCCTGTTTCACCCCGTGCAGTCCGACGAGGGACTGCAACTCACGCAGTGGGTCGGAGCCGCGGGCCACGATGTGCCGTTCCCCGTCGGGCGACGCCTCGGCGGCGGCGGGGGCGCTCCCGGCGGTGGCGACGGCGGCCGTGCCGTACGCGTCGGGGAGCTTGTTGCGGGAGCTGACGAGTTCCTCGACCATCAGGTGGCCGCCCGGCACTGTCTGCCGTACCCCGGAGCCCTGGTTGTCCCGCACCACGCAGCCGATCAGCCGCACCGAACCGCCGGTCCGCACCGCGATGCCGTCGCCACCGCTCGCGGTGAACTCCGAGTCGGTCACCGTCCCCCGCGACTCGTCGTCGAAGACGCATCCGTCGCCCCCGGCGGCGTGGACCCGGCACCCGGTCAGCGAGATGTCCCCACCGGCGCCCACCGACACACCGTCGGCACCGGCGTCGGCGATGTCGCAGTCATTGAGCGAGGCTGTCGCGTCGGCGACGAGCACTCCCGCGGCGGCGCTGCCCCGCACGCTCACACCACTCAGCGAGGGCTGGGCACGGCCGCTGACCGAGATGCCGACGCCGCCGCAGCGTTCGATCGTGAGATTCTCGAACCGGCCACGGGCACCACCGGTGATCTCGACGGCCGCTCCGTCACAGCCGTGCACCTGCATCCGTTGGAAGAACGGGTCCGCGCCGCCGTCGAGAAGCACCCCGGCCTCGGTGCAGTCGCTGACCACCAGGTCGGTGAGTTCGGGTGTGCCACGGTCGCCGACGCTCACGCCGACTCCGTCGATCTTCGTGGCGACGCACGCCTCCAGCCGACCGCCCGCGCGACCGGTGAAACGGAATCCCGCGCGCCGGGCCCCGCTCACCCGACAACGGCGCAGGACCGGTGCGCACCGCTCGTCGGTGAAGACCCCGTCGGCCGCGCAGCCGTCCACGGTGCAGTCCTCCAGCAGGCACGCCCCGGCGGTGGCCAGGTAGATGCCGACGCCGTTGGTGTCGCGGATACTCAAGCGACGCACGGTCGCGGCGGATTGCTGCTCGGCGGCGAGCGCGGGTTTGCTCGTACCGGTGATCTCGGTGTCCTCGATGGAGATCCGGCCCTGGCCGTTGAGGCAGATGCCGTTGCCGCCGGCGTCCCGCACGCTACAGGCACGGACCCGCAGCTCGCCGCGCTCGGCGACGACGACGCCCGAGGTGCCGAGCCGTTCGATGCGGCAGTCGTCGAGCACGCTACCGGTGGAGGAGGTCACCACGACCCCGGCACCGACCTCGTTGCTCACCAGGCTGTCGCGCATGGTGAGCGAGCCGCTGTCCCGGACGAAGACGGCCGCCCACGACGACGCGACCAGCTCACACTCGGTGACGCTCAGTTGACCCATCACCAGGGCCAGCGCCGGGCTGTCGGCGTCGGTCGCGATGATCGACAGCCCGGACAGCGCGGCCGACTCCGCCGCGAGAACGACCGGCACCCCGGACGGCGCGGTCAGTTTCACGGTGCCCGGCCCGTCTTCGGCGGTGATGGTGACGATCTTCGTCAGCACCAGGTTCTCGGTGTAGCTGCCGGGCTGCACGCTGATCACCGACCCGTCCGACGCAGCGGCCAGCGCTTCCGTGAGTGTCCGGTAACCGGAGACCGCCGACTGGGTGACGGTGATTCGCCGCTGGTTCACGCTCGTCCTACCTCCACAGACACCGAGACTCCCCGATGCGGCTGATTACGCGGACCTACGAGAGGTTGGCGCTGTTGTCGATGTCCTGGTCCACGAGCGCGTCGATCGCGCCGTGCCCCTCACTGGCCAACTCCCTGATCCCGTCACGCACCGTCGCGACGTAACCAAGCGTCTGTTCGGCGTTGGGTTCCCGCTGCTGCGCCCACTTGCGACCGTGTTCGTCGGTGCCCCACGGTTCGTTGAGGCTCGCCCGGATGTTCCTGACCCGCGTCAGGGCATCGTGGATGTCGTCGGCGACGCTGTCGACCACCTTGAAGAGGTGGTGGGCTCCCTCCGGGTCGATCCTCGTCTCGTCAGCCATCGGCCCGGCCCGCCTCGCCCTTCGCGGCCCTGACGATCGACGGCAGGTCGATCGCGGAGGTCATCAACGATCCGACGACCACGTCGAGGTCCACCTTCCCGCCGGCCAGGTCGCCGAAGGAGACGCCGGGCACCACGTCCCGGCCGGCCATCTCGTCGATCTTCCCGAACGCCTCGGCACGGCCCCGGCGCAGCGTCTCGACCAGCAGGCTGCTCAGCTCGTTGGGTGCCATGCCGCGGTACTTGGTGTTGTTGAACGTCAGCTTCACCAGCTCGCCCCGGCCGTCGAACACGGCGCTGAGCATCTTGTTGGGCGACTCGACGGTGGTGCTCGCCGCACGCATCTTGGCCTGGAACTCATCCAGTTTGCGCCGCTCCTCGGCGAGCATGGCGAAGACCGCGTTCAGTCCTGGGCCGCCTGGCCCGTGGTCAGTCTGGTCAGCCATTCCGGTCACCCTTCCTCGCGTCCCCGAGCTCCTTGCGGAGCCCCTCCCGAATGTGCTCGTCGATCCGTTCGCCGCGCCCGAGCACGTTCCACCCGGCATCCGCGTCCTTCCACACCGTCGGGTCGCCCTGGGCGAGGGTGCTGCCGCGACGCTGCCCACCGGCCTCGCCACCCATGCCACCCATGCCACCTCCCATGCCACCCATGCCACCTCCCATGCCGCCCATCGGCATGAGCGGCATCATCGGGAGGCCGCCGCCGCCCGCCCCGCCGCCGCCTCCGGACGGCGCGGCGGCAGCGTCGCCGGGTTGACCCGCCCTGATCGTCGGGGCCGCCGGGCGGAAGAGGTCGGCGGCAGCCGAGTCCGCCGCGAGCACGACCCCCGACGGGTCGTCCCGCGCCGCGGAGAGGGCCTGGCGGATCCCCGGCTCGTCGACGGTCTCGGCCGTCGGCGGGTCTTGGCCGCCGAGACCGAGACCCACATCGCGGTACGTCTCGGAGAGGCCCTGGAGTACGATCCGCGCCCGGCGGTCCCACTCGTCCTCGGAAGGACCGCTGTCCGCGGCTCGCTGGACCTGGAGGTCCCGCACCCGCGCCTGCCCGACACCGAGGGCGGTCGCCGTGACCCGCAGCTGCTGTCCGCACTCGGCGTCGTCCAGACTGTGCACCAACTGCCGGGTACGGCGTGACGGTTCGCCCAGTCGGACAACTGTGGCCTGGGTGCTCCGCCACGCGTCGTCCAGCTCACCCAGCGCACTGTCGAACGACTCGGCGATCGCCCGCAGGCCGCTGCGGGCCTCGTCGAAGAGTCGGGCGGACGTCTCGATGTCCGCCGGGGACGCCGCGTCGAGAGCGTGGGCGATGTCCCGCAGTGTCTGTGGCTGCCCGCTCGGGCCCCGTCTCGCGATGCCCACGGGTCAGTTCCTCCCCACGGCCTTGCTGGAGACCGCCTCGCCGTCGTCGCCCCACATGCCGTCCTCGCCGACGAGCCAGGTGTTGCGTTCGCGGTCCCGGTCGCCCTGGTTGCCCATGCCGCCGCCCATCGGCGGGGACATCGGCATTCCGGACCCGGCGGCCTGACCGGCCTGAGCGCCTGCCGACAACGCGGACGACGGAGAGTTGCCGGGATCGGCCGAGGCCACCGGCGCCAACTCAAGTGGGGCGGGCAGGTTCTCACCGCCCGGGTCGCCACCGCCGCCGGAACCACCGCCATCGCCACCGCCACCACCGCCGAAACCGCCACCGGGGCCGCCACCCGAGCCGCCACCGGGACCACCACCTGCGCCCCCGCCGGCACCGCCGCCCGAGCCGCCGCCCGCTCCGGCGGTGGACTTGCCGTTGAGGTAGTCCGAGATGGACGAGTGGCCGGCGGGCCCGTCGATCAGGTCGTCGATGGCCTCGTCGGCGGCCTCCCTGGCGTCGGTGAGCGCCTCCACCCGCGTCTCACGCTCGGCCGGGGTGTCGCCCTCACCCCGGCCGGCCCGCTCATCCTCGATCATGTCGTCGAGTGCGTCGGTGACGGACTCCTTGGCCTCGACGAGGGCACTGTCGCGGGCCTTCTCGCCGGCCCCGTCGCCGCCCTTGCCGTCGCCGCCCTTGTCGCCCTGACCGTCGCCCCTGTCAGACTGACCGTCGCCCCTGTCGGGTTGGCCGTCACCCTTGCCCGTCAGGTCCTCGATCGCGTCGTCGGCTGCTTTCCGGGCGTCCGCGAGGGCGTCCTCGCGGGCCTCCTTGACCTCGGTGTCCGCGCCACCGCCCGTCGTGCTCTCGCCGTCGAGATCGTCGATGGCGCCGTCCACGGCCTTCTGCGCCTCGTCGAACGCCCGCTCGCGCGCCTCCTTCGGGGTGGTGTCGCCCGCGTCCTCGTCCTTCAGCTCGTCGATCGCCTCGTCCGCCGCCTCCCGGGCGTCCTCCAGCGCGTCCTTGCGGGCGGCGTCGACCTCCGGATCACCTGTCGGCTTGTCGATCAGATCCTCGATCGCCTCGTCGGCCGCCTCCTGCGCCTGCTCCAGCGCGTTGTCACGGGCCTGCTCGGCGACCGGGTCGGCGGTCGATCCGCCCTCAAGATCCTTGATCGCCTCGTCCGCCGCCTTCCGGGCATCCTCCAGCGCGTCCTTGCGCGCCTCCTCGGCCACCGGATCAGCCGACGACGTCGGTGGTGTCCCGTCCTTCGAGTCGCCGCCGCCCGCGAGGCCGTCGATCGCCTCGTCGGCCGCCTCCCGGGCATCCGCGAGGGCATCCCTGCGCGCCTGCTCGGCGGCCTCACCCGGGCCACCCCCCGCCTTGCCGGATTCGGAGCCGGGACTCTTACTCCCGGGCTCACCGGACGTCACCGGGACGCCGCCGCCAGCCCCGCCCAACAGGCCATCGATCGCGTCGTCGGCCGCCTTCTTCGCGTCCTTCAGCGCGTCCTTGCGCGCACCCGCGCCAGGCGCCGCACCCGAGCCGGGACCGCCGCTCGTGGGGGGTGCGCCACCACCCGCCGAGCCGAGCCCCTGGATCGCGTCGGACGCCGCCTTCTTGGCGTCCTCAAGCGCGCGGTCGCGTGCTGGGTCACCGTTCTTGAGATCATCGATGGCATCGGTCGCCGCGCCCTTCGCGTCACTGAGCGCCTTGTCCCGCGCGGCGTCACCACCGGAGGTCCCACCACCGATCGGCGCAGCGCCGCCGGAACCAGAGGGGGCTTTCCCGCCGGAGCCGGAGGGCGCTCCCCCGCCGGAGCCGGAGGGCGCTCCCCCGCCGGAGGTCAGTGGAGCCATCTCCCCCGGGGTCGTGATGCCGTTGGTCGGCGGCGCCCCACTGCCGGACCCGTTGGACAGGCCCTCGATCGCGTCGGACGCGGCCTTCTTCGCCTCGTCGAGCGCGGCGTCATGCGTGGGGTCACCGTTCTTCAGATCGTCGATGGCGTCGGACACCGCGCCCTCGGCCTCGTCGAGGGCCTTCGAACGGCCATCGCCACCGCTGTTGTTCCCGCTGTTCCCGCCACTACCACTGCCGCTGTTCCCGCCGCCACCGCTACCGCTACCGCCGCTACCGCTACCGCCGCCACTCCCGCTGCCGCCGCTCTCGTTCTTCTCGTCCTCCTTCTTGTCGTCTTTCTTGTCGTCCTTCTTGTCGTTACCGCTGCTGGTGTCGATCGGCTTCAGCACAGCGATGTCGAACGGGGGCAGCCGGCCGCCGATCTCCTCATACGTCGTGGACAACTCCATCAGCCGTGCGCGCAGGTTGGACATGATCCAGCGCTCGCCGGCCTGGTATGCCTGGCCCAGCCCACGCTCCAGGTCCGACTGCTTGGAGCTCTGGTCGTCGACACCTGTGTAGATCCTGTCGATCTCGGAGGTGACCCAGTCCCGCAACCGGTCGGTCAGACGGTGGCCAGTCTCGATGATGTCCCAGAAATCCCGGCGGAAGCTCACTATGGCATCGCCGACGTCGCCGATCTTGGTGCCGTAGGCGTTGCTGTCGAGGACGTTGTAGACGCCCTTTCTGCTCTTTCCGACCACCTCCGCGACATGGGTGTCGAAGGCGGCGGCGGCATCTCCGGCGAACGCTGGTTTCGTCCCACCGGTCAGCTCTTTGGCCAGCTTGTCGAAGTCCTCCAGGACGAGGTCGAGTTCGACCTCCGCCTTGTTGAACGCCTCCTCCGCCTCGGCCCAGCCGCCCTCGGCGTTGAGGCCCGGCTCGGTGATGTCCGCGACGAACGGGCCGATCTCCGTCCACACCTCATAGTTGCGGAACGTCTCTCCCGTGGGTGGGCTCTTCTCGTCGAAGGACCCGACTTCACCCGTTGGCACGATTCCCCCACCGCTCGGACTCGTCACGATCTGCCGGAATGCGCCGAGGAGCCCGCGAGCCCCCCGGCGTCACCTCGAAACGCTCAGCGGTTGCCGAACCGGTTGCCGGAGCGGATGTCCTGCTCCTTCATGTCGTCGGCACGGATCCCCAGTTCCTTGGCCAACTCCGCCACGATGGTGTTCATGTCGGCGAAGTTGTCCTCGATCTGCTTCGAGAGCTGGTTGTAGTTCGCGGCCGCCGGCCCCGTCCAGGTGTCGAGCGCGTGGCCGGTCTCCTGGGACAGCTTCTCGATGTAACCCTCGACGTCGCGGTTGACCCGCTGCATCTGCGAGATGCCTTCGAAGATCTGGTCGTACTGGTAGCCGATGAGGCCGTTGTCGGGCATTGCCGGGTCCCTTTCCGATCAGTTGTGCTGGCTCAGATGTCCTTGAGAATGCCCACACCGATGGCGCCGACCTGGCCGGCGTTCGCCAGGTCCTGCTCGTCGAAGTCCTGCACCGTGCCGTCCACGTTGCCGGCCATCTCGTTGAGGTCCGCGACGATGCGGGTCACCTCCGCCATCCAGTCGTCGCGCGCCTCCAGCAACGCCTTGATCATGGCGCCGTCGCAGTAGTCGTCCATCAGGTCGACCGCGGCACTGAACCTGCTCTTGGCGCTGTCAACGTCGCCGGCCGTCTGGCGGTGCTCCCCCGCGACACGGTTGGCGGTGCGCGGATCGAGGGTGGTATTACCGTTGGCCATGGCTTCCTCTCCCTGCTGTGGACTGTGGTGATCCGTTATTTCTCGCCTGGTACGGCTCATGCAACCAGCGGGTTTGTCGACCGGGCCGTCCCAGCGGGCCCTGCGGGCCCTTCGCGGGGAAAACCCCCGTCAACCACCCCAGGTCTCGCTCACCAGCGCCGCGGCCGGGTCCAGTGCCGGACCGGTCGGCAGCAGTTCCAGCAACTCGGAAGGGACGTCGACAGGCGTCGTGCCGGCATAGCCGAGCGCCTCCGCGCCCCTGGGCGGCAGCGGGAACTTCACGCCGTACTCGGAGACGAGATAGAGCGCCCCGCCACCGCCCGGCGCGTACGGGTTGCGGGCGAGCACCCCAGTGCCGGCGGCGATCAGGATCCGGTCCACGATGCCGCCCGCCGCGACAGCGGTCCGTGGCACCGGCAGGGCGGACCGCGCCGCCGACACCGAGATCCTGGTCAGGGTCACAGTCACCGCGTCCCGCCCCGGACGGAAGCCCACGCAGGGCAGCACCGACGCACCGCTGACGGGTTTCGGCGGCTCGGGCGGATAGCCGTCCACGAACTCGGTGCTACCGGCGACCGTGGCGCCCGCCAGTTCGTCCGGCCGCGCGGGAATCGGCGCGACCCCGCCTGCGGGGTACGCCGCCTGAATCGCCGGATCAGCCAGGACCAGGGCGGCGGCGGTGCGGCTCAGTCGCACGAATCCGTCCGAGCGGGACAGGAACAGCTCGGGTACGCCGCCGACCGGGTTGCGTACCTCGTACACCTGGCCGAGCAGGCTGGCTCGCCCGCCGATCGCCGGTCCCGGCCTCCCGCGGTCGCCCACCGCGGGAAAGGCGAGGTCCCGACCGGCCGGGATGGGGTTGAGCCACGCCGGGGTCACGAACACCGGTTCGACGGCCGCGTAGCCCAGCGCCACCGCGGCCTGGTCGGCCAGGTGGTGGCGGCGTCCCTGCCAGACCAGGTACCGCTGACGGTCGGTCGTCTGGACCAGAAACCCCTCCCGGTCGGTGAGTGCGACGGGCCTGGCGAGGTCACCCAACAGCAGCGTGGTGGCGGCCGCACCCGAAGGCTCGGGCGGTTGGGCGCACACCGTCCACGCACCCGAGTAGAGCCGGCCCGCCACCGGCACCGTGTCGGGTGCGCCAGGTATGCCGATCGGGGCTCCCACCGGTACGCCCCGCAGCGAGTTGCGGGAGACCTGGACGAGGCGTGCCGGGCTGCCGCTGCCCAGCACCAGGCGGGCGGTGGCGTAGTTCAGCACCGGTCGGAGCTGCCCCTCGATCAGCAGGTAACGCGCGCCGGTCTCCTTCACCGCGATGACGACACCCGCCTGCCGCCACGAGGAGTCTCCGCCGGGTCGGAAGACGCCGTAGATGCCGAAGCCGCCCGCGACGACGATGGCCAGCAGGATCCCGATGACCAGGCCGAGGAGCGGACGTTGGTTCGGCGGCTCGTGCGGGTCGGGACGGCCCTGCATCACCGCCGAGTTGAGGCGGCTGACCGTGTAGAAGTAGGCGTGGACCTGATCCTTGCGGGACTCCATCAGCTGGCCCAGGCCCGGACCATCTGGTAGATCCCGAGCACCGCGCCGAGCACCGGGATCAGGGCCACCGCGAAAAGGATCTCCAGCACGTCCACGGTCCGCCCCCAGTACGGGCGCAGCCGACGGCCGGGCAGCGTGGACGCCGCGGTCAGGAACGCGCCGGCGACCGCCACCACGGCGGGCACCAGGACGGCGACCCGCGCCACGCCGTCCTGGTTCGCGGCGTACCGGAGCAGGGTGAAGAGGACAAGCGCCACGGCCGGCGTCATCGTCGCCCAGCGTGCCACCAGGCCGCTCAGGTGCCGGGCCCGCATGCTCAGCAGGGTGGCCGCCAGCAACGCCAGGATCATCTCCCAGCGCCCGCCGGACACCAGCAGCGCCGCGGCCATCAGGACCTGCGCGGCACCCACCCCGATCGTGAGCGCGGCCAGGTACGCGAGACCCGCGCTCCCCCGTTCCACGACGATCCGGTGGGGCTCGGGGTCGATGTCCTCGGAGAGTTGCTCGGGCTTGCCGGGCAGCAGCGGCAACGTCAGCCCGCCGAGGCGGAACGCGGCCGGCGGCAGCATCAGCGCCGCCACCATCGAGAAGACCAGCCCACACGCGGCGGCCTCCGGTGGGGTCACCGGACCCGCCGCGGTGAGCAGCGCCGGAACCGCGACGCTCACCGCGAGGGCGAGCGCACCGGCGAAGAGCAGGCCGGCGTCGGCCACCGCGGAGAGCCCGGCGGCGAGCGTCACCAGCGCGGCCAGTGCCGCCAGGCAGATCCGGACCGAGAGTGCCGAGTGCGGGGCGATCGCGACAGCCCCGAGCCAACCGGCTGTCGCCGAGTATCCCGCCGCCGCCATCGCCAGCAGCGTTCCCGTCTGCGGGTCCGGAACGGCCCGGCTGACCAGGCCGGCGGCGGCGAGGAGCACGACGGTCAGCGCCGCGGCGACTGTGGCACGCACCACCGCCGGCCCGCCGAGCCAGAGCACCACCAGGCCCACCGCCAGCAGCACCACGCCGTCGGTGAGCAGCATCGCGCGGGTGCGCGCCACCGTCCAGCGCCACGGGCTGGTACGCGCCTGCTCCCCCACGCCGTCGACCAGGTCGTCGAAGTCGATCGGCGGCAACTGCTCGGCCCGGGGCAGCAGGTGCAGCGCCTCGCCGTCGAGCAGGTTCAGCTCGACGGCCGACTGCTCCTCGTCCAGCGGCGGCTCACCGACGCGCTGCACCACCCACCCGTCATGCTCGGCGCCGTGATCGGCGGCCTCCGGGTTGAGTTGGAGCAGCACCGACGGCAGCAGATCGACAAGCGGCGCGTCCCCGGGCAGGGCCACGTCCACGGCACGCGAGCCGAGCACGAACCGGAGACGTACGGGTGCCGAGAGGCGCTGCGTGCTCAACCGTTCCATCTCGGTGGGTCAGTGCTCGTACGGACGGTAGTAGCGGCCGTCGTAGTAGTAGGGCTCCAGGTTCAGCCACCAGATCTCGACGCCGCCCGGACCGGTCTGGTGCTTACCGTCGATCTCGTAGTACCGGTACGTGTTGCCCTGGAAATCCTCGTCGTTGGCCGGGTTGTGGACGACCTTCTCCCCCGACGGCTCGTGATGCGGATCGAAGTTGTCACCGGTGGGGAGTGGCTTTTCGTCCGGCTTCTTCTCGTCCGGCTTCTTCTCCTCCGGTTTCTCCTCGGCACTCTCCTCGCTGAGCCGCGAGTCGGGGTAGCCGTCGGTGTCCTTGAGCAACGGGCTCTCGCGGAGGTCGAGGTTCGTGTCGTCCTTGGGCCCCACGCCCTTGATGTCGAGGAATTCGTCCATGCCCTCGATGTCGCCCGGCTTGAAGGGTTTGATCAGGTCCTTGCCCGGGTCGATTGTCGACTTGTCCACCTCGGAGCCGTAGTCGCCGGTCTTGTAGCTGGACTGCTCGCGCACCTTGGTCGGCTCGAACTCGGCGTCACCCATGCCGCCGACCACCTTCTTGGCGTCCTTGTTGAACGTGGACACCGCGTCGGCGTTGCTCCCGTCGATCCGCTCGTAGTCGTCGGCGATCTGGTACAGGCCGGTATTTATCTCGTCGAATGCCCGTTGCAGGTATTTCACGTGTTCGACGATTCCGTCCCGGCGGTCGACGAAGAGATCCTCCAGCCAGGTCGCCGCGTCGAACTTCCCGGCGTTCGGCTCCATCTTCGCCAGCTTGCTGAAGACCGACTGGTGGTCCTCCAGAAGGGCGCCGATCTTCTTGCCGATCTCCCGCAACTGATCCGGGGTAACGCGTGTCTCCGCCACAACCGCCCCCTCCTGCTATGGTCACTGCTGTTCGTTTCTCCGGTGCCGGGTCTGCCTCCACAAGCGAGACCGCGGCCTCCGACATCGCTTTCGGGTCGAGCGCCGAATCCCCAGGACGATAAGCCCGCTGTCGCGCGCCCGACGGGTGCTCGGCAGGCGACCGGGCCGATCGGAGGGAAACCCCTCACCGAAGGAGACGAACGTGGGCACCGTGCCGTACGTCCGCAGGGCTCGCCGCGCCGGCCCGGTCGCGCCGGCCGAGGAGATCGCGCTCCAGGAGCCACCGGTCATCCCCGAGCCCGCCGAGCGGGGGCTGAGCGCCGTGCTGATGCTGGCGCCGATGGCCATCGCCTCGCTCGCCATGGTGCTCATGTTCCTGCGACCCAACGCGGGCGCGCTGGCCTATGTGGGCGTCTGCCTGATGGTGCTCTCGGCGATCGCGATGTTGATCGTGCCGTTGATCCGCAACGCCGGGCAGCACAAGCACCGGCTCAACGGTGAACGCCGCGACTACCTGCGCTACCTCGGCCAGGTGCGGCGCAGGGTGCGTGCCGCGCTGACCGAGGAGCGGCGCGCGGCCCGCTGGCTGCACCCGGACCCGGGCGCGCTGTGGTCGATGGCGCTCAGTCAGCGGCTGTGGGAGCGGCGGACGGCGCACAACGACTTCGGCGAGGTACGCGTCGGGCTCGGCACCCGACGCTCCACGGTGCGGTTGGCCGCACCGAACAGTAAGCCGCTGGAGGATCTGGAGCCGTTGGCCGCGCACGCCCTGCGTCGCTTCCTGCGGGCGTACTCCACCCTTCAGGACGCGCCGATCGCCATCTACCTGCGCGGCTTCGCGCGGATCGGGTTCGGCGGCGACGTGGCGGTGGCCCGGTCCACGGTGCGCGCGATCCTGGCCCAACTCACCGTCGCCCACTCCCCGCAGGATCTGTTGGTGGTGATCGCCGCCACCCGGGGCCCGGAATGGGACTGGGCCAAGTGGCTGCCGCACGTGCAGGACGACACCGTCCCCGACGTCACCGGCACTCGGCGCAGGTTCGCCACCGACGCGACCGAGATCGAGGAGGTCCTCGCCGCGCTGAACGTCCAGGACCGCCCCGGCTACGAGCCGGACTCCCCGGTCACGGCCATCGAGCCGTTCGTGGTGCTCATCCTCGACGGACCACGCCTGCCGCCCGGCCACCGCCTCGGCATGGAGGGCTATCGCAACGTGCTCACGCTGGACGTGGGCGCGACGCTGGGCTGGGAGGCGCACCCGCACACCCTGCTGGTGCGGGCCACCGAGCAGCAGTTGGACATCGTCACCTTCGACCACCTCGGCAAGTCCAGCAGCAGCCGACTGTGTCGTCCGGACCGGTTGGGTGTGGTGGCGGCAGCGGCGCTGGCCCGGTCGTTGGCCCGCTACCGCGTGGGCGCGGGCACCGACACCGAGGAGCCGCTGGCCACCGACTACGACCTGGCCGGCCTGCTCCAGCTCGGTGATCTGACCGCCGTGGACCTGGCCGCCTACCGGGCCGGGCGGACGGCGGCGCAACGGCTGCGGGTGCCGATCGGCATGTCGGCCACCGGCACCCCGATCGAGCTGGACATCAAGGAGGCCGCCGAGGGCGGAATGGGCCCACACGGGATGCTGATCGGCGCCACCGGTTCGGGCAAGAGCGAGTTGCTCCGTACGCTGGTGCTGGCGCTGGCCGCCCGGCACACCTCCGAGGAGCTGAACCTCGTCCTCGTCGACTTCAAGGGCGGTGCGGCGTTCCTCGGCTTCGAGCGGCTGCCACACACCTCGGCCGTGATCACCAACCTGTCCGAGGAGCTGGAACTCGTCGACCGCATGCAGGACGCGCTGACCGGTGAGTTGAACCGTCGTCAGGAGCACCTGCGGGCGAGCGGGTACCCGTCCCGGCGCGACTACGAGAAGGCGCGCACCGAGGGCGTCGTGCTGGAGCCGATGCCGGCGCTGTTCATCGTCGTGGACGAGTTCAGCGAGATGCTCAGCAGCAAACCCGAGTTCATCGACGTCTTCGCGATGATCGGCCGGCTGGGCCGCAGCCTCGGCGTGCATCTGCTCCTGGCCAGCCAACGCCTCGACGAGGGGCGCATCCACCAGATCGAGACCCACCTGTCGTACCGGATCGGTCTGCGGACCTTCTCCTCGATGGAGAGCCGCAGCGTGCTGGGTGTGCCGGACGCGTACGAGCTGCCGAACGTGCCGGGCAACGGTTATCTGCGACCGGACACGCAGACCCTGATCCGGTTCAAGGGCGCCTACTGCTCCGGGCCGTGGCGGCCGCCGCACCAGCGCCGCCTCCAGGCGGTCCAGGGTGGTCTCGTCCCGTTCGGCACCGAGCACCTGCGCCCCGAGGTGCCGGTGACGCCGGAGCCGGACCCGGCGCAGGACAACGACGAGAAACCGCCGGTCCTGGCCGACGTGCTGCTGTCCGTGCTGCACGGGCACGGTCCGGCCGCGCACCAGGTGTGGCTGCCGCCGCTGACCGAGACCACGACGCTGGAGAAGCTGCTGCCTCCGCTGATCGACCATCCCACCCTCGGCCTGGCCCCGGTGGGCGGGTACGGCACCGGCCAGCTCGTCGCGCCGATCGGCCTCGTCGACCTGCCCGCGCAGCAACGGCGGGAGCTGCTGCTGGCCTCCCTGGCGGGCAGCAAGGGCAACGTCGGTGTGGTGGGCGGCCCACAGAGCGGCAAGAGCACCCTGCTGCGGACGCTGATCAGCGCGTTGGCGCTGACCCACACCGCCGCCGAGGTGCAGTTCTACTGCCTGGACTTCGGCGGCGGCGCGCTGGGGGCACTGTCGCGGCTGCCGCACGTGGGCAGCGTCGCGGGCCGGCTCGACCGCGACCGGGTGACCCGTACCGTGCTGGACCTGACGAACCTGATGGCCCGCCGGGAACAGATCTTCGCCCAGCACGGCATCGACTCGATGACCAGCTATCGGCGGGCCCGGCAGGCCGGCGGATACCAGGACGAGGACCCGTACGGAGACGTTTTCCTGGTGATCGACGGGTGGTACACGGCACGGCAGGACTTCCAGGACCTGGACGACCGCTTCGGCGAGATCGCCGCCCGGGGCCTGAGCTTCGGCGTTCACCTGCTCGTCTCCGCCGGTCGGTGGTCGGAGATCCGGCCCTGGCTGCGGGACGTGCTGGGCACCCGGTTCGAGCTGAAGCTCGGCGACCCGGTGGAGTCGGAGGTCAACAGCCGGGTGGCGGCGACAGTGCCGGCCATCCCGGGCCGGGGCATCACCCCGGACCGGCGGCACTTCCTGACGGCCCTGCCCCGCATCGACGGGATTCCGGAGACCGAGGACCTGGCCGAGGCGACGGCCGAGCTGGTCGAGGCCCTGGACGTGCCCACCGCGCCGCGCGCACCGCGGGTGCGGCTGCTGCCGGAGGTGCTGCCGGTCGCGGATCTGCCGGTCGCGACAGCGCCCTCACGCGAGGCCGAGATCCGCGTCCCGCTCGGGCTCGACGACGTACGCCTGGCACCGCTGTGGCACGACTTCGACGCCAACCCGCACCTGCTGATCTTCGGGGACACCGAGACCGGGAAGACGAACCTGCTGCGGCACATCGCGCGCAGCGTCGCGGCGCACCACCCGCCCGCCGAGGCACGTGTGGTCTTCGCCGACTTCCGCCGCGAGCTGCACGACGCGATCCCGCAGGCGAACCAGATCGGATACTCGATGTCGGCGGAGCGTCTCACCGCGACAATGGCCGAGGCGGGCCAGGTGCTGACCGGTCGGCTGCCCGGCCCGGACGTCCCACCGAGCCGGCTGCCCCGACGAGACTGGTGGACCGGCGGTCGGCTGTTCATCATCGTCGACGACTTCGAGCTGATCGAGGGCGGCCGGGACTCGCCGCTGCAACCCCTGCTGCCGCTGTTGCCGCACGGCGCGGAGATCGGGCTACACCTGATCATCGCGCGGAGCACCGTGGGTGCCTCCCGGGCGATGACGAGCCCGGTGCTGCGTCGGGCCTGGGAGTTGGGCTCTCCCGCGATCCTGTTCTCCTGCCCCCGGGAGGAGGGCGCCTTCCTCGGCAACATCCGGCCGCGGACGCTGCCCACCGCCCGGGGCCAGTACATCGACCGCCGACGCGCGGTCCGCCTGGTGCAGACCCCCGAGGTCCCGGCACCGGACCAGCCGGCGCGGTGACGTCGTACCGTGGCCTCAGGTCGTCGGCGGTCGGCGGACCTCGACGACGCGGCCGGGCCGCCAGCGGCGTCGGTGCCCGGCGGGCATCAGCACGTTGAGCAGGACGACGAGCCCGGTCAGCACGATGGCGAGCCCCGCGCCGAGAGTGACCAGGTAGCGCCCGATCGGATCGGGGGGCGGCAGGTCGGGGCGGCGGGCGGCCGGCACGGGCACGCCGGGCCGGGCGGCGTCCTCCTCCGGCAGCACCGTCGCCACGGCGGCAGCCGGGTTGACCACGCCCCAGCCGTAACCCGGGTGCGGCAACGCCACCGCCGGGTGATCGGCCGTGACCAGCAGCCGGTGCCGCACCTCGGCCGCCGTCAGGGCCGGCCGGTACGCCCGGACCAGCGCGGCAACGCCAACCACGAACGGTACGGCGTAGCTGGTGCCGCTGCCCTGCCAGTGGCCCGGCCCGCCGGGGCCGATGCTCACCACGTCCACACCGGGTGCGGTCAGCCCCAGGTGCCGGCCGGTCTGGGAGAACCCGGCGAGGGCACCTGTGGCGTCGATCGCGCCGACGGCCAGCACCGTCGGCAGCGCCGCCGGGTACGCCACCTGCTGGCCGTGCTGGGCGCCGTTCGCCGCGGCGGCGACGACCACCACGTCCCGGGCCTCGGCGTACGCGATGGCCTCGACCAGGCTGGGCTCCGGGGCCTGCGTGCTGGCGGAGATGTTGACGATGTCCGCGTCGGCGTCCACCGCCGTGCGGATGCCCTTGGCGAGCAGCGCCGCCGTACCGTCGTCGGTGCTGTTGGCCACCCGGATCGGCAGGATCCGCGCCTCGGGTGCGACGCCCACGAAGCCGGTGCCCGCCGTCGGCGCGGCACCGATGATGCCGGCGATGAACGTGCCGTGCCCGAAACAGTCGTCATCGGCGCGCGGCCGACCGGCGGCGGTGAGGTCGACGCCGGCGAGCACCCGGCCGCTGAGTTGCGGGCTGTTCGTGGCCACGCCCGTGTCCACGATCGCCACTGTGACGCCCTGACCGCGCGACAGCGGCCAGGCCCGTTCCACACCCAGCCGTTCCTGCGCCCAGGGCACACCTGTCTCGACGGTCTCCGGCGGACGCAGGCAACCGCCGGTGCGCACCGGCGGGGTGGGCGCGGCCACGGCCACCGGCCAGCCGGTGACGATCGTGAGCGCCACGACCACCGCGCCGGTCAGGCCTCCCGCCACGACTATCGCGGCGTCGCCGACCGCGACGCCCGGTCCACGACGGCGACGACCGCCAGGGACCCGTCGGCAGCGGTGACGCTGAACCTGTCGAGTCGGTCGAAGGGCACCGGGCAGCTCCGGGCAACCTCCTGCCGGAACTCCGTACCGGTCACCACCGCCAGCTCCCAGCTCTGCCCGTCGACGTCGGTGACGAACAGCCGGTAGGCCGCACCGACCCGCAGGCCGGCCAGTGTCGCCCGCAGGTTCACCGCGCCGGCCTGCTGCGAGACGACCACCGACAGGGTGGCGCCGCTGGGCGTGTCGGTGGCGTTGGTGACGAGCGTGAGGACTGTGTTCGTACCGTTCGGAACCGCCAGGTCCGGGGTGGTCGTGGGGGTGCGCAACGACTGGCCGACGAGCAGACCCGCGAAGATCAGCGCCACCACGGCGAGGCCGGCACCCGCGAGTTTCATCCGGCGGCGGCGCTGCTGACGGCCGGGCCGGGTGGTCGCCGTGGACGCCGTACGCCCCGGGCCGGTGCTCGCCCGGTTCGCGACAGGCCCACGGGTCGGCCCCACCGCACGTGCCGTGTCCACCGGAGGGGACCACACGGCGGGAGGCGCCGACGGTGGATCCGGTTCTGGTTCCCGCTCGTCGACCAGCTCCGGAGCGGCCACCACCGGGATCGGCGGGACGCCGAACTCGGCCACCATCTCCCGGCGGTCGAGATCGGAGAGCAGGGCGAGCATCGCCACCGCCTCGACCAGCACGTCGGCCTCGGCGGAGCACTGGGCACAGGTGGCGATGTGACTCTCGACCGCGTCGCGCTGCTCCTCGGCCAATCCGCCGGCCAGGTACACGCCGAGCGCGCTGCGGAGCTGCGGCTCATCGCACACGTCGTCAGCCATGTCGCACCAAGTCCTCAATCCCTCGCCCGCGCGGCTGGTCGCCCGCGGTCCCCGATCTGCTAAGAACGGAACTGCCCAGGGGGCAGTTCACGACCGGGGACGTCTGTGCTGTCACGAAACCGACCGTCGCTCAGTGCGCGCCGGTGAGCGTCGGCTGATGCGGGTGTTCGTCGGGCGCGGCGCCCGCCGGCCAGTCCGCGTCCAACCCATCGTCCTCGCCCCCGGTCTCCGTCTCGGCCCGCCGTACGCTGCGGCGGAGGCGCATCACGAGCAGCGCGCTGAGTACGAGCCCCGCCAGTACCGTCAGCAGGAACGCCACCCGGACGCCGTCGCCCCCGGTGCGCTGACCGGAACGCCGACCGGTGGACACCTGCGTCGCCTCCTCGGGCAGCTCCCGGGTCACCGCGGCCTCCGGATTGATCATGCCACCGCCGTACCGGGCATCCGGCTGCGCGTCACCCATCTTGTCGGCAGTGGCCACGACCCGGTGGGCGACCTGCGCGGCCGACAGGTCGGGGTGGGCGGCACGAACCAGGGCGACCTCGCCGGCGACCAGAGCGACCGCGTACTGCGTGCCGCTGCCGACGAACTGCTTCGTGCCGTTGATGCCGATGCTGGAGACGTTGACGCCCGGTGCCACCACGTCGACCAGGTCCGCGGCGTACTCCTCCAGGAGCTTGCCGTCGACGCCGACGCCGCCGACGCTGATCAGCTCCGCCGGCGGGGCGGTGGCGCCCGGGCCGGCCGGAGCGCCGGCCACCACGACGATGTTGCGGCTCAGCGCCACCTCGACGGCCCGCAGCACGCCCTCGGCTGTGACATCCACGTACGAGCCGAGCGCGATCACCGTCGCCCCGGCGGAGACCGCCACCTCGATCGCCGTCGCCTGGGCGACCGCGTCCGCGGACGGCACATCGGTGACCACCCGCACCGGCATGACGACCGACTCCGGCGCGACACCCGCGAACGCGTCGCCGTCCGTCGGTTGCGCGGCCACCAGGCCCGCCATCGCCGTACCGGTGCCCAGGCAGTCGCTGTCGCCGCGACCGTCTCCGGTCACGATGTTGGCACCGACCGACACCCGGCTGGCGAGTTGAGCCGCTCGACCATCCACACCGGAGTCGACTATCGCGACGAGCTGCCCGACGCCCCGGGTGTGCGGCCAGGCCAGGTCGGCGGCCAGCCGCGCGGTGGCCCAGTTCGACGGCGCGCTGGCGGCGGTCGCCGTGACGCATTTGCCCGGCGGTGCGGGCGGTGGCGGCGCGGACGGTAGCTGTGCCGGGCCCGGTGTCAGCCCGGGGATCGGCGGCGTCCCACCGAGGGGGGACGCCGGAGCCGACGGCCTGCCCGGAACCGCGGGAACGCCGACAACGCCCGGTGCCTGCGGCGTGGACGCCTGCGGGGGGACGCCCGGAGCGCTCGCGGCCGGTGCGGCGGCGGGAGCGGTGCTGGGCAACACGCCGTGCTGGAGACCCGCGCCGACCGCGTCCCAGGGCACGACCAGGTACCAGCCGGCATGGAGGGTGTTCGGGTCGGTGAGCGCGCCGCCGTCCGGCTGCCGTCGTGCCGTGTTCAGGTTGAAGATCTCGGTGGAGCGCGACGAGTTGCCCAGCAGCCGGACCGCGATGTCGCCGAGGTTCTCCGGCTTGCCCTGGTAGGCCGAGGTGACGGTGTAGTAGAGGACGTACTCGTCGACAGCGGCCCGCGCCGGCGCGGCGGGTGCGCCGGCGACGAGCACGACCGCCGCGATGATCGCCCCCACCCAGCCCCGCGCGCCGCGCGGATCCGTGCCCCGCGTCCCTGTCATCTGCTGAGCACCCAGCGCTGGTCCACGGCGTAGCTCTGCCGACCCCATTGGGTGATCGGGGTGCCGTTCTTGCCGCAGCAGTCGTCACCGAGGATGTCGACCGCCTTGCCGGAGTTGCGGTTGATGAGGGTGACCCACGTGCCGCCGTCGATGAACGACCACTGCTGGCTGGGGTTGTCGAACGCCGGGTCGACCTGCACCAACTCGGCGGCGTCCTTGATCGAGCCGCCGCGGATGCCGAGCGCCTTGTTGTTGAACGCGTTCGTGATCACGACATACCTCGGATCGGCGGCCTTGGCGATGTGCCAGTACTGGTCCTTCTGGTGCAGGTTGTCATTGAGCTGGATGGTCGTCCCGCCGGCGGTGACGTTGTCCTTCCCCGGCACCTCCATGACCCGGCCGCTCAGGACGTTGGTGAACTGGTAGGAGACAGCCGGGTCCCATTTCGCCGGCAGGGCCGTGACCGGCGGCGGGGGCACTGGCGACGGAGTCGTGGCGGGCGTGGGTGGCGCGGCCGGCTTCGTCGGCGAGGGGGCGGACACGGCCGAGGGCGAGGGCGACGGTGGCGACGACGACGGTGCCGAGGACGACGGTGGCGGCGGGGCCGGGCGGTTCACCGACGGTGACGGGAACGCGCTGGCCAGGCGGCTGTCCGAGTTGTACGCGTTGAGGTAGAGGTCGACAGTGTCGACGAGCTGCGGAACGGCGGCACCGCGCGGCACCCCGCCCTTGGCCCGCACCGCGGTGACCCCCCACTGGTACGCCGCGAGCGCCAGCGAGTAGGGGTCGGTCTCCTCCCCCGGCTGGCGCAGATTCATTCCGGAGAGCTGGTTGCGCAGGTCGCACATCGCGGTGGCCAGGGTGGGGATGGCCACCTGCGGGTCCCAGACCGACGCGCTGTCGGACGGCTTGTACTCCTCCCACAGCGACGGCGTGAACTGGGCGATGCCCTGACCACCGCCGCTGCCCTTCAGGTTCGGGTTGAAGGCGGAGAGCGATCTGAGCTGCGCGGCGATCCGGGCGGCGGACACTGTCGAGGGGCAGACCTGACCGGCCCTGACCACCGCGTCGACGTACTCCTCGGGAATGCCCACCTTGTCCGCGGCCGGAGTGGCGGACGGCCGGGCCGGCTTCGTCGCGCCCGAGAACTGCGGCTGCTTGGCGTACCAGTTGGCGTACCCGGCGACAGTGTCGACGTGCTCCCGGGCGGACGTCGGCACGCCCTTGGCCTCGACCACCGCGTCCAGACCGACCTTGTCGGCCGCGACGGCCGCCTTCCAGAGGTCGCCGCCGGCGCCGCCGGCCCGGACCTGGCCGATCGCCTCGCAGGTGCGGTGCGCAAGCGCGAGCACGTTGGCCCGGACGTCGGCGCGCTGGGCCCGCTGCCACGGCGCCCACGTCTGCCAGGCCCGGGAGTCCAGCCCGGCGATGCCCTCGCCGGACTCGGACACGGCCGTCGCCTTGAACCCCGAGGCGGCCATCAGTTGTGCGGCGAGTCGCGGCCCGGTCAGCGTCGGGCAGGAGGTGGCGCCGACCACGATTGCCGGCAGCACGTCGGCCGGGACCGGCTCGCCCTCCACTGTGGTCTCGGCCAACGCCGGCCCGACCTGGAGCCCGGCCGCCACGACGCAGACGACGGCCGCGGTGAAGGCGACCCCGGCCTCGATCCGTTGACGGGTCGTCCGCAGTGAGCCCCATGCGCGCCGGCCCGAGGTGTGCGGGGTGGCCAGGCGTCCGATCACCGATCTCAGTGTCACTGTTGCTTCCCTCTCCGACGGGTACGCGCTGTGAACGAGCCGAGCGACAGGTTGGTTCACGGTTGGGCGGGCCAACTTCGGAACTTCTGCCGGCGGCCACTCAGATGCTGAACCCCCGCCCGGCGAGGTCCTCGCGCAGCGCCCGCAGCGCGTAGAAGGTCCGTGACTTGACGGTCCCCTCGGGGATCGAGAGGTTGCGCGCGGCCTCGGCGACAGTGTGTTCCTGGAAGTAGATCTCGATCAGCGCGCTGCGCAGCCGCTCCGGCAACCTGGCCACGGCGTCGCGCACCTCGCGGCCGTTGAGCAGGCGGTCGATGTCGTCCACGACGGCGTGCCGCTCCTCGATGCGTTCGTCAAGCTGTTCGGACGGCCTGCCCCGGGCCGCCCGCAGGTGGTCGATGGCGATGCGTCGGGCGACGGTGAACAGCCAGCCCCGGCTCCACTGACCGTCGGTCGTCCGCGCCTCCGGATGGTGCCAGGCACGCACCAGCGTCTCCTGGACGATGTCCTCGGCGAGGCCACGATTACCCATCGTCAGGCGCAGCAGGTAGTTGAGCAGAATCGGCCCATGTGTCTCATAGGCGAGCCGCAACGCGTCGTCGTAGGTCGGCTCTGGCGACGACGCACCCGAGAGCATGTTCCCCGCGGCCTGGTTCATGGCAGCGATAACGAGTGCATCGGTACCCGCGTTCAGTGTTCGTGGGGGTTTTCCCGAGGAATCTTGGCAGACCCTCGCGGGCCGGCTCGGCGTCGGAACCCCATTGGGTACGCTGACCTGCCGAAACATCGCGACGGACGGCGCGACCCGGTACGGTCGCGATGGGACGGGTCGCGCGTCGGCTCGACTCACGTCGGATCCGGTCCCCCGTCCGGTCGCGGCGATCCCTTGATCACCTCGGCCGTCACCAGGACCCCGCCGTCGACGTGACGGACGCTGAGCTGACTCAGGTCGTCCACCGACACCGCGACGTCACCGGCGTAGCCGCCGCGGCCCGGTGTGCCGTTCAGCCGACCGAGCAACAACTCCTCGCCCGCCGTGGTGAGCGCCCAGAGCTGGTACGACGCGTCCGGTGCCAGACCATCGGTCGACACCCGCAGGTTGACCTGACCGTCGTCGTCGTAGAGAACCGCGGAGAACTCCACGCCGCTGGCACCGTCGTCGGTGGTCGCCACCGCCACGACAGGGCCGGGCGAGTCAGTCGCGTGCCAGGGCTCGACGAGCAGCGTCGTACTGAGCGCGACGGCGAGCAGACCGCTCACGCCCACCACGCCACCGAGGCGACGACGACGTGACCTGGGGCGGCGGTGCGAGTGCGGGCCGCGGGACAACGGGCCCGTCGCGGGTCGGGGGGGCAGGAAACCCTCACCGGGTCCGGCGCGGTGCCGGTCGGACACCGTCGCCGGGCGGGCCTGGGTGACCGGACGGACGTCGTCGGGGACGCCGAGACGGGACACCGCGCGGGTCTCGCGCACGATCCCGACCGGGGCCTCGGTGCGGGCGGGCAAGTCCCGCGCCGGCGGGGCGCCGGGTGCGCCGAAAAGACGATCCCCAGGCGGGGTACGGTCCGGCTCGGCCGGGCCCGCCCCGAAATCGGCGATCAAGCGTCGTACGTGTGTCGCGCTGAGCAGGCCGAGAGTGTCGACGGTGTGGCCGATCTCCTCCCGCTCGGCCCGACAGCTCGCGCAACTGTCCAGGTGGGTGGCGACGTCGTGTCTCTCCAGCTCGGACAGCAGACCGAGCACGAGCATGCAGACACTTGTCCGCATTGTCGCGTCGACGCAGGTGGACGTGGCCATGAGCGGTCACTCCCCGCGGGGGACGGCGGCAGCGGACATCAGCCACCACCCGCTGTCGATCCCCCGTGCCCGGCGCAGGAGCCGGACGTGCGCTCGGACCACCTGGCGCCGACAAGGTCCGGCAGGGTGATCCGCACCGCGTCGCTGATGATGCCCAGCACGCCCGTGGGGCCGAGCAGACCGTCGGTCGCGATGGCCCACTCCTCCGCCGGATCGAGGTAGTCGTGGCTGTCGGCCCACCGCCCCCGCGTCGGCTCCAACTGCTCGCGCAGCGTGGCGAGCCGCCGGGCGACGTCGGTGGCCAGCGCGTTGATGGCCGGCCCGGGGTCGGCCGGGTCACCCGCGCCGTCGGGGACCGGTGCCCCCTCGGCGCCGCTCATCGGGACCCACCCGCGGCGAGCGCCAGATCGGCCGGCCGGAGGTCTGTCTCCGCCTGGAGGTCACCGGCGATGTCCTGGAGCGCGTCGTCGAGCATCCGCGCGTAGATGTCGTACCCGGTCAGCAGCGCGTCGCGACGGGAGGCGGACATCCGCAGACGTGCCGGGTCGAGGCTCGCCAGGTGGGCGCGCAGCCGGTCGAGTTGTGTACTGATGCCGGCCGCCGCGTCGCGGCACACGTCGGCGATATTGCCCTGGCCCTGCGGATACGGTGTAATTCCCCTCATAACGCCTCCGATCTCGGAAGAACATCCTGAGAACGACGGGTGGCACGCCCCGGTTCACCATTCCTCCGACGATCCTTGGATCGCCGCAGCGCCCGACGACCCCGGCGAAGGACGATGCCACGATGAGACGACGGCTCGCGGTGCTCGGTCTCTGCCTGCTCATGCTGGGCGTCAGCACACAGATGATCGCTCCGGTGGCCGACGCCGCACCCACCTCGACGGCGCGCGCTCCGGGCGAGACCGGCAAGTACTACGTCGTCGGACCTCCGGTCGACGGCCAACGGGAGTATCTCTTCGCGATCGCGGCGAAGACGCTGGGCAACGGCAACCGGTCCCGGGAGATCTTCGCCCTCAACGAGGGGCGACTCCAACCCGACGGCCGTCGGCTGACCGACGCGACCACCCTGGAGCCCGGCTGGATCCTCGTCCTGCCCCGGGACGCGTCGGGCCCCGGCGTCCAGACCGGCGCGCTGCCGGCACCGACGCCAGCACCGACAGCGGTGTCACAGTCCCCACCGTCGACCGCGTCCACGGCATCCGTCGGCCCGCCGGCACCGTCCACTGTCACGCTGCCGCGCCTGTCCGCCCTGTGGTCCCCGACCGGGCTGCGGGTGGCGTTGATCGCGCTCGCCGTGCTCCTCCTGCTCTGGGCACAGGTGGCGCTCCGCGCACGGCGACGACCCGCCCGTGGCGGCGCGGCGGACAGCAGCCCGGTCCGGCCCGTCCCGGCGACGGCTCCCCCGGATCCCAGACCCGCACCGGTGACCGCGCCACCAGCGGAGCAACCACCTCCCCCGGCGTCCGCGACACCAACCCTCGTGCCGCCACCCCCGGTCGCGACCGAGCCGCCCACACGGCCGCTCGTGGCGGTCGCGGCCAAGCCACCCGCCCAACCACCCGCGGCAGTCACGATCGAGACACCCGCCCAGCCGCCGGTGGCGGTCTCGTCGCCGCGAGCCGCGGATCGCACCCCGGCCCGGGCGGTGCCCGACGTCCGGGCGGCCGGCCTTCTTCCGCTGGCCCGTCCCAACCCGTTCGCCACCCTGGTCACGGATCTGACCTGCGGACCGGACCGGGCGACAGTGCGGCTCGTCGGCGCACGCCCGGCGCGCTGGGGATCCCCCTACGGGTGGCTGACCGACGGGCAGCGGCCGCCGCCGTCGAGCGCGCCTCTCGTGCTCGGCGACCGGGATGGGCGTCGACTGTGGATCGACCTGACGGTGGCGCCCGACGTGCTCACCATCGGAGGTGACCTGGCCGCCTCTCGCCGGCACGCGCTGGCCCTGGTGCACCAGTTCGACGCCGACACGGACGTGGTGGTGGTCGGCGACGTGCTCGGCGACGCGACACCCGAGGGTTGCCGCCGGGTCGACGCCGTTGCCGATGTGGCAACCGAGGAACCGTCGACGAGGGTACGGGTGGTGGTGTGCGCGGGCCCCGCTGCCGTGGCGCGGTTGGCTCCCTTGCGCGCGTTGTCGCACAGCCCCCAACGAACCGTGCCGATCGTCGTCGGCGCAGGACCCGCGGCACGGTGGTCGGTGCGGCTGGGTCCACCCGTCGCGGCGCAGACCGGACGGTGAACTGGCCCAGCGGCTGGCGTACGCCCAGAATGGACGCCTCGCGGCCGGTGCCGGCCCGAGGCGGGACACAGAGCGAGGACTACGTTGCGACCCAGCCGACAGCGCACGCTCGGTGCAGGCCCGGGGCAGGCTCCCCCGGTGGACCTGCCGCTACCCGTCGACGGCCTGTGCGACCTCGTGCTGGTCCGCACCGAGGACGGCGGGTTGGCCCGGCCAGCGGATGACGCCACGGCGCTGACCGCGGAGGACGTCGCCGGCTGCGCGCGGGCGCTCGGAGTCGCGGGGCGGGACCTTCGCGTCCTCGTCGACGACGGTGCCCGTGACGCGGCCCTGTTCGGGCAGGTCGCCACCGCGCTGGGCTGCGACGTTCTGGTCGCGCCCAGCGGGGCGACAGTGCGACGCCGGACCGGCCCGGGCCACGCCGGCCCGGCCGAGGCGGTCCCTGTCGACCGGGTCAGCGGGGCGGTGGTCGACTGGGTCCTGGTGCAGCCCACCGCACTCCAGACCACCCGGCCCGGGTGGTTCGACCTGGCCGATGGCCTGGTGCTGCCGAGGAGCGGGCTGGCGACGCTGCCGCTGGCGGGCGGCCTGGAGTTCGCCAACCGCGAGGACTTCGCCGTACGCCGGGCCGCGGCCGCCCGGCTCGGCGTCGGTCATCCGGACCTGGTGACGGTGGCCCTCGCGACCCGCGCCGGCCAGTTCCGGCTCTCGACGTACCGGCAGGACGCCGCCGGGGAGAGGCCGGGCCGATATTCCGGGCAGGATGTGGCAGCGGCCCTCTCCGCGACGTTCCTGTACGGCGGTGACCTGCGCCTGTGGTTACGCTGGCCGGACGACCCCGCACAGTGCGCGCGCCTCGACGCCGAGGTGACGGCTCTGGCCGAGGCGACCGGCGCGACGGTGTGGACCCCCGAGATCGGCGGCGAGGCGGTGCTGCTGCGCGGCTGCCTGGACCTGGCCGCCCGGGACCGCTCCGGCGCGGTCGCCCGCTGGCGGGAATACCGCCCCCCGCACGCGCCGGGCGCGTCCCGCTTCGCGGCCGATCGCGACGGGCGGCTCATGCCCGCCGGCGGACCCACTGTCGGTGCCGCCGGCGGGGTGGCGCTGATCAGCTCGGAACGGCCGTCGGAGGTCCCGTTCCTCGAACGGTACGCCGACCTGTCGGCCGAGCCGGGCATGACACTCGTCGACCTGACCATTCTCGACGGAGGGCGTCTCGCTCTGCGCCACTCCGATGGCAGCCACCTCGCGGTGAGCGCCGTCGAGTTGCGGGCACTGTTGACGAACGCCGGATGGCAGGGCGCCGACCTCCAACTGCTGACCCCGGTGGCCGACGAGTGGACCGAGGGCCTACGGGAGCACCTGGGCGTTCTGGAGGCGGACCTCGGCGTCGAGATCTGGTCACTGGCCCCCGGCGCCGTCGTCGTGGTCCGCGACGGCCTGGCCCGGGCCGTCGACGAGCAGCGACGCCCGGCGCGCTGGTTGCGGGCCGCCGATCCGGATCTGCGGGCCGAGACCGGTCGGTGGCGCAACGACGATGGTTGGCTGATCCCACGTCGGCGGGGCACTGGCGAGGCGTCGACGCCCGCGCCGGGGCCGTCGCCCGCCTCGCCGCCAGACGGGTTGTCGCCCGTTGAGCAGGCGGCAGCGGCGCCGTCGCCCGAGCGGGTGTTGCCGGCACCGAGCCCGCGCCCCGCGCTGACCGTTCCCGCACCCGGCGGCCGACCACACGGTCTGCGGTGGTTGCCGGACCGGCCCGAGGTGAACGCCGAACCCGTGCGGGTCTGGCTGGCCAGCCCGTGGTCGCCGCAGCGGGTCGCGGTCGAGGGTGTGCCGTCGGCCGACCTGTTCCTCGTCGGCGACCTCGACGGCGAGCGGGTCGCCCGTGCCCACCCGTACCAGCATCTGCTGTGCCTGCGGGTCGAGGCCGGCGGCCTGGTGGACCTGGACCGGGTCGGTGACCTACCGGCGGCCCTGGTCCACGGTGCCGCCGGGGCGGCGGGCAGGTTCCTGCTGCCGGCGGGCTGGCTCGACCAGGCGCGGCTACAGGCGGGCTACGACATCGACGACACCGGGCGGCCACAGGAGGAGACCGAGCTGCCCGGCCATGACGTCGTGCTGCGCTGCACCGGAGCCCGACACGGCATGGACGGTCTCCCGGACGATGTGGTGCGCTGGCCCGGAGGCGGGCGGGGGGCCGGCGTCTGGGCGCTGATCCCGGCCGCCGGTGACGAGCCGACTGACGACTTCCTGCCGCTGCACCAGGGCCGACCGCCGGTGCGTGACGGACACCTGTTGGTACGTCTTCGGGTGGCGGCGGGCCGGGCGATCGACGCGCGAGCCAGCGCCGCCGCGCTCGCCCCCCACACCTCGGTCCGGTCGCGCCTGCCCGAGGTGGTGGCCGACGGTGTGACGCTGCTGTTGCCGTCGGGCTCCTACGACGACACCCGGGTGGAGCAGGTGCCGCACACCGACGGCGGGCGCTGGCGGCAGCGGGCGAAACGAGTCGACCTGGCTCTGCCGGACCTCCTCGGGCGTCGGCCCGCACCGGAGCTGTGGCGTCCTCAGCCGATGCGGTAGTCACCGAGCAGCACGGCAGTGGCCAACTCCACCCGGGACCGGTAGCCGGTGCGGTGGAACAGTCGGGTGAGCCGCCCCTCGATGCTCTTCGCGCTGTTCTGCGTGGCGGCGGCCAACTGTCGGTTCGACAGCCCTTCCGCGACCAGGGCGGCGAGCAACCGTTCGCCCTCGGCGAGGGTCTGCGCCCGTCCCGGCACCGTGATGCCATGGTCGCGCATCGCCTGGCGGACCCGGGACCGGTGCAGGATCGCGCCCAGGTCGCCGAGGATCTCGTACGCCTCACCCAACAACTCGACGCTCCGACCGGTCCAGCGGACCACCCGCTCGATCGCCCTGGCCACCTCGTGGGGCTGACCGACGATCCGGGCCAGTGCCACCAGGTCACCGGCCCGCACCCGGTCCGGTCGAACGATGAGTTGGGCGGTGGCGACCCGCAGGGCGCCGATGGCGGTGGTCTGGTCCGCCGTCGCCAGGGCGGACTCGGCGGCCGTGCGGGCGGCCCCGCCGTCGCCGCGTTCGATCGCGAACTCCGCGGCCAGCAGCCAGAGTTCGTCCAGGCCGACGACAAGCCCGTGCCGGGTGGCGGCGGCCAGGGCGTCGCCGACGACGCGTTCGGCGGCCGGCGGGTCGCCGAGGATCCACTGCGCCTCGGCCGCCACGGGTGCCAGCAGGTACGGCAGCGGGGCGGCGTCGGCGCGGGCGGCGTCGAGCAGCGTCCGGGCCCGCACCGGCCAGCCACGGGCGAGCAGTATCTCGGCCGCCGCCCGGTGCACGGTGCTGTGCGCCACCGGGCGGGTCACGGGGAGATCGGCTGCGATGGCGAGCAGCGCGGCGTCGCTCGCGGCATCCCACCGGCCCGCGCGCCAGTGCACCAGGCACCGCTCGGGCGCCGGCAGGTCGGCCACCGTCAGACCGGCCTGTGTCAGCGCACTGTCCGCCCGGTCCAGCGCACCGACGACCGCCGCCAGGCTGACCCGCGCGACGGTGTCCGCGAAACGTCGGCGGGCAGCGCCCCGAACCGACCCGCCGAGGCCCGAGCCGTCACCGGCCGAAGCGCCGGCCACCGGGACGCCGCCGGCCAAAGCGCCGGCCACCGGGACGCCGCCGGCCGAGCCGTCGCCGGCCGGAGCATCGGCCAGTGGGCCGCCGCCGGTGTCGGCGGTGGTCGGCATGCCGATCAGCAGCTCACTGTCGGAGTGGGTCGAGTCGGCCGGCAGCAGGCTCGCGGCCTCGGCCCAGCGGTCCAGGAAGCAGAGCGCCGCGGCCCGGGTCGTCCGGGTCGGCACCGGACCGTCGGGCAGCCACGGTTCGCCGGCCGCGACGGCGTGCACGTCAGGGGCCGCACGCGCGCCACGCGCGCTGGCGAGGGCGAGCAGTTCGGCCTCCTGCCGGGCGGCGTCGGGCAGGAGGCCGGCGTACTCGCCGAGCAGGTGACGCACCTGCGCCTGGGCGACGGCGTACCGGCCGATGCCGAACTCGGCGACGGCTCGGGCCAGCATGGCCTCGGCGCGGTCCGCGGGATCGCCGCTGAGGTCGGCCGCACCGGCCCACCAGCGGGCCGCCGCGACTGGCGCGCGTACCGCCGCGTCGTCCGCGTGCCGGCGCAGCAGTGCCGCCGCCCGCTCGGCGTCGACCAGGCCACCGGCGGCGGCGAGCTGATCCGGCAGGTACGCCGGATCCGCACAACGGGCGGTGCCCGACCAGAGCGCCTCGACGGCCACCTGCGCGAGCCGACGCCGTTCGTAGGGGCCGAGACCCGCGCGCAGGGCCAGTGCCAACGCGGGCACCCGGATCCGCCAGCCGCGCCGATCCTCCCGCACGGAACCCTCCGCGCGAAGGGCATCCAGGTGCTGGCGTGCCTGCTCCGGTGTGGTGTCGAGCGCCTGCCCGATCAGCTCGGGGACGGCCGCGCCCAACGGTTCGAGCACTGCCAGGGCGCGGGCGACAGTGTGGGTGGCCGGACCCAGCTGGCGTACCGGCCGGGTGAGGTCGTGCTCCGCGGGGATCCGGGGTGCGCCTGTCGCGTCGGTCAGGTAGGCGCGGCGTTCGACGATCCGGAGGGCCGCCGAGGCGCGGTAACCCTCGACGACGGCCAGCACCGCGGCGGGCACCCCCCGGCTGAGTCGGCGTAGCCGCGTCGAGAGGGAGTCGTGTGGTGTCGCCTGCAACGCCTGGCGGGCGAGCGCGTCGACGTCGGCACGGGACAGCGGCCGCAGCCGCTCGATCCGCACGAGCCCGCTCTGGCACAGGCGGTCGAAGGCGGCCACCTGGTCCGGGTCGGCACCGACGGAGTCGGCACGCACTGTGGCGACGCACCGTACGGGCACCGGGTAGACCTCGTGCAACACGCTCCGCAGGGCCTCGACGGATTCCGCGTCGGCCCACTGGGCGTCGTCGACGAGGAGCACCAGACCGGGGTGTCGCCGCAGGACGCGGGAGAGGGCGTGCGATGGTGGCTCGCCGGTGAGGGCGTGGCCACGACCGGCGGCCAGCCGGGTGGGGGTCGGGGTGAGCGCGGCGAGGATCCGCCCGGCGAGGTACCCCGCGTCGTGCCGACACTCCGGCGCCAACCGCAGGTCGAGTACGGGTCTGCCGGCCTGCGCGGCGGCGTCGCGCACCGTGCGCAGCGCATGGGTGCGACCGATGCCGGCGGGACCGGTGAGCACGGTCAGGATGGGCCCGTCGAGGTCGAGCGGGAGGTTCACCGCGACGCTCACGACGCCGGGCCGAGGATGTCCGTGGTGAGGCTCACCGCGGCCAGTTCGACACGCGAGCGGCAGCCGGTACGCGCGAAGAGCCGGGTCAGGTGGTTCTCGACGGTCTTCTCGCTGATCCGCACCTGCGCCGCGATCTGCCGATTGGTCCGTCCGTGACCGATCAACTCGATGATGCGCGCCTCCACCGGGCTGAACCCCGTCCGGGGCGTACGGGTGCGGGGCTGGCGAACGTCACGCTCCCGCATCACGGCGGCGACGGCGGACCGCAGCCAACCTGAGGTCATCGTCTTCGCCACCGCCTGTGCCTCGACGAGCCACGGCCGAGGGTCCTCGGCGACCCGGCCGAGCGCCAGACAGGCGTACGCGAGGGCGAGGCGGTTCCCACCCGCACGGACGAGGTCGACACCGCGTACTGCGGCGTTCTCGTCACCCCGGCACAGCGCCTGGATCAGCAGCGTCGTCTGACTGCTGAGCCGACGCCGAGGCTCGGCCGCGTCGGCGTCGACCACCGCCGTCAACCAGGCCATCTGCTCGCCGAGACCGAACCGTGCCGCGAGGCCCGCCGCGCGTACCAGGAGGTGCTCGACGCCGATGCGACTGCCGTGGTGCAGGTGGCTCTCGTACGCCCGCCGCCCGTCACCCAACCGCCGGCCCGCCTCCTGCGCCGTCTGGGCCTCCCCGGCCGGCCCGTTCCCGGCCCACCAGCGAAGTGCCGCGTACGGCGGGTCGTCCGGGACCGAGCGCAGCCAGGAGGGCGCCTCCGTGGCGCGACCCAGCAGGCCGAGCGCCTCGGCCGCCCAGAGCCGGGCGAGACAGCGCGGCAGGGGCGCCTCGGCGCCGGTCAGGTCCAGCTCACGGGCGGCTGAGAGCACGCCGGAGAGGTCGCCGTCGGCCTGGCAGGTGTGCAGCCGGTGGTACGCCGACAGGAGCCCGTCCTTCGGCACGCCATAGCGGTGCGGACCCAGGACCAGCTCCAGGAGTGCGGCCAGGTCCCCCGTCTCGCCGGCCAGCAGCAGCTCCTCGGTCGCCGGGCCGGCATCGGCCAGGCCGTGGCCGACGGCGTCGGCCAGGACGCCGAGTTCCGTCGGGTGCAGCAGCGATCCGGTGTCCGCGTGGGCTGCCGGCGGCATCGACGGCGCGGGCGGTACGCCGGTGCGCCACCAGTCGGCGAAGACCACTGTCGCCGGGGCCGCCGGTGCTCCCCGCAGAGCGGACCGGACGGTGGCGGGCACCGGCTCTCCGGTGTGCACTGCGACGAGTGCGGCGGCGGCCACGAGGTCCGCGGCGTGCCGGGACGACGCGCCGTGGCCTCGATGGATCGCCGTGTCCACCACCTCGCCGAGGCGGGCGACCTGGCCGGTGCGCACCAGCAGCCGCAGCAGCCGGGCGAGGATGTCATCGCCGGCCCGCCCGCCGCCGGAGTGCCAGAGCGCGGCGCGCAGCCAGTGCGCCGCCCGGTCCGGCGCGCTGTCGGTGTTCTCGTCGGCCGTGGCGGCGAGGGTCACCGCCGTACGCCTGTCGACCGGCAGGGCGATGCCCGCCGAGGTGACCTGGTCGGCCAGGGCCGCCCCGTCCGCCGGCCGGCCGGACGCGGCCCGACGGAACATCGCGGCGGCACAGGCGCGGTGCAGGCGGGCCACGGCGTCCGGGCCGGCGTCGGTGATCAGGCGGGCGGTGAGCGCCGGGCTCTGCGGGACGATCTCGCCCTGCGGCCCGGCGACGAGCAGCCCGTCGTCGATCAGCTCGTCGATCATCCAGCCGTAGTCGGACAGCCGGCCGCGCGTGGCGTCGGCGAACAGCGGCAGGTCGTCGATGCCGAACCGGGTGACGGCGGCCATGGTGGCCAGCCGGACGGCGACCGGGCCGCGCGCCCGCAGCGCGGCGAGCAGGCTGTGGTCCGTCGGCAGCGCGATCGGAGCGTGTGGGTCCAGCAGGCACAGGTGCCCCCGCACGACGGCGAGCCGCCCGGCCCGGGTCAACTCGTGTGCGATCTCCAGCACCGTGCCGGGGTGCCCGGCCAGCGGACCGAGCGCGGTGGACAGGGCCGAGGGCACCGCGTCGTCGAGCGGCACCGCGTACCGGCGCGCGAGCATCCCGCGCACGGCGTCGGCGCTCAACGGCGGCAGGTCCACCACGACGTCGGCGAGCGTGCCGAGTCGGCCGTCGCCGGGCGTGCCGGCGGCCACGACGAGGCAACCGGCGCGGACCGCGGCGGCCAGTGCCGGGGCCAGCGCCGGGCCGGCGTCGTCGGCGATCAGCACCGTCGGCGCCCGCCGGCCGATCAGGGCGAACGCGGCGGCGGCCTGTTGGGCCAACGCGATGCCACGCCCGGCGTGCGCGCCGGCTGGCTCGTCGCAGAGCGCACCGAGCGCGCTCAGCGGGCCGGCCAGCGGCGGGTCGGCCAGTAGCTCGTACTTGTCCCGAACGGCGTTCAGCAGCGCCGCGAAGCCGGCTGCGGTGTCGCCCGGTGCGGCAGGTGCCACCCGGAGCACCACCACCCCGGCGGTACGCCAGGCACCCGCGGCCGCGTCCAGCAGCGACGTGCGGCCACTGCCCGCCGGACCTCGGACCAGTGCGAAGCGGCCACCGGTCGCGGCGGCCGCACGGGCCGCGTCGAGGGCGTCCAACTGCGCCGTACGGCCCACGATCATCCGCCGTCTCGGGATGACTCCCGGCCGCGCGGTGCGTGGTCGCGGCACCTCCGGCACTGTCATCCGACCGCCGCCCCGACGGCCGGGCCGCTGCGCCCACCCGCTGCCACGCCGACGGCGTCCTGCCGGATCACCAGGAAGATCTCACCGGCCACGGCCAGGGAACGTACGTAGGACTCCTCGTCCTCGGTCTCCAGCCAGATGATCCGCCCACCCGCCTCGCGGGGGCGCTCCGCGCCGGCCTCGGCGAAGTGCGCGTCGATCAGCACCAGCGGCACCGGGGCCGACCACCGCTGCGGGACCCGACGGTTGGCGCGGTCGTTGAGCAGGACCTGCATCTCCTCCGAATCGCAGTCGAAGGAGTCGTAGGCGTCGAGCACCCGTCGCTGGATCCGCCGCAGGGACAGCTCGGCGTGCTCCGTCCGGACCGCCCGACGCCTCCCCTCCGGCACGGCCTGGTATCCCGGGATCAGGTCGGCCAGCAGCGCCGCCGGGTCGTCGGCGGTGACGCTGCGTTCCCCCGCGGCCCAGACCATCCGGTATCGCCGCTCTTCGTTCCCGACCCGTGCCACGTGCTCGCCTCCGTCCACGCCCGACGGTGTGCCGGGCGTGCCTGTTCAAACGAGATGCGGCCCCGAGTCGTTCACTGTGTCTCCGGCGCGTCGGCGATGAGCAGGATCAGCCGGTCCACCTCGGGGAAACCGAAGGTGCCGCGCTCAGCCAGCTGGCCGAGCCGACGGGTCCAGTAGGTCCGGGACGGGGAGTCGAGTTGGTGCAGTGTCCGCTGAATGATCAGCGCTGCCGCGTCGACGTCGTTTCTGGCGGCGTGACCGAGCGCCGTCACCATCGCGACGTCGGCCCCGGGCGGGGCGGCCACCTCGAGCAGCGGACGCAGCCGGTCGTACTCCTCCGGGCCCGCCTTGGCCACCAGGTCGCGCAGCGCTTCCCGGCGGGCCTCGGCACCGTCGGCGGCGAGCAGCCCCAGCGCCTCGTTCCCGACGCCCGCGCTGGCGAGGTCGATGACTGCGGCGGCGGCCTGACGCGCGGCCTCGCCGCCACCGCCGACCGTCTGCCAGGGCGGGTCGTCGAACTCGTCCGGCAGGAGGTTCTCCTGGAGGAAGGGCACCAACTGCCGGCCGCCGTCGACGGCGAGGATGTCGTTGAGTGGTTGCCACTCCCGCGTCGCGATTGCCCAGGTGGGCGCGGCCAGCCAGAGGCTGAGCAGCGGCATCGCGATCTCGGCCGCGAGACCCAGCAACGGACTTCCGGCTTCCGGGCCGTCCGCCACGACCCGCGTGTGGTGCAGCGACGTCAGCTGCCTGGCCCACTGGGCCCGCTGTCTGACCGTCAGGTGTCGGCGGGCCGGCTCAAGCGCGTCGAGCGCGCCCGGCAGGTCGTCGGCGAGGGCTCGGCTGACGGCTTCGAACAGCGGTGCCGTGACCGGACGCGCCTGCGCGGTGGTGGTCGGTCCGGCCTCCGGCAGCGGTACGTCCCGCAGCGGTGGCAGGTCCTTCACCTCCAGGTACAGGTCGCGAGCCAGCGTGGCGAGCTCCTGGTACCACACGCGGGCCTGCGCGACAGTGCCCCGGCGGGCCCCGTACGACCGCACCTCCACCACTGCGAGCTCGACCGAAAGGCTGCCGTCCGCCGTGTCGAGCTGGTCGTGCGTCGTCATCCCGGGGAACACGTGCTGCTGGTTGACCAGGTTCCCGTGCAGCGCCGAGAGCAGGTACATCATCGGCGACATCAGTGGTGCGGCGCGGGACGCGGTCCAGGGCTGTTGACGGCTCGACAGCCGCACACCGACCCCCGCGCCGGCCACGGCTCCGAGCTCGTCCAGGTAGCCGTTGTTGTGGTCGAGGTAGAACCGCGCGAAGCGGTTGTGGATCACGTCCGCCTGATCGCTCAGGTAGAGCCGCGCCCACCAGGGCAACTGTCGGACGTACAGGCCCAACGCGGGCCGGGACAGGGCGGCGACGTGTGCCTTGGTCAGGCTCATCGGGGCGAGCAGGTATTCGGCGGCCCCGGCCGTGTGCGCGTACGCCAGCGCGAGCACACCCTTCACCACGTCGAGCACCCGAGCGCTGGGCACCCGGCCCGCCTCGGCGAAGTGCCGCAGGAAGTGCGCTGCCTCGCGTTCGCCGAAGTCGATCCCGTCCTGTTGGTTCTCCTTGGAGCGGTAGGCGAGCAGGCCGAGCGGGGCTGACTCGAAGGTGACGGAACTGTCGCGCCAGGTGCGCTGCGCGACGTGCGCCAGGAACCGCCTCAGGCCCTCGACCGGCGTACCGATCGAGATGTGCCAGTGCCAACCACCGTCGTCGCCGCGCGGCGGCGGGCCGATCGTCCCGCTGGCCAACGGCGCGGCCGCCACCTCGGCGGAGGCGAGAGTCGCGGGCAGGGCGACAGTGGGCAGGCCCGGTGCCCCCTGGACCGCCTCGAACCGGTCCTCCAACTCCTGAAGCTGCCGCCAGAAGTCCTCGGTGTCCTCGATCCGGCCCTGCTCGCCGGGCAGGTTGCTGATGATCCCGGTGACCAACTCGGGCATGGCGACCCACACCGGGTCGCCGCTGGCCGGGTCGCCGGGGAGCAGGTAGCCGCGGGGCTCGCCGTCCTCGGCCTCCTCGGCCGCGTAGCGCAGCTCCTTGTGCTCCACCTCGATGTGGAAGCTGCCGTCGCGGGCACGGGCGAGAATGCCGTCCGATGACGCCTGCTCCGAGTCGTCGGCGTGGAGGTCCATCGGCATGGTGCGTTCACCCTCCAACCCACCGCCGCGATACCCCCTGCTGGCGACCGGATCCACCAGGGCCTCGGCCAGCGGCGGCCGGGACGTGCCGCCGCCGCGGACCACCCCGTCCGGACCGATCACCAGCGCACGGGCGTGGATGTCCGCGTCGTACTCTCCCGGTGTCTCCTGCGGCACGCCCACCCGTGGCACCGCACCCGGATCGGTCAGGTTCAGCCACAGCACCCCCTCGTCCGCCGTGTGATACGCGGCGTACACGTGCCCGAACCCCGACCGCGTCCGCTCCACCAACACCACGGCCACCGAACGCCGGCCGAGGTCATCGGCGCCCAGCCGCGCCGTCAGCGCGTCCCAGCCGTCGAACCGCTCCCAGTCCCGCCGATCCCCCAGCCACGCCTCCGCCGGCCGACCGAGATCCGAGTCGTCCCTCGTCCGGGGCACCCGGACCGCATGCGCCAGCGGGCCACCCGGGAACAGCCGCGACACCAGCGCCCGCACCACCGCGAGACAGTCCGCCACCGTCACCCGACCGGCCGGGTCGACGACGCGGCCCGCGGCGACGACCTCGCCGAACAGTCGACGCAGGCCGTCGCCGGTCAGGGCCGCAGACCCCTTCAGGGGTACGGTCGCCGACTCCGACCGCGTCTCGTCGTCCCGGCTGACCCGGCCGCCGAGGTGGAACAGCCGGGCCAGGTCACGTCGGTGGGCCGGCCCGGCCCCGACCTGGTCGATCAGGGCCCGTGCGGCGGATTGGCGGGCGACTGCGCCGGGGCCCGGCGGTGCCACGATCGAGGTGCGGTCCACGGCCCGCACCGCCACCAGCAGGGCGAGTTGCGCCTGGATGGTGCCGAGGTCCAGCCGCGCGGCGGGCATCCGCGCGGTGATCGCGTCCGGCGTGAGCAGAAGGGCACCGGGCGCCGTGTGCGGATCGGCTGTCGCCGCCAGCAGCACGCCCCACTCGGCCGCGTACCCGTCGACGAGCGTGGCCAGGCCCTGCGTGTCGCCGGCGGGGTCGAGAGCCGCCTCGATGCCGCCGTGCACCTGTCGTACGCCGGCGGAGCGCAGGTGGCGGACCAGCTCCCGCAGGTCCGTCCAGGTGTCCGTGGAGTCGTCGGTGATCCGCATCGTGACGGTGCTGCCGTCGGGCGCGATCGTGACGTTCCCCGGTCGACGCAGCCGCGCCGCCACGGCGACGCCGTCGACCGACGCACGCGCCGGATCCGCGGGGTCGAGGCCGAGGGTCAGGGTCAGCGCGGCGTCCGCGCCGGGCGCGAGGCGGGACAGCGCGCCACGAGTGCGGTACGGGAGGGGATCGTCACCCACGTCGAGGCGGTGGCGCAGGTCGTCCTCGACGGCCCGGAACTCGTCGGGATTGTTGACGAACCCGTCGTCCGGCCACTGGGCCGGCGCGTCGGACGCCTCTTCGGTCGACGCCCCGGCCAGGTCCGCGTGGGCGTCCGCCGCTGAAGGCGAGACCGGCGGTGCGGCCGGATCGGGTACGCCCTCGGTGGTGGCCACGAACCGGATCCGGGACGGATCCGGGGGTGCCGTCGCGGGCTGGCCGGTCTGGTCGTCCCAGTAGGTGGCCTCGCCGTCGTCGTCGCGGAACACGTTGAACGCGTGCGCCACCTCGCCGTCGGCGGCGTTGACGATGACGATGCCGGCGGCGCCGTCCACCGCGTTGCGCATCGCCTCGGTGACCGCGTCGAAGCCCGGGACGTCCCGCAGCGGATGCCCGGCGTACCAGGACAGCACGTCCACCTCGGTCGCCACCGACTCCGGGACGACGAAGGAACCCTGGCCTCCCGTGCGTATCCGCAGGTCCGTCACGATTGACGCGAAGACGCAGTCGGTCCGCGGGTGGGTGGGGTCCGTGCCGCTCGATCGCAGATAGGGGTGCCTGGTCAGCACCTCGCTCGCCACCCGGGGCGGACCGACCTCGGTCCACCCACTGCGGTCGGCAGGCGTCGCACCGGCCAGGTCGCTACCCCCCGGCCCTGGGGTGGAGGAGCCGGCAGGCGGGCCGGCAGGCGTGCTGGAATCCTCCGGTAAGGCCCAGTGCACCCTCCGGCGCTGCCCCGCGCCACCGGCGTTCCCGCTGTCGCTGGCCTTCGGGCCGCCGCCGGCCTTCCCGCTGCTGCCGGCCTTCAGGATGCCCCTGGGCTTCCCGGCACCGTCGGCTTTGCGTGCACCCTCGAACTGCTGGTGGTCGGGCGGTAGCGGCTGGCTGGCCGATGGTGCCGTCAGGGACACCGGCTGCGACTCCGTACGGACCGGAGCCGGCGGTCGGGTGTCGACGCCGTACCGGTCGGCCAGCACGTCGGCGAGGTTGTGCGAGGGAAGCTCCTTGCGGAACCGACCACCCCGGAACTCCTCCCAGTTGTGCGCCGCTCGCAGGCCCTCGCGGACCTCCTCGTTTGTGTAGCCGAGCACCTGGCCGTCCTTGTCGACCACGACATGCCGGTTGGCGAACACGGGACCAATCCACCCGCGAGACAGGTCCTCGACGAACGCCCGGTCCGTCCCGGCCATCACGACCAGGGGCGACCTCCGGGAGACGCCCGCCGTTTCCAACGTGTCCAGGACCTGCGCCGCCGTTCGGCCGCCGATGGTGGTCGTGCCGTCCACTGTGATGCCGCGGCCGATCACCATCGGCGCGTCCGGGTGACCCCGCAGCCCCTCGATGGCGTCCACGTGGGTGTCGCGGTCGGCCGCGCCCGGCAGGTAGACCCCCGCGTCGACCTGCCGGCCGGGATCCACCAGGGCGAACGGAATCCGGGTCTCCACGGTGCCGGCGAGCAGCCGGGTCCGCGTGGTCTTGCTCCCCACCGGGGCATCCGGGCTCAGCCGCTCGGCGAGGGCGTCGATGGACCCGCCGAAGCCGGCGAGATCCTCGACCCACTTGGCCGCGTCGCCGACGGCCTGGCCGGCGTTGCGAACCGTGTCGACGATGCCCTCCCAGACGACGCTCGACACCGTCGAGGTCTCGCCGGTGATCTCCAAGAGCACGTCGCGTTGACGCAGAACGACCGGGTGTTTCTCCTCGTGGGAGCCGGTCTTGGCCGGCGCGAAACGCCGGCCGCGCCGGTCCGACCAGCGCAGTTGGGTACTCGCGCCGATGGTCTCGGAGCCGATGAACGACACGCCCAGGATGGTGAAGTTGAGGAAGCTCTGGCCACCCGGGGCCGCACCGAACTCCGGCCGACCCGCCGAACTGGTGCCACCGCCGCTGTCGCCCGACGCGTCGCCGGAGTCCAGTTGGCGCGACGTGACAGTGGGGCTGATCGCCGCCCGGACCCCGTCGCCCTGGTTCAGCGAGACGAGCGGGGCCAGCGCCACGGTCAGGCGTTGCTCGACCTGGCTGGTGGAGGTCAGGACCTTGCCGACGATCGGGAAGTACTCGAATACCGCGCTGGCGTCGTGGCCGGGCACGAAGTCGACAGGCACATCGGGGTCGCCGGGGTTGGGCTTGTGCTGTTCGGCGGGAAGCCGCCAGGGCGACGCGGCGATCGTCTTGATGGTCAACGTGCCGTCGACACCGACGCCCAGTCCTCCGCTCGGGAAGGTCTGTTTGACTCCGCCGCGTTTGAGCAACGAGTAGAGGTTGCCCCCGCCGACCTCCCCGTCCACGAACCCGGTGAGCTCCCACTGGTTGACGCCGGGAAGCACTTCGAGCACCAGTCCCTGCAACTTGGGGAGGTCGCTGAACCAGCTCACCCGGAACTCCGGTCCCAACCCCTCGGTGGGACGGAAGGACCGGAGCACGCCGAGGGTGAACCCGCCCATCTCGTTGGCCCGGGAGGTCGGGTTGATCCGGACCCCGTGCAGGGTCTCCGGCCCCGCCGGGTCGCCGCGCAACACCGTGACCGCGGGCGGGCGTCCCGTACCGTCCGGCACCAGCGGCTGGGTGGAACCGTCGGCCGCCATGAACTCCAGCACGGCGCCAGCCTTCAGCCAAGACTCCTGGCCCGCCTCGCCGGCCGGATTGGTCCAGAGCGACTTCGCCCAGGAGAAGATGGTCGGCGTCACCGCCGTCATCAGCCAATCATTCAGTGTCTTCACCCGCACGTCGACGCTGATCTCGAAGGGGTAGTACATGCGGGCCAGCCCACCCTTGGACTTGGTGATCACCCGCGGTTCCTGCCGGTCCCGTTCAAGGTCGGCCTCGCTCCGCTGCCGAGACAGCTCGATCTGCGGAGTCCCCCCGATCAGTCGCACCGGTTTGTGCCGCTGCGCCCTCGTGTGCACGGGGCCGGAGAGGCGACCGGTATGCGACTTCACCCGTTGCGTCGCCTTGCCCCGGGACTCCAGGTGGGTCCCGTGCATCTCCATGTCGGACTCCGGCGCGGGTACCGGACCGAAGGGGCGACCGTTCTCGTCGACGGCGCCGGTCGTGGAGGGGTCGATCTGGTGGGGAATCTTCCGGCCGTGCAGCCGCAGCGGATCGTGCAGTGGGTCGGGGCGGGCAAGCAGTTTGTAGTCGACCACCATGGTGCCGCCCCGGTGGGTGATCGCGCGTTGGAACCCGGCCACCACCACCGGGTACGGGGACGGCCCGGAGCTGAAGTACCGGCGGATGTCGCCGCGCGTCACGATGCTCGACGCGTGCAGGGTGATCCAGTCGTAGAGCCCGGCCGAGTAGCTGTTGGAACCCAGGTCGGTGGCGCCGTCGGCGTCCACCTTCAGGCTGCGCAGCGTGTGGTGCAGCAGCTCCCGACCGGCGGGAAGTCTGATGTCCAGCACCGAGGCGTCACCCAGGCCCAGCCGCTGGCTGATCCGTCGTGGTGGGTACACGGCGTCCGGGCCCGGTTTCTCGCCCGGCTCGGGGGGCAACAGGTCGAGGGCGGCCTTGACCTGGGCGTGCAGCGCGGGGGGCAGACCCGCGATGAAGTCGACAGGCCGCTGGAAGTCGGCCGGAATACCGTCGGTGTCGGCGAAGTGGTCGACGTCGGGCCAGGACCGTTCGAGATCCCGCCAGATGGTCGCCATGTCGAGGATGCTGACCACCGCCTGGATGCCGTCCTCGACGTCGATCGCGCTGTCCGACGCCGTCGCCGGCAGTGCGGCCTCCCACATCCCGCCGAAGAGTGAGCGGAGGCTGCTCACCAGGTTGCGGGAGGCCCCGGTGAAGGTGCCGACCATCGTGACCGGGATGGTGATCGTGTAGACGCGAGCGCTGATGTTGTTGATCCGGTAGTCGGTGCCCGCCAGCGTCTTGGTATCGCTGACACGCTCACGCGTGGACGTGAGGTACGTGGCACTCGGCGCGTTGCCGTAAGGGTGCACCACATTGGCGCCTGCACTGTGGTAGCGCGTCTCCTCCCGGCTCCGGGTGAACGCGCTGGTGCCGGTGACCGGGATCCCGTCCTCCACGTAGAGCTCGTAGTCGCGGGGCTGTGGCACGTACCGGGGCACCTGACGGATGTAGGCCTGCAACTCGTGCCGGCCTTCCGCGTCGGCGAGGAAGCCCGGCTCGAATGCCTGCTCCGAGGAGTGCGCGCCGCGCAGCGCCACGTCCATCACCGCCAGCAGCCGCTCCTCGCTGATGAAGACCCGGCGGGTGTGCGCGGACAGGGTGGTCGGCCAGCCGGGGTTGTTGCCGATCAGTTTCGACCACCGTGCGACGAGTATGTCCGGAAGGTTGCTGAGCCATTCCTGTAGCGGGGCGAACTGGCTCGTGGCGAGTTCCGCGAACATCTTGTCGAGCGCGGCGCTGCCGCGGACGGCGTCGATGCCCGCGAGGTTCGGCAGGCTGGGTCCGACGCTCAGCATGGCTTGGTCGAAGTCGGTAAGGGGCCGGTGACTGATCGGCTCACGCCGGGGCGCGGGTGCGGCCAGCACGCGCATGTCGGGCACCCACGCCTCGTAGGAGACGGGTTGGTCCCCCGGTGTGAACCTCTCGTCCGGTGTGTCGTGGCCCTCGTCGTAGGCCTCGGCGCGAAGGTTCGTGGCGAGGACGAACTTGTGCATCGCCTGGTCCTGCTCGGTGTCCAGGACCACCGACCGACCAGGGACCTGGCCGTACCCGAGGGAGGTGGTGTTCTCCCAGGTCTTGCCGATCACGGTGCCGCTGAGCACCGAGTTCGTCCAGCCGGGCAGCAGGCTCTTCAGCCACTTCCGGACCGGCAGGCTGAGGTTGCCGTCGAGCGCGGCGCGTTTGGACCGGAACATCGACCGCAAGCTGTCCAGCCGGAAGAACGAGTCGATCGTCATGTTGGCGCCGAGTTCGTCGGTGAGGCCCTCGTACCCCACCTCCGGGTCCTGGTCGGCGGGGACGAAGTACCTGATCCATTTCCGGTGCGTCCCGGAGGCGGTGAGCTTGTCGTAGGGCACCCACAGGCCGGTGCCGCGCAGGGCACCGATCATGCCGATCCGGTGCGCACCGGAGCTGGTTTCCAGCAGCCGCCTGTGGTTCTTCGCCAACAGCTCGGTGGCCGGCGCGGTCTTCGGCAGGTATCCCTCGCTGCGCAGGTAGTCCTCCACCTGCTCGTCCAGGTCCGGTCGCGGATCCGCGGCGGTCCCCTGGGGGGCCACTGTGAAGTTCTTGAAGACCGCCATGCCGGGCCCGTCACCGTCGACGACGCCGCGCGGTGGGTGGCGGACCTTGTCCGCGTCGCGCAGCGTGTACGGCAGGTATCGCACCCGGGCGCCATGGCCGGCGGAGTTCCCGGACCACGTGCGGGAGGGCGGCGCGGCGTGCCGCTCCTTCCCGCCGGTGATCAGTTCGAGCTTCCACCTCATGCCGACATCGGCGACCATGCCCCGTCGGATCGCCTTGGTGGCCGTGGGGTCGGGTGCCATGCCGGGCCGTTTCGGGTCGGGTTCCCGGCCGGACCGGAACCCGCGGCCCACGAACGAGACAGCCCCGCTGTTGTGGCCGATGGTGACACCGGTCCCCAGGCCGAGGGTGACCGAGGGGCCGCCCGAGAAGAACGTGCCGGGAGTCTTGGTCTCCTCGGCCGGCGCCTTCAAAAGCGTCACGCCTGCGGTGACCGGCAGGTCCAGAGCGTTGCGCAGCACGACCGATCCCCGCTCGGTCATCTGTGCCTCGGTCAGGAACTCCAGCGAGTTGTCGCTGGCCCGGCTGACGATACGGCTGGTGTCGTCCTTGAACGGCACTCCCGTCAGGCGCAGGACGCCGAGCAGTCTGCCGTTCGCGTCGTGGATCGGGTCGCTGTAGGCAGCCCCGTCGCGCGCCCGCTGGAAGACGTTGTGCATGTTGCCGTGCCCGGCGAAGCTGAAGATGTGCTTCTGCGACCTCGTGTTGAGCAGCCCCGCGCGGTGCCCCCGCCGGGCACCGAGCCGGCGACCACGGCGGGGTGAGCGCACGGCCGGCGTGGCACGGCCGGCGCGCCGACCGCCAGCGGCCCTGCCCCCGGCGGCCCTGCTCCGCGCGCGTGCCTCCGCGATGAGACCGGGCAACTCGCTCAGGATGCGCAGCGGCAGCTCCGTTGGGTCGTGCAGCGTGTCCAGTGACATCGGGTACGAGGCGAGAGCCACGTCGTCCGCCACTGTGGTGTCCTCCGGAGGATCCGGCACGGCGATGTGCTGTGGAAAGAACACCACCAACCGCTCGCGTACGCTGTTCGACTCCGGGTCGGCCTCGATGTCCTGCCAGGGGTCGTCGGGATCGTCGAGAGTGGGTCGCCCCGGGGGCGTGACCAGCCGGGGCGGACGGGCCGCCGGCTCGGCCGTGACCCTCATCTCCCAGGTGTAGAAGTGCGCCAGTCCTGGTTCCCGCAGTCGCTCGATGGTCGCCGGCCCCGTCCCGGTCTCGACGAAGGCGGTACGGGTCTGCCGGTTGTGGGTCAGCCGGGGCACCGCCGACACGTTGAGCACCCGCAGCGGGCCGGTCGTCCCCAGACCAAGGAACTCCTGGATGGGCAGCGGCAAATCGCGGTAGTTGATGTTGCTGTGGCTACTGGTGGAGGAGACATCCGAGAAGCGCCGCCTCTCACCCTGGCTGACCGGGGGCGGCGGGTAGTGCGGGGCGAGGTCCCGCTCGTCGTGTCGGGTGAGCGTCGAGTGGAACGTCAGCCGTACCGCGTGGCGGCCGCTTCCGACCACCTGTACCGAGCCGCTGCGCCCGGTGGAGGACGGCAGATCATCCACCAACGCCATCGGTGTGGTCAGGCGGGCGATGTCGCCCTGGATCTCCGCCTCCTGAGTCCAGCGCCCCAGCGGGCGGACGGCAGCGAGCGCCAGCTCCCGCATCCGAGCCGCGGCCTGCTCGGTGATCAGGCCCTCTGCGCCGATACTCAGGTAGCTACGATCGCCTTCGGCCTCGTCACGATCGCCGAAGATCGTCAGGTCCGACTCGCGCTCGTCGGCGATGTCCTGCCACTCGTCGAGGGCCTCTCGGGCATCATCGGCTCGCGCCGTGGCCGTGTCACGCACCACGCCGGCGTCCCGGGCCGCCCGGGTCAGGCGGGTCGTGGTGTTCGCCAGGTCCGTCTCGGAGGGCAGGCGCTCGACCTCGGTACGCAGCACGTCCCGTTGCGCGGCGGCCTCGTCGCGGCTCGCCGTGGCGGCCTGGGCGGTGGCCCTGTTCTCGGCGTGCTCCTCCTCGGCAAGGCGCAGGCGTGCCCGCAGGCCGTCGTCGCCGTCCAGGGCGGCGCGCTGCTCGCGCAGGCTCGCCGTCACCGATTCCAGGCTCTTGTCCGTCGTGGTGATCGTGGCCCTGGCCCTGGTCAGGGCGGCGTCGGCTGCTCTGCCCCGGGCGCCCTGTTGCCGCCCCTCCCCAACGATCGCGTCGAGCCGTTCGTTGAGCCGGGCCTGTTCCGCGATGAGGTGGATGCGCCGCCGCTGACCGGCGGTACGCTCATCCTGGGCGAGCGTCGCGAGGCGCTCCTGGCTGAGGTTGTTGTCGAGCTGTTCCTCGATCTCCTCCAACCGGTCCTGCGCCGTGTCCCGCTCGTCCTCCAGCCTGGTGATCTCGGCTCGCGCGGCGGCCCGGTCGGCCTCGGCCTCGGTGCGGGCCCGCTCCGCGTCCGCACGCGTCTCCCGCAGGACGTCGTGCTGCCGCCCGGTCCGCGCGAGCTGCTCGGTCGCGTCCGCCAGCGCCTTCGTTGCCGCGGCCACCTCGCCCTGGCTGACCTGTAGCGCCCGCACCGCCGCATCCGTCTGCTGCTGCCGGTCCCGCACCTGCTGTTCGGCACTCGTCAGGTCGTTCCTGGTCTGCGTCGCCGCCCGTACCTCGTCCCGGTGGTCCCGGAGGTTCTTGTCGGCCTTGTCGGCGAAGTGCTGGGCGTCCCGCTGCCCGGGTTCGAGCACCGAACTCAGGAGCAGCCTGGTCTCCCGGAGCATCGCGTTGATCTCCGGATTGGGGTATAGCTCGCCGTCCTGGGGATGGTCGGCGAAAGCATCGGGAATACGCGGGGCAGGGGTGGGTTCGTCAGCGCCGTCCCGGACCCCGCCCCGACTGTCCGCGCCCTTCCCACCGCCCGGACCCGACGGGCGCCCAACCCCACCGTCCCCGGTCGCCGACGAGCCCTGTCCCCCGGCGTCACGGGTGTTCGACGTCGCCTTGCCCTTCCCCTTGCCGGTCGGTGTGTCGTCGTCCGAGGCCGGCGACTCCAGCATCGCCTCGACCGGCGGCAGCAGGTCCCGGTCATAGCTCAGCGCCAGCAGCTGGCCTCGGGCGACCCGATAGTCGCGCACCAGGTCGACGAGGCCAGCCCTCAGCGTCTGCTCGGACATGTCGGTCAGGCCCGCTTCCAGGGTGGCGAGTCGCCGGTCGAACGCGGTGACGGCGGAGAAGGCGGCCGACGAGCCCGGCTGTCCGAGAGCGGTCCTGATGTCATCAAGCCGGTCGTCCCGGAGCGACACGAACGCCTGCACGATGTCCTGCGCGTTGCCCGGCAGCGCCGCCACCAGCTGCGCGGCGTCGTCGACACGGGCCAGACCCACTGTGTACGTCGGCAGCGCGCCGGACGAGCGCGGGGAGGCGTCCGCGTCGCCTGGTTCGGGCGACGCGCCCCGCAGGCGTTCCACAGTCGGCACGGTCTCCGCGCCGGTCGCCCGGTTCACCTCGTAGCGGGCGTGGTCCACCCGGAGCAGCGCGTCGCGGAAGTGCTCGCGTACCGGCCCCAAACGGCTCTGGTCCGAGCTGACCACAGCGGCGAGCCCCTGCCGGGCCGCGTCGAGGACCGTCCTGGCCGTTTCCACCTGCTCGGTGCGCTCCGGGCCGTCCGCCGTGCCGGCCTGGTCGGTCAGCGCCTCCCGCAACGCCGACTCGATCCGACCCGCCAACCGGTCGAGCTGGTCCAGGACCTGCTGCGCGGCGTGCCGCACGCCGTCGATGGTCGCCGGCACCAGATGGTCCACCCGGGCGACGGAGGTGGTCTGCACGCTCGTCAGCGCGTACACCCAGGGGTTGTTGGCGTAGCCACCAGGATCCGGGTTGTCGACCAGTTCCCAGCCCTGCGCGGTCGACTGCCAGTAGTTGCCCTGTGCGTCGACGTTGAGCACCGAGTTCGGGACCGGCGTGAGCTGGCCGTGCGCCGCGCCGTACGCCTGTGCCGCCGCCTGGACGCCACCGAACGGCGCGGTCTCCGTGGGTGCCCACTGCTCGGAGCGGGCCCGGGCACGCTCGGCCACCTCGTGCGCCTCGTTCGTCAGGGCGAGCATGTCGGCGACAAAGTCGTCGGTGCTGTCGAGCGTGGTGTACGGGTCGTACTGCACCCCGGGGGTGGCGTCCTGGTGCGCACGGTTGTTCCGCTTCTCCAGCACGAAGATCGCGCGCGTGCCGTCGGGCGACAGGTGTGGGGGGAAGCTGTCCAGCTTTCCGAAGAGGTCACCTTGGCTGATGTTCACCACCGGCACGCCGGTGAGCCCCTCCTGGATCAGCTGTCGCACCGAATACCGCCGGTCCGTGCCGGAGACCCGGTACAGGGCATCGATCCACGACATTCCCTGTTGCTCGGCCGGGTGACTACCGAGGCCCTGCTGCTCCTGCCGGTAGGCGTTCTCGATGTGGTTGGTGATGTCCAGGATGTTGCGGCTGACGTAGTCACTCACCACCGGAAGCAGGTTCGCACCGTAGTGGATCATGTCCTGCCGGCTGAGCAGGAGCACCGAGTTCTTGCTGATATTGGATCCGGCGATCGGACCGATCACCTCACCTGTCGCATTCGTCAGGACCTGGACGAGGGCTCCACGCAGTTGCGCCGGCTCCTCGAACTGCATGAGGTCCTCGATGTCGGCCGGGGAGAGGGGCTGCCCAGGGGCAAGGGAGCGAACGAAGTCGGCCATCAGACGCCTGGCAATCCGGTCGGCGACCCCCACCGCCTCCGACACAGTGCCGGCGGCGGCAACGCCGAGCCCCGCGGCGTCCCACTGGGCGGAATCCATCAGGGTGGGAAGCGCCGCCAGGGATCCGCCCGCGGAGAGCTGTAGGTGGATGTTCTGGCCATGGACGTTGGACGGATGAAAGAGCGTCTGATCGGCCATGCCCTGCTCGACCTGGACGTTGTCCGGGGTCTGCAACGCCTGGGACAACGCGTCGGCGTAGTCGCGGCTCTCCGGTGGGACCTGGTTGAGCCAGTCGTCGAGATACCCCCGTTGCCAGTCCGCGGACGGTTGCAGGGCTTCGCCCATCGTCAGCCCGATGCGTCCCGCGTCCTGTAGCCACCGCATGAGCGCCTTCCCGAGGCCGTGATACTGCGCCACGGTGAAGGGGACGGTTCCCTCCTCCCCCGCCACCGCCGCACCGGGCGCGTAAACCACCTCGGCGGCGAGCCACAGCTCCTGCCGGTGACCCTGGTAATGCCGCCCCTCGACCGCTCGCAGATGAGCGAGAGTCGGGTACCAGCGGTCCGAGTAGCGGCCGTACACCGGGGATTTGGTCTCACCCTTGACCGTCAGACCGAGTGAGTGCACCGTGGCGATGGTCTCGCCCAGCCATGCCTCCTGTTGAGCGGTTGTCGCGGGGTGCACCGGGGCTCCGATGCGGACATAACCCTCCAGCTCGCCGCCGATCAGGCCCGGTTCGTGGGTGTGCGGCGCTCGGTCGAGGAGTGCGTCCGCCACCCGGTCACCGAGCGTCGGCAGCGCCGACTCGGCAGCGCCGGCCAGCACCGCGCCGCTCGTCAGGTCCACCTGCCGCAACGCGCCGTCGGCGTCGGACACCAACCGCACCGGCCCGCGCAGCTCCCCCGGCGGCCGGTCCATCTCGAAGTCGACGAACCGACTGTCGGACCCGTTCGGCGAGACGTCCCCCTGCGTCTCCACCAACACGAACCGTGACTCGGAAGCACGCCACACCAGGGCCATGTGCGCAGGCGTCTCGCCGTTACCCGACGGCGGCAACCACACCGGCGTCACCGCGCCAACGGACAGCCCCGCCAAGCGGTCGACACCACCCGCCGGCCCGAACCAACCGCCAAGCGACTGGGCCACCACATCCCGGGCTCGCGGACCATCCACCTCGGCCACGATCGGCACACCGACCCGGCGCAGCACCCCCGCGACCCGATCGGCGCAGTCCGCCGACCTGTCCCAGGCCGGCAACTGGCCCACCGCCGACCGCAGCCGCCGATCCACATCGCCGCGTTCCGGGGCGACCCCCTCCGCCCCCTGCCCGACCTGCCCCATGCCGGCCGGCTCGTTGCTCGACCCGTTGGCTGGCCCGTTGGCCGGCTCGCTGGCTGGCCCGTTGGCTGGCTCGTTGCTCGGCCCGTTGGCTGGCTCGTTGCTCGGCTCGCTGGCTGGCCCGTTGCTCGGCTCGTTGGTCGGTGACTGCGCTGGCTCGACCCGGTCGACAACAGCCGGAGGGGACAGCTGATCGGTTGACGTCGGCACCGCCGAGCGGTCTCCGCCCACCACCTCCGGGCGGCTCGGGCCGACAAGCGTGTCGACCGACGGCAGGAGCGCCGCGCCGGCGACGCTGCGCACCTGATGGTGCGCCGAGTCGTAGGCCGTCAACACCCTCGCGATGTCGGCCCTCGCCTGCTGCTTCGACAGGCTCGGCAGCGACTCCTCCAGGTGCGTCAGCGACTGCTGGACCGACCGGACGGCGTCGCGGGCGGCTGCCACCTCCGGGGCACGGTCCGGCGGCGACGCCTGGAGCGCGCCGATGATCGCGGCCTGCGCACCCTCGAACGCGGCGCGGGTGTTCGCCACCACGTGCGACACATCCTGGGTCGACGAGGCCAGCAGTCGCTCCACACCACCGCTGCGGGGATCGCTCCTGCCCGGCGACGCCTCAGTGGACTGCGGCAGAGCCGGGTCCGCACCCTCCGACCGGTCGGTGCCGAATCCCAGCGTCTGCTGAACACCGGGGTCCGAGACGGTCCGCAGGTCGGCTGAGCTGCCCGGGTCCGTGGTCGCCCAGTCTGCCCCATGAGTACCGTCGCCCCCGACCACCGTGGTCGCAGGCCCCGATCGGGCGGCGCCGCCATCGAACGACTGGCCCGCGCCCACCTGTGCGCGCTGCTGCCCCTCCCCGCTGGCACCGCCAGCGTCACCCACCGCTGACGCCACACCACCCGACGACCCCACACCACCCCGCGACGCACCACCAGCACCACCAGCAGCCTGCTCCGAACCCGACCCCACACCACCCCGCGAGGCACCACCGGCACCATCGGTCTCCGGGGCTCCGGCCGCGGACCGGCCGTTGGTGATCTGCTCACCGCCGACGCCAGCGCCGTCCTTCTCGGCGACCTCGCCGGATTGGCCACCCACCGTGGGCTCGGCCGGCAAACCGCCCGACAGGCGGCCGGCATCCTCGTTCGAGCCGACAACCGAACCATCGCCGAGCCCGCCGCCCGACCGATCAGCGACGCCGCCGCCGGTTGGCGTGCCCGCGACACCGCCGGCCACATTCGTCCCGTCCTGGCCTGCGGAATTGCCGGCACCCTGCCCCGCACCCCCGTCCACCACGCCACCGTCCGCCACACCACCACTCGCCACACCACCGTCTGCCACACCACTCGCCGCACGGCCGTCGGCCACACCACCACTGGCCACGCCACCAGCCGCCGCGTGGCTGTCCGCCACACCACCACTCGCCACGCCATCGGCAATCCCCGCCCCACGACTGACGCCCGCGCCCGCGTCGCCGTTGGACGACTGAACGCCGGCGCCTGCCGCGCTACCCTCCGAAATGCCGCCGGTTCCGGCGTCTGTCGACACCTGCTGATCCGCTGCGCTAGACGCGCCGGCGCCCAGCCCGGCGCCCAGCCCGGTGCCGACACCGCTGTCCCCGAGGAGGGACTGCCGAACCTCATCGGTGGCGGGCGACGTGTCTCCGGTCCCGGCGTCACTCTTCTCGTCGCCGACCAGCTTCTCGTTGTCCCAGTCGCTACCGCTGCTGTTGCCGTCATCGACGGAGTACGGGGGTGGTTCGGTCGACGGCGTCTCCTTCTCGTTGTTGACGCCGGAGTCGCCACCGCCCTGCTGCCCGTCGCCGCCCAGAGGGGCCGCCTTGTCGTACCCGTTGCGGTACGGCAGGTTGAGGCCGTCGGCCAACTGCCCCGGAGAGGCGGCGTTGCCCTCGTACAGGCCACCGAAGAAGGCGCTGGTCGCCGTCCACGGCCGCCACTCGATCCGCTCCCCCACCGCAGCCTGTCCGGCGGCGGTAGCCGGCATCGCCACGGCCGCCTGCGCCGCGCCCTTCGTGAAGAGAGCACCGGCCCGGAACACACCGTCGGTGATGTAGAGCGTGCCGTCGGCACCCACCCGGTCGACCTTGGCGATCCTCCCCGCCGCCCAGTCGACGGCACCCGAAGCAGCGGAATTGGCCAGACCGGCAGCCGCACCCACGATCACCGTTTGAATCAGAGTCTTCTTGATCGCGTTCCAGTCGATGCCCTCCCGCACCCCATCGGCATCCTGCGCCGCCTGGATCACGATCATCAGCAGCGGCTCCTGAGCGATCTCCTGCCCGACCTCGACGAAGAGGTTGCGAAGAATCGCGGTGATGACGGCGCGGAACCCACCAACCACCAGCGGAATCGCCAACGCTCCGAACAGCGACGCCATCAGCCAGGCCAACTGGATGGCCAACAGCGCCAACTGCACCACCAGCAGGATCTTCTGTTCCTGAAGCTCGGCCGCACCGTTCTTCAGGTCCTTCCGCATGCTCTCCGCGGTCGACCGCAGCTGGTCGAGATAATCGACGAGGCTGTCCAGCGACTTCGTGACGCCGTCGGCGAACTGCCCGCTCAACACGGCCGGCACCCGAGAACGCTCAGCCACGAGCGTCTCCCGGGCCTCATCCAGAACGTCGCGAAGGTGCTCCCACTCCCCGGAGTGCGCCCGCATCCCGCTCTCACTGCCCGTCGGCCAGGTCGCGCCGACGAAGAAGTTCAAGATGTGGTTCAACCAGTCAGGAATGGGGGTGTCCATGCCGGGCCGCTCCCGCTATCCGCTGCTCGACGACGGCGTGCTGGCGCACGCCGCCCCATCGACGCTTCCCCGGCTGCCCACCGTCAGGTTGCCGCGCGGCCGCAGTGACAGCGCTCGCATCTCGGCTTCACCCCCCTGTCACACCCGCACCGGATGAGCATGCGACGGCGAGCGCCGACGCGGCGGTTTCCGACGCCGTACCGGCGGAGTTGGGGGTTATCCCTCATGACCGGAGGGTCAGTCGGCGCCGACGGACGCCCCGGTCTCCTCCAGGTAACCGAGCGGCGGACCGAGCAGCCGCTCGATGGTGTGGTCGTCGGTGAGCAGGCGAGGCGAGGCAGCTCTCCGCCGGGTCAGCGCCCGTTCCAGGCGGCTCAGCGCGCTCCGGTCGGCGTCGTCCAGACCGGACACGGACTGCTCGTCGGGCAACACCTCCCGCAACAGTACGGCGGTCGTCGGGATGCCGACGCGCTCCGCCGCCACCGCTCCCTCCCGGACGGCGAGCACCTTGAACCGGGCCCCGGCCAGGAACACCGCCTCGTCCAGATCCTGCCGCTCGGCCAGCGCGCCGGCCTGCCGTGCCGTACGCGACCAGACCAGGTAGTCGACGTCGGCACCCTCCACGGCGAGGTCGGTGGCGCCGCTGACACTGCGGAAGCCGGGCTCCACCAGGAGGCCGCCCTCGGGGTAGAGGTGTCGCGCCTGGTCGGCCACCCGCCCCTGGCAGAGCATCGCCCGGCGGTAGGGCGGCAGGCGACGCAACCCGGACACCAGGCACGGCAGGTAGCCCGGCAGGCTCGGTGCCCGCCCGGCACGCAGTCCCGCGTTGAGTCGGGCCGCCCCCGCCTCCGACCGACCGAAGAAGACATGCACGGCGACGAAGTCCGTCTTCGCCGACGCGGAGGTGCCCTGCCGCAGCGCGGGCCACGCGGCCAGGGCGGCGTTGACGGTGGTGATCGAGTCGGTGAAGGCCGGGCCGAGGCTGGCGGCGAGATCACGCTGTTCCGCAGCGGTGCTGGCCCGGTCCTCGACGGGGTCCGCCACGGCCGGCGCGTAACTGTGCACCGCACGCCCGACGGGGTACGCGGCGGGCACGCCTCGATGCGAGGGGGTGAGCGCTCCTTCGCCTGCCGAGGCGGGGGCGCTGGCGACAACCGGGCGTTCGGGCTCGCCCAGGTACGGCCCGGAGCTGGTGATCACCGGTGGCGGACCGGCGGCCGGTCGATGCGGTGGCGGGGGCTCGCCGGTCAGATCCTGCGCGCCCGGTTGGCCGACAGCGCTCGGCAGCGCCTCGGCGGCGGCAGCCGACCGTCTCGCGACCGGCAGGGACTCCACGCGTCGCCGCGCCGCGACGGCCGGGGCCGCCGGATCGACGAACTGGTGCGCGGCCCCGACCGACGCCGCCGGCTCCACGGAACGTTGCGCCGTCCTGGCTGGCGCAGCCGGATCCGCGAACTGGTGCGCGGCGGCCGGCGGCCAGCCCCGCGCCGGGGCCTCCGCCGACGTGGCGTCGACCGCCGCCGCAGGCGGACGCGGTGACAGCGGCACCGCCAACGTCGCCTGGTCCGCGACTCTGCTCGGCCGATCGGTCGCCACGGGAGGTCGGCCGGCGCCCGTCGCCGAGGTCGCCCGGGCGTCCGCCGGCAGCCCCGCACGGGGTGCCGCCTCGGCGCGCAGCGCCGCTTCCAGGCGTACCCTCGTCGGCTCTCCGGTCTGCCCCACCAGGGTGAGGCCCGGCGCTGCGCCGGCCCCGGCGAGCATCCGGCACAGTTTGTCGACCAACCGGTCGGAGTCGCGGACGTCGACCGCCAGCACCCACTCGGCGGGGTCGACGAAGGCCATGCCGTCGGGCTGACGGGCACCAGCCGTGCGCAGCAGGACACCGGCTGGGACCACCTCGGCGAGCAGGTCCGGCACTGTCGCGTGGCGGTAGAGCCGGCTGCTGGCGCGTACCCAACCGTCGCTGAGCACGGGTGGTGGCTGGCCGGACGCCCGTCGGTGCTGGCCCGGCTCGGGCGCCGCGATCGGCTCGGCGACGGCGGCCGACTCGTCGAGGGCCGCCGCGAGTGCGGTCACCCAGTCGGCGCGCGGTGGTGGTGCCGTCGGGTCGAGCAGTGCCGTCTCGATCCGAACGATCGTCCTCGCCGGCAGATCCGCGAAGAGCCCGGCGAGGGACCAGGGATCCGGTGGTGGTTCGCCGACATGGCGCAGGAGCAGCGACGGCCGGTGTCGGTCCACCGGCATGTCGTAGGCCGGGTCGCCCACCGCAGCGGGTGCGGCGGCCGAGGCACGCAGCAGCACTCCGGCGGGGACGGGATCGGCCACCAGCCCGGGCAGCACCACCGCCTGGTCCGGCAACGCCGGCTCCCAGGACGGGACCGGGTAACGGTTGCCGACCACCGGGCTGCTGGCGCCCGGCCGGAAGGACCGCCAACCCCAGGCGCCCGTGCCGCCCGCCGCGTAGAGGGTGCCGTCCGGTGTGGCGTGGACGGGACCGTCCGGGGCGAGCAGTTCGACGCCGGTGCGGGCCGCCAGCCGGGTCAGCCAGGAGGCGTACGCCTCGTCCGGCCGGCCGAGGCCGCTCGCGGCCACCCAGACCCGGCCGACGCCCCACTCCTGGGCCGCACCCTCGACCACACCGCGCAACACGCCACCGCAGGCGGCGCTGCGCACGGCGCGCTCGGAGGTCAGGACCAGCACGTCGTCGGACGCCGCGACGGCGGTACGCACCAGCTGCCACAGCAACGACGGCGGATCGTCCCCGTGTGAGATCACCGCGGCCGAGCCGTGCCACTCCACGAACAGGTCGTGGCCGGGGGGTGCTTCGACGCGGACCGGTCGGCGGAGCCAGCGCGGCAACCACAGCAGCGCCATCCGCCTCGGACCCCCGTTCGTCGGGGTCTCGAACCAGCCGCACCCCGATGTGCTGAGACTGACGCACCGTCGCGGCCACGGCGTCGGCCGCCGGCCGGCGGTGTCGGTTCCGGGGGAAATCCCCCGCCAGCGGCCAACCCGCCGGAGGATCGCCCAACAGCTCGATCCGGAGTGGCGGACAGCCGACTCTGCGGCACGAGGTTGCCGACTGTGATCATGAAGTTACCGCGCGCACACTCCCTCCGGCATGTTCTCGTCGAGTGGAGGAACAGATGCGTCTCCGATCGTTCGTCACCGCGGCACTGGCGGCCGTCCTGGCCGCCGGGGCACTCGCGCCGCCGGCACCGGCCGCGGCGGCCACCGCCGACCGCTGGGGCTTCGCGTACGTCAAGGACCCCACCGTCGCGGTCTGGACCGTGCTGGACACCAGCCGGCAGTGGGGTAGCTGGAAGACCGCGTTCCCGGCCGCCTGGGCCGACGGCATCAAGCTCGCGCCCGGCCGGTTCCAGGTGCGTTTCCCACAGGTGGGTGCCGGCGCGCGGGGCGTGCCGCACGTAACTCCGGTGAACCGGACCGGGCACTACTGCGAGGTGGTCCGCTGGTTCCAGTCCGGCACCGACGAGATCGTCGACGTGCAGTGCCACAGGCCGGGCGGTACGCGCGAGGACACTCCGTTCACCGTGCTCTGGACGACAAGCTCGGGCGTGCTGCCGGCCGGCACCTCCCACGCGTACGTGCAGTGGGGCGGCGGCGCGCTGGTGCAGTCGTACAACTCCACGGGTGTGGTGAACACTGTCGGGCCGCTGGGCGTCGGGCAGTACCTGGTGCGGCTGCCCGGGGTGGGACTGGCCGGGGTGCTCGCCGGCAACGTGCAGGTCACCGCCGGGCAGCCGAACGCCGGTCCCCGCCGGTGCAAGGTCTACTCCTGGAACGCGGTCGGCACCGGCGTGGAGGTGTACGTCTTCTGCTACGACCAGGCCGGCGCGTTCGTCAACACCGACTTCACCCTCTCCTACCACCGTCGGCGGCCGGTGATCGGCTCTCTCGCCCCACCGTCGTACTTCGGTTACCTGGGTACCGCCGTCGGCGGTCCGACGAACGACAACTCGGTGCTCGGTGTCGGCGCGAACACTGTGGCAGCGCTGGCGCCCGCCGGCCGCTACCTGGCGACCTTCCCGCAGGTCGGTCTCAAGGAGACGCACGCTCAGGTGGTGGCGCAGGGCGCCGGCAGTAACTACTGCCACCTCACCCAACCCTGGCCGTACACCACGAACGCCGACATCGACGTGATCTGCTTCGACAACGCCGGCGTGGTCACCCCACACCGCTTCCTGGCCACGTTCACCTCCCGGCTCTGACGCCGGGCCGTACCGGCGGCGACCGTCCCCCGGCCGCCGCCCGCCAGCGGTGACCGTCGGGTCACCGCTGGCGGCGGTACGGCGAGCGCGCACGCCGGTCGCGGTCCGGCCGTCGAGGCGGCCGGTGTCCGCGAACCGTCGCTACAGGCCCAGGCTGCGCAGGGTTGGCACGGTCTGGCCCACCCAGGCGAGGTCGGCGTCCTCGCGGGCGCCCTGGGTGCGCTGTGTGCCGGCCAGGAACCACAGGAAGTAGGTGGTGTAGCCGGGTGCGCTGACCACCGTGTGGTAGCCCTCGGGCATCATCTGCATCACGTGGTCACGGATGGTGACGTTCTCCTCGTACCCCTCGTCGGTGTAGACCCGGCTGATGCCGAACCCGTTCTCCGGGCTGACGCGGTAGTAGTACATCTCCTCGTGCGCGGCCTCGGCAGGCAGGTCGTCGACCTTGTGGCGGTGTGGCGGGTAGGTGCTCCAGTTGCCTGAGGGTGTGTACGTCTCGCCGACGATGAGCCGGCGGGCGGGCAGCTCCGGCTGGGCGATCTCGGTGAGGATCTGGTGGTAGTCGCGGCCGAAGTTGGCCGCTCCCCATTGGCCGGTCGCGACCTGCTCCGGCGCGATGACGTAGGGGTCGGTGGCCAGGTCGCTGGGTGCGCTGGGGAGGGCGATCTCCACGTCGGTGACGGCCTCGACGGTGATCGAGGAGCCGGCCGGGAGGTAGACCGAGTGCGGCTTGCCGGAGAAGACGTCGGCACGCTGGCCGACCTGCGGGAAGTGGTGGCCGGCGACGGTGAAGTCGGCAGTGCCGCCGAGGATGACGGCCAGGATCTCCCGGTCACCGGACTCGCCGGTCCAGGACTCGCCGGCCGACAGTCGCAGCAGGGTGAAGTCCAGCAGCCGGCAGGGATTGACGGGCAGCTCGTTCCGGCCGTCGCCGGCGGGAATGGTGCAGTGATAGCGGTAGTCCATTGTCACCTTTCGGATTGCGGGGCGGTGCGGGTCGGTCGCGGTGGTCACCAGGGGCTGGTCCAGCCGGGGATGGTGGCGCGGGTGAGGGCTTCCAGGTAGAAGTAGTCGCCCCACAGGGTGCCCTCGTCGACGCCGATGTCCTTGGGCTTGTCGTACACGCCGTGCAGGAGCAGCGCGTTCGAGCCCGGCTGGCCGCCGGTGGAGTAGTGGTCGATGAGCGAGCGCAGGATCGCGGCGGCGGCCTTGCGGTACCGGTCGGCACTGGCCGGGTCGGTGAGGCCGTCGGCCAGTTCGACGAGGCCGCACGCGGCGATGGCCGCGGCGGAACTGTCCCGCTCCTGGCCGCTGCCGTCGCCGAACTCCAGATCCCAGTACGCCACGTGGTCGTCGGGCAGGCAGGCGAGGAAGTGGTCGGCGCAGGTCCGCGCGGCGGCCAGCAGCGCGGGGTCGCCGATGTGCCGGTGGTTGAGGCTGAAACCGTAGATGCCCCAGGCCTGCCCGCGGGCCCAGCAGGAGTGGTCGGCGTGGCCCTGCTCGGTCTCCCCGCGCAGCGGCGCGCCGCTGTCCGTGTCCCAGTAGAAGGTGTGGAAGGTGGTGCCGTCCGGACGCAGGATGTGCTGGCGCAGTTGGGCGGTGTGCCGGCGGGCCGCGGCGGCGTAGCGGTCGTCGCCGGTGGTCTGGCTCGCCCAGAAGAGCAGCGGCGTGTTCATGAGGCTGTCGATGATCGTGCGGCCGCGTTGGCGGGGGTCGTTCAGGTCGCCCCAGGCCTGGATGATTCCGGCGGGTTCGAGGACACGCGTCATCAGGTGGTCGGCGGCGGCGAGAGCCGCGTCGCGGGCCCGCGGGTCGCCGGTACGACGCGCCGCGGTGACGCAGGACAGGGTGTAGAGGAACCCGAGGTCGTGGGTGTCCAGGTCGACGCCGCGGTGCACCCGATCGGCGAAGCTGTCCACGTGCGACAGTGCGGCCCGCAGGTGGCGGTCGTCACCGCTCAGGTCGTGTGCCAGCCAGAGCTGGCCGGGCCAGAAACTGGTGGTCCAGCCGACGTTGGCGCCCTCGGGCTGGCCAGCGCTCGGTGGCCGCAGCGGGTAGCGGTTGGCGTCGGTGGTGTCCGCGGGATACCGGTCGCCGAACGTGGCGATGTTCGCGTCGACGGTGCGTATCGCGGCGGCCACCGCGGCCGCCGTGGCCTCTGCGTCGGAGCTGGGACGGACGTCGGTCGCCGTCATGGATGCTGTTCTCCCTCGTGGGTCCGGTCCGGTGCCGGGCAGGTGTGTCGTCGGCGTCCGGGCTCGGTGGCGAAACGTGGTGGTCAGATGCCTTGGGGTGCGGCCGTCGGTGGGTCGAGGGCGGCGCGCAGGGTGAAGCGGCTGTTGGCCCAGACGACGTAGAGCAGCGGCGCGGCGGCGAGGCCGAGCGCGATCGCGGGGCGGGCCGCCAGAAGCTGGGCGAGCAGCGCGAGCACGAGCAGGGACACGGCGGTGAGATACCACCGGCGAACCGCCAGGTACACGCAGGTACGGGCCACCTCGCGCAGTGGCGCGGTGGGGCGCTCGGCGATGGTCACCAACCCGAGCAGCGTGGTCGCCACGGTGAGGACGATCAGGGTCGCCAGCACCGGCAGGGCGAGTGCCCCGACCCGGTGGCCCCACGCGGCGCGGGCGTCGACGGCGAGCACCACCAGGGCGGCCATCGCCGTCGCCGTCCAGAGCATCGCCGGTCGGGCGGTGGCCCGCCAGGCGCGGCCGTAGGTGCGCAGCACGCCGCCGGTGTCGCCGGCCGAGTAGGCGGACATGACCGCGAAGGCCGCACAGAGCCCCGGCGCGCAGAGCGGGGCGGTCAGCGCGTACAGCGGCCAGGAGCGCGCCGCGTCGGTGGTGAACGCGAGCGTCACCAGTGGCAGGCAACCGAGCACCAGCAGCAGGTTGGTGACGAGCGCGACGTAGAACCCGTCGAAGACGGCGGTGATGGTGTGGTGGCGCGAGCGCATGGACCTCACCCCTTCAGTCCGGTCGAGGCGACGCCCTCGATGAAGTAGCGCTGGCCGAGCAGGAAGATGACAGCGACGGGCAGCACGGACAGCACCGAGCCCGTCATGATCAGCGCGTACTCGGCGTTGTACTGGGAGATGAAGGTGTTCAGCCCCAACTGGATGGTGCGCAGTTCCGGACTGCGCAGGTAGACGAGCGGGCCGAGGTAGTCGTTCCAGGTGGTCGTGAACATGAGCAGGGCCAGGCTGGCGAGCGCCGGCCGGGACAGCGGCAGAATGATCCGTCGGTAGATGCCGTACTCGCTGAGCCCGTCGACCCGCGCCGCTTCGCTGAGCTCCTCGGGGATGGTCTCGTAGAACTGCTTCATCAGGAACACGCCGATCGCGCCGAACGCCTGGATCGCGACGATCGACCACAGCGTGTTCGACAGGTGCAGCTTCGACATGAGGATGAACTGCGGAATCATGTACGACTGCCACGGCACCGCGATCGTCCCGACGTACGCCAGGAAGAGCAGGTTGCGGCCGGGGAAGCGGACGCGGGCGAAGCCGTAGGCCGCGAAGCTGCCGGTGAGCACCTGGAGGAAGGTGACGATCACCGACAGCAGCAGGGTGTTCCACAGCCACGTCGTCATGTCCGAGCGCTGCCAGATGTCGACGTAGTTTCGCCACACCACCGGGTCGGGGAGCCAGGTGATCGGGATGGTGAAGACGTCGTTGTTCGTCTTCAACGACGCCACCACCATCCAGAAGAACGGCAGCAGCAGCCCGATCGCCGCGAGCACGAGAGCGGCGTACCCGAGGAGCCGCCCGCCCAGGGACCGGACCGGTCGGCGGGGCGCGCGGTTGCCGGGCGCGGCGACGGCCGGGGTGGGCAGGGAGAGGTCGGTCGCGGTCATCAGCTGTTCCTCCGCTTGTTGACCATGAACTGGATGACCGTGATGCCGAAGCAGATGGCGAACAGGACGATGGAGACCGCCGAGGCGTAGCCGAACTGGTTCTCCTCGAAGCCCTTCTGGTAGATGTACTGCGAGAGCACAAGCGTCGACTGGCCCGGTCCGCCGCCGGTCATCACGAGGATGAGGTCGAAGACCTTGAAGCTTTCGATGGTGAGCAGCACCGTGACGAAGAAGGTCGTGGTTCGTAACCCGGGGAGGGTCACGTGCAGGAACCGCTGCCACGGTGAGGCGCCGTCGGTCTCGGCCGCCTCGTAGAGCTGCGCCGGGATGGTCTGTAGGCCGGCCAGGAACAGCAGCATGTAGTAGCCCATGTACCGCCAGGTGCCGACGATGATCACCGCCGGCATCGACCAGGTCGCCGACGCGGTCCAGCCCGGCGGGTTGTCCACCCCGACGGCGCCGAGGAGAGCGTTGATCGGGCCGTACTCCGGGCTGAACAGCTGGTTCCAGACGACAGCGATCGCCACGATCGAGGTGATGTAGGGGAAGAAGGCGATGGTGCGGAAGAACCGCACGCCGCGCAGTTTGCGGTTGAGCAGCAGCGCCAGCCCGAGTGCTGCCGCGAGGGTCAGCGGGATGTGGAAGACGGCGTAGTAGACGGTGTTGCGCAGTGCCGTCCAGAAGCTCGTGTCGTCCCACATCCGCCGGAAGTTGGCGGTGCCGGTCCACTCGGCCACCCCGAAGACGTTCCAGTTGGTGAACGCCACGTAGAACAACACGACGACGGGTAGCAGGGTGAGCAGGGCGAAGCCGAGGAAGTTGGGGAGGATGAACGACCAGCCGGCGACAGTGTTGCGCGACACCAGCCGCCGGTTCCTGGGTCTCGTGCGCGGCAATGTTGCCATAGGGAGTCTCCGGAAGCGTTCAGCATGGCGGCGGGACCGGCGTGCGGCTCAGGCGCGCCGGGCCCGCCATCAGCTCACTGGTTGAGGACTTCGTTCTTGGCGCGGGTCTGCGCCTTGCTCAGCTCCGCGTCGACGCCCTTGCTGTCGGAGAGGATCGCCGAGTGCGTCTCGTTGAGGAGGTTCTGGAGACCGGCGGTGTGCTTCGACACCGGGTTCTCCGGCTTGATGGTGTGCTTGGAGTAGGCGAACTTCGACAGCTCGTCCTGCGGTACGCCATCAAGTCCGAACAGCGTCGCGGTGACCGCGTCGGTGACCTGGGCCGGGGTGATGCCGATCCCGGCCAGCGCCTTGCCGGCCTCCGGGCCGGCCGCGTACTTGAGGAAGTCCTTGGCCGCGGCGGTCTTGGACTTGCTGATCTTCGGGTTGATGCCCAAGCCGGTCGGGTCGCCGAAGGTGACAGGCGTGGCGGAGGTGCCGGTGGTGGACTTGTCGAACTGCGGCGCCGGCGCGATCCCCCACTGGAACTTGTCGGCGTCACCGCTCTTTCGCTGGTTGAGCAGCGTGGCCACGTACCAGGTGCCCATCAGCAGCATCGCCGACTGCTGCTTGCCGAACTGCGCCTGGTAGGTGAGCTTGTTGGTCTTCGCGGTGCCGAAGGTCGGCTGCGCGCCGGCCGCCTGCAAATCCAGGGACCGCTCGTAGTACGGCTTCAGGTAGCCGAAGTTCCCGGAGAGCAGGTCGGCGTTCGGGGTCTGGGCGAGTGCGAAACCCTGCACCGTCGACTGGAAGGTGTGCTGGTACGCGCCCGTCGCGTTCGAGCCGGCCCCCTTCAGCCCGGTGTGCAGTCGCTTCGCCGCGTCGGTGTAGTCGTCCCAGGTCCAACTGCCGTCCGGCGGCGTCACCTTCGCCTTCGCGAACAGGTCCTTGTTGTAGAACAGCACCCAGGAGTCCTGCCGGTACGGCACCGCGTACGCCTTGCCGTCCACCTGGTACGACGCGAGCCCCGGGGCCGAGCCGAGACCGGAGGCGGCGTCGGAGACGTCGAGCAGCTGACCGCCGCTCTGGTACGTGTAGAAGTTCTTGAGGTTCTTCATGACGTACACGTCCGGCGCGGTGCCGGCGGCCAGGTCCGTGATCATCTGGGTGTCGTAGTCGTTGCCCGGGGCGTACTCCTTGAGCTCCACCGTCACGTTCGGGTGGGTCGCCTTGAAGCCGTCGGCGAGCGTCTTGAACTCCGGCGTGGACGACAGGCTCCAGCCGGCCAGGGTGATCGTCACCGGTGCGTTGGGGTCGACTGGCTCGTCTCCGCCCCCGCAACCGGCGAGAACAAGCGTCAGGGCCGTCGCAGCGCTGATGACGGCCGGTATCGCACGCTTCATCCCTTTCTCCTTCAGGTCAAGGGCCCGGACGGGCCCGCACTGCTACCAGGCCGCTTGGGTGGGCCTGGGATGCTCCGTGTCCAGACGGGTCGACGTGCTGATCCCGTCGGGCCAGTCGACCGCCAGGTGGAGGCCGTGGCCGTCCTCGTCGACCACGGCCTGGCACGCCTGCCCGGCCGTGGCGACCGGCGCCCCGGACAACTCGGTGAGGGCGGCGACCCATGCGCCCGGCCGGACGGGGTGGTCCAGCCAGGGCACGACCAGCCCGCCGGCCAGGGGCCCGCCGTGCGCGACTGTGGTGGCGCCGGCCGTCCCGTCGCCGTGCACGCTCTCGAGCCTGCTGGTCAGGCCGGCGCCGGTCACTGTCGCCACCCCGCGGCGGAGGTCGGCCGTCGCGTCCCCGGCGATGGCCCAGCCGCCGATCCGCAGCCGCAGCGCAGCCGCGTCGACGCCGTCGGCGAGGCCGTCGACGCGGGTCAGACGCAGCTCCCAGGGGCCCCGGACCAGCGAGTACACGGTGAGGTCCCCGGCCGGTTCGTACCGGCCCACGAGGCCGCCGCCGTGGTCGCGCTGGCCCGGTTCCGGGTCGACCCAGTGGGCGAGGGCACGTGACCCGGCCACACCCACGTCGTCGGTGTCGACGCGCACGGTCAGCAGGCGCATGCCGGCGCGGTGGGTGACCCGGCCCGCGTCGTCGACGAGAGTGACGGACTGGTCGAGCGGGTTGGCCCAGCCGCTGTCGTCGAGGACGGGGGTGGTGGCGGTGGAGTAGCCCAGGCGGGCGTAGAGCGGGGAATCCGATACGGTGGCGCCCTCGACGGCGTGGTCGGTGCCGTGGTTGACGACGCGCACGATGCCGTCGGCGCGGGTGCCGGAGACCAGCCAGCCGGGCGCGGGTACCGCCCGCAGCGTGTCCCGCTCCTGCACCGGCAGCGGCTCCTCGGGAGTCGTCCACACCGGATGGTCGGCGGGTAGCGCGATGCCGAGCAGACCCTTGCTGGCCCAGTACGGCGAGCCTGGCCCGGAGTACGACTGCGCCAGTCGGGGCCACGGCCCGTGCCAGCCGAGGGTGAGCAGGCCGCGTTCGTCCGGGGCGCCGTTGGCGACGAAGTGGCGCACGACGCGGGTGGCCGCGCCCCGCAACCGGCCGAGGCTGACCGAGGGCACGCCGGCGATGGCGCCGACCCAGAACGGTGCCGCCGCGGCGAAGCGGTAGGTCAGGCTTCGCCCCTGGAGCAGCGGTGCTCCGTCGGCGCCCACGAGCGCGACAGCATCGGTCAGGAAGCGGTCGAGGCCGGCCAGGTCCCGTTCGCGGCGCGGCTCGGCCAGGTCGGCGGCGCCGGCCATCCGGGCCCACAGCGTCGGGTAGAGGTGCAGGGCCCAGCCCACATAGTGGTCGTAGGAGCGCTCCGGCCCGTCGGACAGCCAGCCGTCCCCGCGGACGAAGCCGTCGTGCGTGCTCAGGTCCTCGTTCATCTCGTCGAGCGAGTGCGGCCCGCCCACCGAGCGCAGGAACGTCTGGACGACAAGCCGGAACCAGACCCAGTTGATCCGTGGGTACGTGTCGTCGCCGACCGCCGGGCGCAGATAGTCCACCACCCGCTCGCGCACCGCGGACGGCAGCCGGTCCCAGATCCACGGGCGGGTCAGGTCCAGGACCAGCGCGATGGAGGCGGCCTCCACCTTGGCCTGGGGGTGCTCGTCCAGGCGCACCCAGCGGTCCGGGGATCTCGGGTCGGTGCCGGCGGCGATGCCGGCCGCGTACCTGTCGACGAGTTCGTCGGTGCCCACTCCCCGGGCGCCCGCGATACGGAAGCCGGCCAGCAGGAAGGTGCGGGCGAAACCCTCCAGGCCGTCGACGGCCCGCCCGTAGCCGCCCTCCGGCCCGGGAAACGTGACGAGGGCGTGCCCGGGCGACGCGAACGGCCGGGCGGCGGCGAGCATCCGGTCGGCGAGGGCCAACCAGTCGTCCCGGCTCCAGGTCGCGGCGAGATCGGCAGCCGAGCGTGGCCCCGGTGCCGGCTGGCCGGTCGTCCCGAACGTCATCCGAGGTCCTGTCGCATCGATCCGTCTCCGTGGCAGGTGGCGAGCGGGGCGTGCCCCGGAATGTGACGCGCAGGCATCCGCAGCGTTTCCGAAGTAAAACGCTCACAACAGAGCAAGTCAATGCCTCTCTTCCACCGATGTGAGCACACCTGATCAGAAGGACGCACGATGCTGCCTCCTTGCGGTGCCGCTGCGGACCCTCGACCACCATAAGTGCTCTGATACGATCAGAACCGTTCAGACTCGCTCTACCGTCCGAGGGGCCATGACCGTCGCAGAGCGCTTCGCGGGCCCTCTGGCTGCGGCCTGGCCGGGCAACCGCACGGCCCTGCTGGCCCTGGCACTCGCGCCACCGGACGGATCGTTGCCGGTGCCGCCGGCGCGTGAGCGTGCGGTGTGGGCGCACCCGCACGCCCCCACGATGCGGCGGCTGCGCAGCCGGGCCGAGGGCGACATCGCCGCCCCCTGGCCACTCCCCCTGGCCCACCAGTACGCCAGGTACTTCCGCGACGGCGAACGCGACACCTACGAGCAGGTGGTCTTCGCCCGGCAGCGGCGGCTGACCCGGGCCGCCGTGCTGGCCGCTGTCACCCTCGACCCGGCCTGGCTGGACGAGGTGGTCGACGGCGTGACCCTGCTGTGCGAGCAGAGCAGCTGGTGCTGGCCAGCGCACGACGACACCCGCGCCGTGCACGGCGCGGTGCTGCCGACAGTGACCGATCCCTATCTCGACCTCGGCGCGGGCGAGGTCGCCGCCCAACTGGCCTGGATCGACCACCTGCTCGGCGAACCGCTCGACGCACACGCCCCTGGCCTGCGGGCCCGGATCCGGCACGAGGTGGACAGGCGCGTGCTCACACCGTTCGCCGAGCGCCGCGACTGGCACTGGCTCGGCCTCGACGGCGACGTGCACAACTGGAGCCCGTGGATCCACGGCAACGTGCTCGTCGCCGCGCTGCGCCTGGTGCAGGACCCACCCCGGCGCGTCGGGCTTGTCGACCTGGTGGTCGAGGGGCTCGACCGGTACGTGGCGTCGCTGCCCGCCGACGGCGCCATCGACGAGGGCTACGGCTACTGGTGGAACGGCGCGTGTCGGGCCCACGAGGCACTCGACCTGCTCGCCCACGCCACCGGTGGCGCGTTCGACGGCGTGCCGGGCGACGCCCTGCGGCACACCGTCGCCTTCCCCCACCGGATGCACCTGGGCGGCGACTGGTACCTCAACAACGCCGACGGGTCGGCCCGGCCCTCCGGGGGCCAGCCCTGGCGCGCCCTGCACCGGGCCGCCCGCCGGGTCGGGGACCGGGACGCGGTGGCGTACGCCGCCGCGCACCGCCGTCCGGACGCGCCCGTCGCGGACGAGGAACACGGCCTGGGCCGGCTGCTGCTGGCGTTGACCGACCCGGCGTGGGTCGCCGCCACCCCGGCGGCCCCGCCGCTGCCCCGCGACGTGTGGCTGCCCTCCGTGCACGTGCTGCTCACCCGCGCGGCGGCCGGCAGCCCCCGCGGGCTGACCCTGGCGGCCAAGGGCGGGCACAACGGCGAACACCACAACCACAACGACGTCGGCAACATCGTGGTGGCCCTCAACGGGGTGCCGGTGATCGTCGACGCCGGGCGTCCCACCTACACGGCGCAAACCTTCGGCCCCGGCCGGTACGACATCTGGACCATGCGCAGCGACTGGCACAACGTCCCACACATCCGCGGCACCGAGCAGGCGCCCGGCCACACCCACGCCGCCCGGCACACCACCGCCACCACCGACGACACCGACGCCGAGGTGCGTCTGGACCTCGCCGGGGCCTACCCGCGCGCGGATGTCCGGCACTGGTGGCGCAGCTCCCGACTGGACCGCCGGGGTGGACGGGTCGTCATCGTCGACTCCTGGGAGCTCGACCCCGGGGACCCCGACCCGGCCGAGGCCGCCCCGCCGACCCTCGTCCACCTGCTCGTCGCCGGTCGGGTACGCCTCGGCGACGGCCGCGCCGAGGTCACCGCGCTGGACGGCGCCGGCCGACTCGGGCTCAGCTGGCAGCCGGCCTCGGCGCCCTGCGCCGTGACGATCCGGCAGATCACGGACCCCCTGCTCCTCGACGTGTGGGGAGACCAGCTGACCCGGCTCGCGATCGACGTCACCGCGTTCGGTCCGGCCGGCGAGCTCGTCGTCATCATGCAAGAGCTCCCGCCGCACGAAGCGTTCCTCGGAGGTCCCCCATGACCAAGGACAATCCCGTCGTCACCACGACGGAGTCCTCCCGCGGGCCGCTCCAGGTGGTCCGCCGCCAGCAGCTGTTGGCAGCCCTGCAACGCGACGGCTCGATGCGCATCTCCGACCTGTCGCACGTGCTCGGCGCCGCGCCGGTCACCATCCGACGCGACATCGCCGAGCTCGCCGCCGAGGGGCTGGTCCGCCGGGTCCACGGTGGGGTCGCCCTGATCCTGCCGGACGACGCCCCGACGGCCGACGAGTCACCCGCAGCGGGCCAGGACCCGCTGGTCGGGCGCACCCTCGGCATGCTCGTGCCCTCGTTGGACTACTACTGGCCGGACGTGGCTCGCGGCGTCGAGGGGGCCGCCCGCGAGCTCGACATGCGTGTGGTTCTGCGCGGCTCCTCCTACGACAGCGAGGACGACCAGCCGCAACTGGCCCGCCTGGTCGGGCGGATGGGCGTCGACGCCCTGATCATCGCGCCGAGCATGGACGCACCGAGCGCCGAGCGCACCATCGAGTGGCTGGACCAGGTCGACGTCCCGGTCGTCCTGCTGGAACGGACCGCCACGGTGGGCAGCCACCACGCCGTCATGGAGTCGGTGGTCACCGACCACGCGCTCGGCGCGGCAATGGCGGTACGCCACCTCACCTCCCTCGGCCACCGCAAGGTCGGCCTGGTGCTCGACGCCAACAGCCCCACCAGCCAGCACGTACGACGCGGTTGGCTCGACGCCACGAGCGAGTGTGGCCTCGACTCGGACGCGACGGTGGTGGCAGTGGTGCCGGACACACGGTCACCGGAACGGGACACCGTCCTCGACGGTGTCCTGGACAGGTGCCGGGCGACCGGGACGACGGCACTGCTGGTGCATGCCGACGCCGAGGCGATCGCACTGGTGCAGCACTGCGAGAAGCGACACCTGTCCGTTCCCGGCGACCTGTCCATCGTGGCGTACGACGACGAGGTCGCCGGGCTCTTCAGCCCGCCGCTGACCGCGGTCCGACCGCCGCGACGCTCGATCGGACGCGCCGCCGTGCGTCTCGTCGCCGACCGGCTCGCCGACCCCGACCGCCCCACCCACCGGGTCGTCATCAGCCCCGCACTACGGATCCGGGGGTCGAGCGCGCCGCCACCCGCCTAGGGCGGGTGTCAAGGTCCTCGATCTCAACCCACTGCCGAACGTCCTCTCCTCGCCGGCGGCGGACATGGCACGATGGCCCTGTCCTGCGCCGCCGGTGGCCGGGCACGACACTGATGGAGTCGGGATGTCAGAGCTGGCCGGCGCGCCGGTGCCGGGATTGGCGAAACTGTGGACGCACGATCCGGTCACCGCCGGCCCGTACCGGCTGGTGGGCCGGTTGGGCGCGGGCGGGCAGGGCGTCGTCTACCTCGGTGAGGACGACGCCGGTGACCGGGTCGCGATCAAGATGGTCAACGTCGATCTGAGTGACCCACGGGCGCGGTCGCAGTTCGTGAAGGAGATCGCCGCCGCTCGCCGGGTCGCCCCGTTCTGCACCGCGCAGGTGCTCTTCGCCGAGGTGGACGGCGAGCGGCCCTACGTGGTCAGTGAGTTCATCGAGGGCCCGACCCTGCACCGGCACGTCCGCGAGCGGGGCCTGGTGACCGGTAACGCCCTGCACCGGCTCGCGGTCGGCACCGTCACCGCGCTCGCCGCGATCCACAGCGCCGGGGTGGTGCACTGCGATCTGAAGCCGGACAACGTGGTGCTGGGCGAGGACGGTCCTCGGGTGATCGACTTCGGCATCGCCCGCGCGTTGGGGGTCACCGAGACTGCGTCCAGCCGGGTCATGGGGACCACCGCGTACATGGCGCCCGAGCGGTTTCGCAACGACGCGATCGGTCCGCCCTGCGACGTCTTCGCCTGGGCGGCCACGATCGCCTTCGCCGCCGGTGGACGGCCGCCGTTCGGCAACGACTCGCTCTTCGCCGTGATGCACCGGGTGCTGAACGATCCGCCCGAGCTGCCCGCGTTGCCTCCCGTTCTGGACGAGCTGATCCGGGAGTGCCTGGCCAAGGATCCGGCGGACCGGCCGAGCGCCGAGCGCGTGCTGGTGCGGCTGCTCCGACAGGACGGCAGGGTCACCGATCCGCTCGGTCGGGACCACCTGCTGGAGGCCGGCAACAAGACCGCGGGCGCGCCGACACCGAACCACCCGTTGCCCCAGGTCCCGCCCACGGCGCTACAGCCACGCCCGACGCAGCCACAGATGCCGACCCAGTCGCCGGTGCCGACCCAGCCGTCCCACGCGCCAGTGCCGCGGCCGGCCTACCTGCCGATGACGCAGCCGGCCTACCCGCAGGTGCCGACGCAGCCGGCGCACCCGCAGGTGCCGACTCAGCCGGCCTACCCGCAGGTGACGCAGCCGGCGCACCCGCAGGTGCCGACTCAGCCGGCCTACCTGCCGATGACGCAGCCCGTACACCCGGTGGTGGCGCAGCCGCCGGTGACGGTGCCCGGCGGCGGTGCTGGTGCTGGCGGCGCGTTGCGGCGGCTGCGTCGTGAGGCCCCGGACGCCTGGGGCATCTCGACAGCGCTCTTCCTCGGTTCGGTTGGCGCCGCCGCCGGTTACGTCGCGTCGAGCGCGGTCGTCCCGGCCGCCGCGGTCGGGGCTGTCGCCTTCGTCGTGGTCTACCTGGTGCGGCTGCTGGTCGCGACGGCGCTCGGGGGGCGGTCCGACCGGGGATGACAGGTGCGCTGGGGTCGGGGTCGCCGGCTGGCGCCGGATCGATAGGTTGACTGCCAACGCCCCGCCCGCCGAGGAGGACGTCCCGATGCCCCCAACCGCCACGCGTAAGCGGCAGTGGTTGCCGTACACCGCCGCCGTCACCGCCGGGTTGGTGGTCATCGCCGGGGCGTTCGTGATCGTCCGCCAGCGCGACGCCGACTGCACCACCACGCTTGAGGTCAACTCCTCCACGGAGAAGGCGGCTCTGCTCGTCGACCTGGCCGAACGCTACAACCGCAGCGACCGGTCGATCGACGGCGGCCGCTGCGCCCAGGTGCACGTCAGCGCCTTGAACTCGGGCAAGGCCACCGAGGCGCTGGCTGCCGGCTGGGCCAACACCGGCCTGCCGCAACCACAGGTCTGGTTGCCGACGTCGAGCCTCTGGACCGGCCAGCTCCGGCTGCTCGACCAGGCCGCCGGGCGGGAGCCGCAGACTCCGGCCCAGTACCCGTCGATCGCGAACAGCCCGCTGGTGATCGCGATGCCGCAGCCCAAAGCCGAGCTAATACGCCAGCGGGGGGCGCTGGGCTGGGGAGAGATCCTGGGCCTCTCCGGGCGGGACGGGTGGGCGGGCTTCGGCAAGCCGGAGTGGGGCCGTTTCACCTTCGGCAAGGACAACCCGAACCTGTCCACCTCCGGGCTGGCCGCGACCATCGCCACCTACTACGCGGCGGTGCAACGGTCCAGCGACCTGACCCGGTCCGACCTGGCCAACCCCGCGGTGACCCAGTTCGTCAGGCGGATCGAGGCCAACGTGTCGCACTACAGCGACGACTCGGTGGACCTGCTGCGCAGCCTCGCCGAGGCGGACCTGACCGGCGACCCGGGCAGCACGGGCGACATGAGTGCCGTCGTCCTCCAGGAGGAGTTGGTGGACCTCTACAACACGGGTGCGCTGAGCCCTCGGCAGGAGGGGCAGGAGCGGGGCCGCCGGCCGAACGTGCCGCTTGTCGCCGTCCATCCCAAGGAGGGCACGTTCAACCTGGACCACCCGTTCGTCGTGCTGCCCTCCGCCGATGGGCGGCAGCGCGCGGCGGCTGCCGACTTCCGGAAATTCCTGACCGAGGACGATCAGCAGAAGAGCTTCGCCCGCCTCGGCTTCCGCGACCACGAGGGCCGCGCCTCGGCGGAGTTGCTCGCCAGCGTCGGCGCCGAGCCCACCGGCGGGCTGCGCTACTTCAAGCCCCCGGACCCGCAGGTGATCGGTGCGATGCTGGACGGCTGGCGCACGCTGCGCAAGAAGGCCAACATCCTGATCGCCCTGGACACCTCGGGGTCGATGGAGGCGAAGGTCGGCACCACAGGCACCCGTTTCCAGGTCGCCTCGGCGGCGGCGGGCAAGGGCCTCGCGCTGCTCAACAGCGAAGACCGGGTGGGGCTCTGGTCGTTCTCCTCGGAGATTCCGAGCCGGCCGAAGACCCCCTACCGGCGGGAGGTCCCGCTCGGTGAGTTCGACGAAAAGCAGATCAACAGCAAGATCGCCGGCCTGCACGTCGAGGGCGCCACCGCGCTCTACGCGACGGTCCGGGCCGCGCACCGAGAACTGCGCGACAGGTACGACCCGCAGCGGATCAACGCGATAGTCGTGCTGACCGACGGCAAGAACGAGTACAGCAAGGACAACGACCTGGCCCGTCTGCTCGACGATGTCGCCCTGGACCCGCAGCGCCCGGTGAAGGTGTTCTGCATCGCCTTCGACCGGGACTCGGACTTCGCCACCCTGGACCGCATCGCCAAGGCATCGTCGGGCAAGGCCTTCGACGCCACCGATCCCGCCAAGATCGACGAGGCGTTCGTGAAGCTGGTCAGCAGCTTCTGACGCGGCGCCCGGGTGCGGGCGACTCCCGGTCAGCCCGGCAGCACCGGCGCGGGTTGGGCGGCGGGCATTTGGGGAAGGGAGTGGTCCTGACCCACACCCTCCTCATCGGACGGAGCCGAACATGCTGGCAAACCTCGCCGTGGTCGGTGGTCCAAAGTCACCCGTCGACACACCGGTGATGATCGGCTTCTTCGTCCTCGTCGCGGTCGCCATCGTGGTGATCCTGTTCCTCCGCGCCCGCGACAGGTAGCACCACACGACCGCTCCGGCCACCGACGAGGCGGCAGTTTCGGGGAAACTGCTGCCTGGCACGCGGTTGAGGCAGCAGTTTCCCCGAAGTTGCTGCCCCCGCTCGCCGGCCACCGGCGCGGGCTTGCTCGTTGGTGTGGTCAGAGGTGCGCCGTCAGTCCGGCACACCCGCCGCCACCGCGACGCGGGTGGCCACCGGGCGGTCGTCGGCGCGGCGGCCGACGATGGAGCCGAGGATCTCGCCGGCGCGTACCGCCGCGTTGGACAGCAGGGAGGCGCTGATGCCGTGGGAGTGTTCGGTGCCGCCCTGGAGGTAGACGTTGGCCCGCACCGACGCGTCCGCCCGGATGCGGTAGTCGCGCTGCACCACGGCCCTGCCGAACTCGTCCCGGTGGTAGTACCGGGCCGCGTCGTCGAGCAGCGGGAACGGGTCGACCGGCTGGTAGCCGGTGGCGCAGATCAGGACGTCGGCGTCGAGGACCGACACCTCGCCGGTGGTCAGCGTCTCGACGGTGACGGCCACCCGGCCATCGTGCTCGCGGGCCCCGGTCAGACGGGACATGTTGAGCAGGCGCAACCGCTGGACGCCGTTGACCTTCTCCTGGTAAGAGCGCCGATAGAGTTCCTCGATGAGGTCGGCGTCGACGACCGCGTAGTTCGTGTTGCGGTGGTAGTTCATCAGCATCGTCTTGACCTCCGACGGCGCGGTGAAGTAGTCGTCCACGGCGGCCGGGTCGAAGATGCGGTTGGCGAACGAGCTGTCGTCGGCCGGGCTGTAGCCGTACCGGGAGAACACGCCGCACACCTCGGCGGTCGGGAACCGCTCGTGCAGGAACGCGGTGACCTCGGCGGCGCTCTGGCCGGCGCCCACCACGACGAACCGCGAGGGGTCGGTGCCGTCGAGCCGGTCGATGTTGGTCAGCAGGTCGCGGCTGTGCCAGATCTGGTCGGAGATCTCCACGCCGGCCGGGGTCTGCGGGAGCAGCCCGGTCGCGACGACGAGATTGCGAGCGCGGTACGAGGTGACGCGGCCACCGTGGCGTACCAGCACGTCGAACGCCTCGACGACGCCGTCGCGGAGCACCGGGACGACCTTGGTGACCTCCTGGCCGTAGTGCACCAGGTCGCCGACCTTGGCCGCGGCCCACTCGAGGTAGTCGTGGAACTCGACGCGCAGCGGGAAGAAGCTCTTGTGGTTGACGAAGTCGACGAGCCGCCCCCGGTCCTTCAGGTAGCACAGGAAGCTGAACTCACTGGTGGGGTTACGCAACGTGACCAGGTCCTTGAGGAAGGACACCTGCATCGTCGCGTCCGACAGCAGCATGCCGCGGTGCCAGCCGAAACGGGGCTGGCGCTCCAGGAACACGGCGGTGACCGGGTCCGCCGCGGCGTCGCCGTTGTGCTCGTGCACGGCGACCGCCAGGGCCAGATTGGAGGGACCGAAGCCGATTCCGAGCAGGTCGTAGACCGGAATTGCGCCGTATGGAGCGGCCTGTGACATCGGCAGTCCTCATCGTCAGGTCGAGCGGGTCGACACCCTGCACGTGAAAGAGCCGCCCCCGGGGACGGCGCGAAGCTAGGTTAGACTAACCTAACTTTCGCTGAGTTGGATGGGCCAGGAGGAACCGTGCGGGTAGTCATGTTCGGGTACCAGACGTGGGGGCATCGGACCCTGCAAGCACTACTGGACTCGGAGCACGAGGTCGCTCTGGTGGTCACGCACCCGCCGAGCGAGCACGCGTACGAGCGGATCTGGAGCGACTCGGTCGCCGACCTCGCGGCGGCCCACGGCATTCCGGTCGAGGTCCGCGACCGGCCCGACGACGATCTGCTGATCCCGCTGGAGAAGGCCGATCCGGACGTCATCGTGGCGACCAACTGGCGCACCTGGATCCCGCCGCGGATCTTCGAGCTGCCCCGCCGGGGCACGCTCAACGTGCACGACTCGCTGCTCCCCGCGTACGCCGGCTTCTCGCCGTTGATCTGGGCTCTGCTCAACGGTGAGCAGGAGGTCGGGGTGACCGCGCACATGATGGACGCGGAGCTGGACGCCGGCAACATCGTGTTGCAGCGGTCGGTGCCGGTCGGTCCGCGGGACACGACTACCGACCTGTTCCACAAGACGCTGGAGCTGTTCGGCCCGATCACCGTCGACGGTCTCGCGCTGATCGCCTCCGGCAGGACCGACTGGACGCCACAGGACCGCTCGAAGGCCAGCTTCTTCCACAAGCGCTCCGATGAGGACAACCGCATCGACTGGACCTGGTCGGCGGAGGAGTTGGACCGGCTGGTCCGGGCGCAGTCCGACCCGTACCCGAACGCGTACGCGTTCCACCGGGGCCAGCGGCTGCGCATCACCGCCGCGTCCGTCTCGAAGGGCAACTACGGCGGTACGCCCGGTCGGATCTTCATCCGCGAGGGTGACGCCGTCGTCATCGTGGCCGGCGCCGAGGCCCGCCGCGGCAAGAGCCCCGGCCTCGCTGTCGAACGGGTCCGCCTGGACGACGGCACCGAGCTGGCCGCGACAGAGTATTTCCGCACCATGGGCGGCTACCTCACCAGCCACCCGTGACGCGCGGGCGCTGATTCGTTCGGGCCTCCGGGGCTCGCGCCGACGGGCCGAGCCCCGGTTCCACCGCGCCTCGAATCCGGACATTTAGGCCAGGCTTACCTTACCGACCCGACCGCCCCGGCCCTTCAGGAGCGACTGTATGCAGATCATCGGCGGCAGCACCGGCGGCACCGTGGCGGACCGGGAGGCGCTCTCCAGCGGCGGTCCGCTGACCGTCGCCCCGACCACCCTCCCGGACGCGTTCGCGCGGACGGCTCGACGTGACCCGGACGCGGTGGCGGTGGTCTTCGAGGACGTCGAGGTCACCTACGCCGAGCTGGACGCCCGGGCCAACAGGTTGGCGCACCTGCTGGTCGCCCGGGGCCTGGGCCCGGATCGGGTGGCCGGGCTCGCCGTGCCGCGCTCGATCGACATGATCGTGGCGGAGTTGGCGGTGCTGAAGGCCGGCGGCGCCTACCTTCCGCTGGACCCGGCCGATCCGGCCGAGCGGCTCGCCTACTTGGTCGGCGACGCGCGACCGGTCTGCCTGGTCACCACCTCCGAGTCGGCGGACCGGCTGCCGCGCGCCGACGGGGTGCCCCGGCTGCTGCTCGATGCCCCCGAGGTGGTGGCCGAGCTTGCGGACGCGTCGACCGACGACCCCGAACGGCCCGGCCTGCGGGTCGAGCACGCCGCCTACGTCATCTACACCTCGGGCTCGACCGGCCGCCCCAAGGGCGTGCTGCTCACCCACACCGGCGTGGCCAAGCTGCTCTCCACCCAGTTCGAGCGGTTCGGGCTCACCCCGGACGTCCGGGTCCTGCACTTCGCCTCGCCGAGCTTCGACGTGGCGTTCTGGGATCTCTGCCTGGCCCTGCTCTCCGGTGGGCGACTGGTCATCGTCCCCGCCGAGCGTCGCGTCGCCGGGCCGGCACTCACCGAGTACGCCATCCGGCACCGGACCAACTTCATGATCCTGCCGCCGGCGCTGCTGGCCGCGCTGCCCCCGGAGTGTGACCTGCCACCGGGCATCCTGTTGGCCGGCACCGAACGGGTGTCGCCGGAACTTGTCGCCCGCTGGGCCCGGGACCGCCGCATGTTCAACGCGTACGGCCCGACGGAGGCCACCGTCAACTCCACACTCGGCGAGTGTGACCCGGAGCGGATCGACAGCTCCTCGGTCCCGATCGGACGCCCCGACCCGGGCACCGACGCCTACGTGCTCGACGACGCGTTGCGGCCGGTGGAGCCCGGGGTGCCCGGTGAGCTCTACCTCGCCGGTCCGGGCCTGGCCCGCTGCTACGTCAACCGGCCGGACCTGACCGCCGAGCGGTTCCTCGCCGACCCGTACGGCCCACCCGGCCGACGGATGTACCGCACCGGTGACGTGGCGAGCTGGCGGGCGGACGGACGGCTGGACTTCCTCGGGCGGGTCGACGACCAGGTGAAGGTGCGCGGATACCGCATCGAGCTGGGCGAGATCGAGTCGGTGCTGGCCCGCCACCCGAACGTCGGCCAGGTCACAGTGCTGGCCCGCGAGGACCGCCCGGGTGACGTGCGGCTGGCGGCCTACGTCGTACCGAGCGAGGACGCCGCACCGCAGGACCGGGCCGACAGCCAGGTCGCCGAGTGGAAGGAACTGCACGAACTGCTCTACCAGGCCGGCCGGGTCGAGCGCTTCGACGAGAACTTCACCGGCTGGAACAGCAGCTTCGACGGCGCGCCCATCCCGTTGGCGCAGATGCGCGAGTGGCGGGACACCACTGTCGACCGGATCCGGTCGCTGCGGCCCCGGCGCGTCCTGGAGATCGGCGTGGGCAGCGGGTTGCTGCTGTCGCGACTCGCCCCGGAGTGCGAGAGCTACTGGGGGCTGGACCTCTCCGAGCAGGCCGTCGACACGCTACGGGCCGCGGTGGCGGCGATTCCGGGGCTCGCCGACCGGGTCACGCTGCGCGCCCAACCGGCCCACGACCTGACGGGGGTGCCGACCGGCTGGTTCGACACTGTCGTCATCAACTCGGTGGTGCAGTACTTCCCGAGCGCCGACTACCTCAGCGGCGTGCTGCGCGCGGCTGCCGAGCGACTCGCCCCCGGCGGTGTGATCTTCGTCGGAGACGTCCGCAACCTGCGCCTGCACCGGATGCTGCACGAGGCGATCCAGACCAGCCGTGGCGTGGCCCCCGCCGCGTTGGACGCCGCGGTGGAGGCGGCGGTCCGCGCCGAACGGGAGCTGCTGCTCGACCCGGACTACTTCGCCACGCTGCCGACCGGTTCGATCCGGGGCGCCGAGGTGTGGGTCAAGCGGGGCGGCTACGACAACGAGCTGAGCGGCTACCGCTACGACGTGGTGCTCACCACCGCGCCGGTGCCCGCGCCCACACCCGAGACGACGTACGCCTGGGCCGGGCACCTGGACGACGTCCGGAAGCAGTTGACCGCCGACCCGCCGCGGCTGCGGGTCACCGCGGTGCCGAACGCGCGCCTGGGTGCGGCAGACGCCCCGTCCGTCGAGGACTTCCACGCACTTGCCGACGCAGCCGGCTACCACGCCGTGGTGACCTGGGACGGCTCCTCGACAAGCGGGGACCTGGACGTCGTCTTCGAACGCGGCACCGAGCCCCGGCACGCCTACCGTCGCGGCGCGGTGGTCGCGCACGCCAACACCCTGACCGCTGTCGCCGATCCGGCGGCGCTGGTGAAGGCGCTGCGTCTGCACGCCGAGTCCTGGCTGCCCAGCTACATGGTGCCGACCGGCTTCGTGCTGCTGGACCGACTGCCGGTGCTGACCAGCGGCAAACTCGACAGGGCGGCGCTGCCGGCACCGGACTACGCCGCGCAGGCCACCGGCACCGCGCCCCGCACGCCACGGGAACGGGTGCTGTGCGAGCTGTACGCGGACGTCCTGGGCGTCCCCGGGGTCGGCATCGAGGACGACTTCTTCAGCCTGGGCGGGGACAGCATCGTCTCCATCCAGTTCGTGCTGCGCGCCCGCGCGGCGGGGCTGGTCTGCACCTCACGCCAGGTGTTCGAGCTTCGGACGGTGGCCGCGTTGGCCGAGGTCGTCACCGAACTCGACACCGGCGCCCGGGACCGGCCCGACGACGGTGTGGGCGACATCCCGTTCACGCCGATCCTGCGCTGGCTCGACGAGACCGGCGGCGACATCGACGCGTTCAGCCAGTCGATGGTGCTCGCCACGCCGGCGGGAGCCACCGAGGCCGACCTGACCGCCGTGCTGAACGCGCTCACCGACCGGCACGACCTGCTGCGTTCGCGGCTCGTCCGCGCCACCCCCGCGACGCCGGGCCGGCTGCACGTCGCGCCGCGCGGCACCGGTCGGCCGTGGCTGCGGCGGGCCGAACCCGGCGCGGTGATCGAGGCCGAGGAGCAGGCCGCCGCCGGCCGGCTCGACCCCGAGCGGGGTGTCATGGCCCAGGCCGTCTGGTTCGACAGGGGGCCCTCCGCGCCGGGCCGGCTGCTGCTGGTCATCCACCACAGCGTCGTGGACGGCGTGTCGTGGCGGATCCTGCCGGCCGACCTGGCCGCCGCCTGGGAGCAGCGGGCGGCGGGGCGTACCCCGGTCCTGGAACGCAGCGGCACGTCCTTCCGGCGGTGGGCCACCGCACTCACCGAGGCGGCCCGGCGGCCGGAACGCACAGCGGAACTGGCGCTGTGGCAGCGCATCCTGACCGGCGCGGACCCGGCGTTGACGCGACGCCCGCTGCGGCCGGTGGACGACCTCGCCACCGTCACCCGACACACCGTGCGGCTGCCCGCCGTGACCACCGAGCCGCTGATCACCACCGTCGCCGCCGCCTTCCACGCCGGCATCAACGACGTGCTGCTCACCGCGCTGGCCCTGGCGATGATCGACTGGCGGACCCGGCACGGCAGGGGCGCCGAGCGCTCCGTGCTCATCGCGTTGGAGGGGCACGGTCGGGAGGAGCAGGTCGTCGCGAACGTCGACCTCACTCCGGCGCTGGGCTGGTTCACCACGGTCTTCCCCGTCCGCCTCGACCCCGGTGACATCGACGTCGCCGAGGCGCTGACCGGTGGACCGAGCGCCGGCACCGCGCTGAAGCGGCTCAAGGAGCAGTTGCGGGCCATCCCCGACCACGGCATCGGGTACGGGATGCTGCGTTACCTCAACCCGGACACCGAGCCTGAGCTGGCCGCCCGGCCCGCGCCGCAGGTCAGCTTCAACTACCTCGGCCGGTTCACCGCCTCGTCCGGCGACGGCGGGAGCTGGACGCCGGTGGCGGGGCACGGCATTCTGGCCGGCGGGTTCGACCTGGGCATGCCTGTCGCGCCGTACACCTTGGAGATCAACGCGTACGTGCAGGACACCGCGACCGGCCCGGAGCTGGGAGTGACCTGGGCGTACCCGCGTGAGCTGCTGGACGACGCGGCGGTGGCCGACCTGGCCGCCACCTGGTTCGCCGCGCTGGAGGCGCTCGTCGTGCACGCCCGCGGCCCGGCCGCCGGCGGGCTCACCCCGTCCGACCTGACGCTCACGCTCAGCCAGGACGAGATCGACGAGTTCGAGGCCGAATGGGAACTCTCGTGACCGCGACCGCCACCCCCGGGCAGGCCTCCGGGATCGCCGACATCCTGTCGCTGACCCCGCTCCAGGAAGGGCTGCTGTTCCACGCGCATCTCGCCGCGGACGGCCCGGACGTCTACACCGGACAGTTGACTGTCGCCCTGGACGGGCCGCTGGACGCCGAGCGGCTGCGGGCCGCCGGGCAGGCCCTGCTCGACCGTCGGCCCAACCTGCGGGTGGCGTTCCGCCGCCGCAAGAACGGGCAGTCCGTTGCCGTGGTGCCCCGGCACGTGCCGCTGCCCTGGGCCGCCCTGGACCTGACCGAGGACGACCTCCCCGGCTTCCTCGACACGGACCTGGCGACCCGGCTCGACCCGGCGACCGCGCCGCTGCTGCGGATGACCCTGGTCCGCCTCGGGCCGCACCGGCACCGGCTCGTGCTCACCCACCACCATCTGCTGCTCGACGGTTGGTCGGTGCCGCTGCTGCTGGACGAGCTGATCGCCCTCTACCGGGGCGACCTCCTGCCGGCGCCCGCCGACTTCCGCGACTACCTCGCCTGGACCGCCGCCCAGGACCGCCCGGCGGCCGAGGCCGCGTGGCGCGCGGCACTGGCCGGGCTGGACGGGCCGACCCTGCTGGCTGGCCGTCCGCCGGCCCACGCTGTCGTTCCGCAGCGCCTCGTGCGTGACCTCCCGGTCGAGGCGACCACTCGGCTCACCGCCCTCGGCCGGGCCCGTGGGCTCACCATGAACACAGTCGTCCAGGGCGCCTGGGGCATCGTGGTCGGCGCACTGACCGGCCGCGACGACGTGGTGGTCGGCGCGACGGTCGCCGGGCGTCCGCCGGACCTCACCGGCGCCGACACCATGATCGGCCTGTTCATCAACACCATTCCGGTACGCATCACCCTGGACCCGGCCACGCCGGTGGCGACAGTGCTACGCCGCCTACAGGACGGGCAGGTGCGGCTGATGGAGCACCAGCACCTCGGGTTGGCCGAGATCCAGCGGCTGGCCGGGCACGGCGAGTTGTTCGACACCCTGACGGTCTTCGAGAACTACCCGCTGGGCGAGTCCCTGCCGGCGGCGGCAGACGGCGTACGCGTCACGGGCGCGGACGTCCGCGACTGCGCGCACTATCCGCTGACGCTTACCGCGCGTCCGGGCCATCGACTGCACCTTGAACTGGAGTACCGCGCCGACCTGATCGACACCGACGCCGCCGCGACGCTCCTGGACCGGCTGACAGTGGTGCTGACCCGGATCTGCGACGCCCCGGACGCGCCCCTCGCCGCCGTCGACGTGCTGACCTCGGCGGAACGCGACCGCGTCCTGCGGGGCTGGAACGACACCGCCAGGCCGGTGCCCGACACCACTGTCAGTGCCCTGTTCCACGAGCAGGCGGCCCGGACGCCCACCGCTGTCGCGCTCGTCGCGGACGGACGCGAGTGGACCTTCGCCGAGATGGAGCGTTGGGCCGCCGGACTGGCCGGGGCGTTGCGCGAGCGCGGGGTCACGCGTACCGATCGGGTGGCGCTCGCGCTGCCACGGGCGCTCACCGTGCCGGCGGTGTTCGGCGTGCTCGACAGCGGCGCGGCGTACCTGCCGCTCGACCTGAACCAACCGACCGACCGGCTCACCGCGATGCTCGACGACGCGGCTCCGGCGATCCTGGTCACCACCGGGGACACCGACGTGCCCTGGACCGGTCCTCGGCTGGTGGTGGGCTCGGCCGTGCCGCAGGCGGAGCCGTTCGTGGCGACGCCGTCGGCGCAGGACGCGGCGTACGTGATCTTCACGTCCGGGTCGACGGGACGGCCGAAGGGCGTGGTGGTGCCGCATCGGGGCATCGTGAACCTGTTCGCGTCGCATCGTGAGCGGCTGATGGCCGGTCCGCGACGTCGGGTGGCGCACGTGGCGTCGTTCACCTTCGACGGGTCGTGGGAGCCGCTGCTCTGGCTGCTCGACGGGCACACGGTGCACGTCGTCGACTCGGACGTCTATCTCGATGCCGCCGCGCTTGTCGGCTACCTGCGGGCGCAGCGCATCGACGTGTTGGACGTGACGCCCACGTTCCTGCGGGAGCTGGTGCCGGCGGGTCTGTTGGACGCGGGTCTGAGTGTGCTACTCGTCGGCGGCGAGGCGATCGACGGGCAGTTGTGGCAACGGGTGTCGGCCACGCCGGGGTTGACCTGTCACGACCTGTACGGGCCGACCGAGGCGTCAGTGGACGCCTACGGGTGGCACGGTCCGGGCCGGGCCGCGTACCGACTGGCGAACGTGCGCACCTATCTGCTCGACGCCGCCCTGCGTCCGGTGCCGCCGGGGGTGCTCGGTGAGCTGTACGTGGCCGGGGCGGGGTTGGCACACGGGTACCTGAACCGGGCCGGGTTGACGGCGCAGCGGTTCGTGGCCGACCCGTTCGGTGCGGTCGGCAGTCGGATGTACCGCACCGGGGACCTGGCCCGGTTCACCAGCGACGGGGTGTTGGAGTTCGCCGGTCGCGCGGACGGACAGGTCAAGGTCCGCGGCTTCCGCATCGAGCTTGGCGAGATCGAGGCGGCGCTCGGCCAGGCCGCAGTGGTGCTCCGGGACGGCCGGCTTGTCGCCTACGTGGTGGGTGGGCCTGTCGACCTGGACCGGCTGCGGGCCACGTTGCCGGACTACATGATCCCGTCGGCGTTCGTCGCTGTGGACGCGCTGCCCCGGACGGTGGCCGGGAAGCTCGACGTCGCCGCGTTGCCGGCTCCGGACTTCGCCGCGTCGAGTGTGGGTCGGACCGCCCGCAACAGTCGCGAACAACAGCTCTGCGACCTGTTCGCCGAGGTGCTGGGCCTGCCGTCGGTCGGCATCGACGACGACTTCTTCGCCCTCGGCGGTCACTCGCTGCTGGTGATGCGCCTCGCCGGCCGGGTCCGCGCCGTCCTGGGCGTCGAGCTGCCGGTCCGCGCGGTGTTCGACGCACCGACAGTCGCGGGACTGCTGCCGAGACTCGTCGGATCCAGCCGAGCACCGCTGGTGGCCGGACCACGCCCCGACCGGGTGCCACTGTCGTACGCCCAACAACGGCTGTGGTTCCTCTACCGCCTCGAAGGGCCGAACCCGACGTACAACATCCCGATCGCCTGGCGGCTGCGTGGCCGCCTGGACCCGGACGCGTTGGTCGCGGCGATCGGCGACGTGGTCGCCCGCCACGAAACCCTCCGCACCATCTTCGGCGAGCAGGACGGCGGCGAGCCGTACCAGCGCGTCCTGCCCGTCGCACCGGTCGCGGTGCCGGTGACGGACATCGCCGAGGCGGACCTCCCCGGCCGGCTCGCCGAGATCGGGGCGTACGGATTCCGCCTCGACCACGAGCCTCCGCTGCGCGCCCAGCTCTTCCGGGTCGCACCCGACGAGCACGTGTTGTTGCTGCTGCTGCACCACATCGCCGGCGACGAGTGGTCGGATGTGCCACTGCGCCGCGACATCGTGGCCGCCTACACCGCCCGCTGCGCCGGGCTGGTGCCGGCGTTCCCGCCGCTGCCCGTGCAGTACGCCGACTTCGCGCTGTGGCAGCGCGCCGAGTCGGGCGCGCTCACCGCCCAGGTCGACGGCTGGCGGGAGGCCCTGGCCGGGCTGCCCGACGAGCTGGACGTGCCGGCCGACCGGCCCCGCCCGGCGCAGGCCAGTCACCGGGGCGACGTCGTCGACTTCACGCTGCCCGCCGAGGTGACCGAACGACTGCGTGCGCTGGCCCGCTCGACCGGGACCTCCATGTTCATGGTGGTGCAGGCGGCGGTGGCGGTGTTGCTGTCCCGGTTGGGCGCGGGCACCGATGTGCCGTTGGGCGCACCCGTGGCGGGCCGACCGGACGCCGCGCTGGACGACCTCGTCGGCTTCTTCGTGAACACGCTGGTGCTACGCACCGACACCTCGGGCGACCCCTCGTTCCGCGAGCTACTGGCCCGGGTGCGGGAGACCGACCTGGCCGCGTTCGACAGGCAGGACGTGCCGTTCGAGCACCTGGTGGAGGCACTGAACCCGGTCCGGTCGCTGGGCCGGCACCCGCTGTTCCAGACGATGGTCTCCTACCTCGGCGAGGCCGACGCCGCCTGGCACCTCGGGTCGCTGCGCGTCGAGACCGAGCGGGTCCGCCAGCACGTCGCCATGTTCGACAGGTCCTTCGACTTCTTCGAGACCCGCGGCGGTGTTCGAGGCGAGTTGGAGTACGCCACCGACAGGTACGACAGGTCGTCCGCCCAGACCCTCGTCGAGCGGTTGCAGCGGGTCCTCGCCACCGTGGCGGCCGACCCGTCGACGGTGGTGAGCAGGATCGACGTGCTGGCCCCGGCCGAGCGTTCCCGGCTGCTGGCCGTGCCGGCCGCCACCCCGATCCCGCCGGGCTCCATCGTGGATTTGTTCGTCGCGCAGGCGGCGGCCAGCCCCGAGGCGGTGGCCCTGGTCTCCGGCGGACGCGCCTGGACGTACGCCGAGCTGGACGACTGGTCGTCGCGGCTCGCCGGTGCGCTGGCCTCGTACGCCGGGGGCATCGTCGCGCTGGCCACCTCCCGCCCGCTCACCGTCCCGGCGATCCTGGGCGTGCTCAAGGCGGGTGCGGTGTACCTGCCGCTGGACGCCTACCAGCCGACCGACCGGCTCACCGCGATGCTCGACGACGCGGCTCCGGCGATCCTGGTCACCACCGGGGACACCGACATGCCCTGGACCGGCCCTCGGCTGGTGGTGGGCTCGGCGGTGCCGGCGGCGGAGCCGTTCGTGGGTGCGCCGTCGGCGGACGACCCCGCGTACGTGATCTTCACGTCCGGGTCGACGGGACGGCCGAAGGGCGTGGTGGTGCCGCACCGGGGCATCGTGAACCTGTTCGCGTCGCATCGCGAGTGGCTGATGGCCGGCCCCCGGCGTCGGGTGGCGCACGTCGCGTCGTTCACCTTCGACGGGTCCTGGGAGCCGCTGCTCTGGCTGCTCGACGGGCACACCCTGCATGTGTTCGACGACGACGAGTACCGCGACGCGGGTGTTCTCGTGTCGCGGCTGCTGGCGCAACGGATCGACGTGTTGGACGTGACGCCCACGTTCCTGCGGGAGCTGGTCCCGGCGGGTGTGCTGGACGCGGGCCTGAGTGTGCTGCTCGTCGGCGGCGAGGCCATCGACGGGCAGTTGTGGCAACGGGTGTGCGCGACGCCCGGGTTGACCTGTCACGACCTGTACGGGCCGACCGAGGCGTCAGTGGACGCCTACGGGTGGCACGGTCCGGACCGGGCCGCGTACCGACTGGCGAACGTGCGCACCTATCTGCTCGACGACGCCCTGCGTCCGGTGCCCCCGGGCGTCCTCGGTGAGCTGTACGTCGCCGGGGCCGGGCTGGCGCACGGGTACCTGAATCAACCGGGGCTCACGGCACAACGCTTTGTGGCCGACCCCTTCGGTCCGGCCGGCAGTCGGATGTACCGCACCGGGGACCTGGCCCGGTTCAACCGCGACGGGGTGTTGGAGTTCGCCGGCCGCGCCGACGGGCAGGTCAAGGTCCGCGGCTTCCGCATCGAGCTGGGCGAGATCGAGGCCGCCCTGGGCCAGGCCGCCGTGGTGCTCCGCGACGGCCGACTGGTCGCCTACGTGGTTGGGCCCGTCGACCTGGACCGGCTGCGGGCCACGCTGCCGGACTACATGATCCCCTCGGCGTTCGTCGAGGTGGACGCGCTGCCCCGCACCATCGCCGGCAAACTCGACGTGGCGGCGCTTCCCGCCCCGGACTTCGCCACGCTTGTCGGCGGCACCGCCGCCCGCAACAGCCGCGAACAACAACTCTGCGACCTCTTCGCCGAAGTGCTCGGCCTGCCGTCAGTCGGCATCGACGACGACTTCTTCGCCCTCGGCGGCCACTCACTGCTGGTCATGCGCCTCGCCGGCCGGGTCCGGGCCGTCCTGGGCGTGGACCTGCCGGTCCGCGCGGTGTTCGACGCACCGACCGTGGCGGGCCTACTGCCGAAGCTTGTCGGGTCGAGCCGCGCACCGCTGGTGGCCGGAGCACGCCCGGACCGGGTGCCCCTGTCGTACGCCCAACAACGGTTGTGGTTCCTGTACCGGCTGGAGGGACCCAACCCGACGTACAACATCCCCATCGCCTGGCGGCTGCGTGGCCGCCTGGACCCGGACGCGTTGGTCGCGGCGATCGGCGACGTGGTCGCCCGCCACGAAACCCTCCGCACCATCTTCCCGGACATCGACGGGACCCCCTACCAGCACATCCTCCCACCGGACGCCGTCCCGGTCGCGTTCCACGAGGGCGGCGACGTCGACGCCGCCGCCGAGCACCCGTTCGCGCTCGATCGGGAGCCACCGCTGCGGGTGGACGTGTTCCGGGTGGCACCGGACGAGCACGTGCTCCTCCTGCTGCTGCACCACATCGCCGGCGACGAATGGTCCGACGAACCGCTGCGCGCCGACCTCACCACGGCGTACGAGGCACGCCGCGCCGGACACGCCCCGGTGTACCGGCCGCTCCCCGTGCAGTACGCCGACTTCGCCCTCTGGCAACGTGAACAGTCCGCCGACCTGACCGATCAGGTGCGGGCGTGGCGGGAGGCCCTGGCCGGGCTGCCCGACGAGCTGGACCTGCCGGCCGACCGACCCCGCCCGGCGGAGGCCAGTCACCGTGGCGACCTCGTCGACTTCGTCCTGCCCGACGCGGTGGCCCGCGACCTCCGGCACCTGGCCCGATCGACGGGCACCAGCCTCTTCATGGTGGTGCAGGCGGCGGTGGCGGTGCTGCTGTCCCGGTTGGGCGCGGGCACCGATGTGCCGTTGGGCGCACCCGTGGCGGGCCGACCGGACGCCGCGCTGGACGACCTCGTCGGCTTCTTCGTGAACACGCTGGTGCTACGCACCGACACCTCGGGCGACCCGTCGTTCCGCGAATTGCTGGCCCGGGTACGGGAGACCGACCTGGCCGCCTTCGACAGGCAGGACGTGCCCTTCGAACACCTGGTGGAAGCGCTGAACCCGGCCCGGTCGCTGGGCCGGCACCCGCTGTTCCAGACGATGGTCTCCTACCTGCCCGGCGGGGGCGACACCTGGACGCTCGCCGAGCTGACCGGAGCGCCCGAACCCGTCGGACACCGTACGGCGATGTTCGACCTCTCCTTCGACTTCGCCGACGCCTCGGACGGCGGCATCGAGGGAAGCCTCGAATTCGCCACCGACCGGTACGACCGCGCCACGGCGCACACCCTTGTCGAGCGGTTGCAGCGGGTCCTCGCCACGGTCGCCGCCGACCCGTCGGCGGTGGTCAGCCGAATCGACGTCCTGAGCCAGGACGAACGGGACCTGCTGCTGGCCGTCGACACCGACGGGACAACGCCGCCGGGGTCCATCGTGGACCTGTTCGAGGCGCAGGCCTCGGCCACGCCAGTGGCCGTGGCGCTGGTCTCCGGCGGCCGGTCGTGGACGTTCGCCGAACTGGACAGGTGGTCGTCCCGGCTGGCCGGCGTGCTGGCCGGACGCGGCGTCGGCCGGGGCGCCCTGGTCGCGCTCGCGGTGTCCCGCCCGCTCACCGTCCCGGCGATCCTGGGCGTCCTCCGGGCGGGTGCGGCGTACCTGCCGCTGGACGCGTACCAGCCGACCGACCGGATCGCGGCGATGCTCGACGACGCCGCGCCGACGCTGGTGCTCACCACCGGCGACACTCCCCTGCCGCCGGGCCACGCCCGCCTGCTGCTCGACGACCCGACCCTCTTCGAGGGCCCGATCGGCAGCGCCGCCCGTCCCCGGGCGGACGACCCCGCATATGTGATCTTCACGTCCGGGTCGACGGGACGGCCGAAGGGTGTGGTGGTGCCCCATCGGGGCATCGTGAACCTGTTCGCGTCGCATCGTGAGCGGCTGATGGCCGGTCCGCGACGTCGGGTGGCGCACGTGGCGTCGTTCACCTTCGACGGGTCGTGGGAGCCGCTGCTCTGGCTGCTCGACGGGCACACAGTGCACGTCCTCGACGACGACGAGTACCGCGACGACGCCGCCCTTGTCGCCTACGTCCGCCGCCACCACCTCGACGTGTTGGACGTGACGCCCACCTATCTGCGGGAGCTGGTGCCGGCGGGTGTGCTGGACGCGGGCCTGAGTGTGCTGCTCGTCGGCGGCGAGGCCATCGACGGGCAGTTGTGGCAACGGGTGTGCGCGACGCCCGGGTTGACCTGTCACGACCTGTACGGGCCGACCGAGGCGTCAGTGGACGCCTATGGATGGCACGGTCCGGACCGGTCGGCGTACCGGCTGGCGAACGTGCGGACCTATCTGCTCGACGACGCCCTGCGTCCGGTGCCCCCGGGCGTCCTCGGTGAGCTGTACGTCGCCGGGGCCGGGCTGGCGCACGGGTACCTCAACCGGACCGGGCTGACCGCGCAACGGTTCGTGGCCGACCCGTACGGCCCGCCGGGTTCGCGCATGTACCGCACCGGGGACCTCGCCCGATGGAATCGCGATGGGGTGTTGGAGTTCGCCGGCCGCGCCGACGGACAGGTCAAGGTCCGCGGCTTCCGCATCGAGCTTGGCGAGATCGAGGCCGCCCTCGGCCAGGCCGCAGTGGTCGTCCGCGACGGGAGACTCGTCGCCTACGTCGTCGGTGCACCCGTCGACACCGACCGGCTGCGAGCCACGTTGCCGGACTACATGATCCCCTCGGCGTTCGTCGCTGTCGACGCGCTGCCCCGAACGGTCGCGGGCAAACTCGACGTGGCCGCGCTGCCCGCCCCGGACTTCTCCACGCTTGTCGGCGGCACGGCCGCCCGCAACAGCCGCGAACAACAGCTCTGCGACCTGTTCGCCGAGGTGCTGGGCCTGCCGTCGGTCGGCATCGACGACGACTTCTTCGCCCTGGGCGGCGACAGCATCGTCTCGATCCAACTGGTCAGCCGGGCCCGTGCGGCCGGCCTCGGCATCAGCCCCCGGGACGTGTTCCGGCACAAGACCCCGGCCGGGCTCGCCCTGGCCGTCACCGTCGACGCCCCGGTGACCGAGGACCCGCGCGAGGCGTTCGGGAGCGCGCCGCTCACCCCGGTGATGCGCTGGCTCGCCGAGGTGGAGGGCCCGACCACCGGATACAGCCAGTCGATGCTGCTGCACGCCCCGGCCGGGCTCACCGCCCCCGGGCTGGCCGAGGTGGTGCAGGCGCTCGTCGACCGCCACGACCTGCTGCGCGCCCGGGTGACCGAGCACGGTGTGCAGATCCCCGAGCCCGGCGCGCCTGTCGACGTCGTGCGGGTGACCTCGTACAACGAGAAGAACCTGCCCGCGATCGCCGCCGCCGCCCGCGACCGGCTCGACCCCGCCCGGGGTGTCATGCTCCAGGCGGTGCTGCTCGAACCCGGGCACGTGCTGCTCGTGGTGCACCACTACGCCGTGGACGGGGTGTCCTGGCGGATCCTGCTGCCCGACCTCGCCGCCGCCTGGGCGGCCCGGCAGGCGGGCACCCCGATCACCCTCCCGCCCACCGGCACCTCGTTCCGCCGCTGGGCCCGGGAACTCGACGGCCTCTCCCGCGACCCGCGGACCGTGGCGCAACTGCCGTACTGGACCGAGGTGCTGGCCGGGCCGCGCGCCGCGCTGGGCAGCCGGCCCCTCGACCCGGCCCGCGATCGCACCGGCACCTGCGACGAGATCACCATCGAGCTGCCACCGGAGGAGACCCAGCCGCTGCTCACCACGGTGCCCGCCGGCTTCCACGCCGGCGTCGGCGACGTGCTGCTGACCGGGCTCGCGTTGGCGCTGCGCGACTGGGCCGGTGGTGCCGGCTGGCTGGTCATGCTCGAAGGGCACGGCCGCGAGGAGCACCTGGTGGCCGGTGCCGACCTGTCCCGCACGGTCGGCTGGTTCACCAGCGAGTACCCGGTACGACTCGACCTCGGTGCCGAGCACCCCGGTGACGCCCTGAAGGCGATCAAGGAGCGGTTGCGGGCGGTGCCGGACAACGGCGTCGGCTACGGCCTGCTGCGCCACCTCAACCCCGAGACGGCAAGCGTGCTCGCCGGGTACGGCCCGCCCCTGATCGGCTTCAACTACCTCGGTCGGTTCGCCGCCGGGAACGCCGACGAGGGGCCGTGGGAACCGGCCGGCGAGGGCTGGGGCGGCGGCGCCGACGACGGCATGCCCGCCGACTACCCACTGGAGATCAACGCGACCACCGAGGACCACGCCGACGGGCCCCGGCTCGCCGCGACCTTCACCTGGCCGCGGGAACTGCTCAGCGGTGAGCAGGTCCGTGAGCTGGCCCGTCGCTGGCAGGAGGCGCGGGGGGGGGGCGCGGCGGGTGCGGGGGGCGCGGGGGTGTACCCCGCCCCCCACAGG
>NZ_JBEZCZ010000023.1:0-116758 GCF_040647875.1 Micromonospora sp. NPDC049230
GAACTCTCGGGGGTAGGGCTTGGGCACAGCGACATCCTTCCAGCCCGCCCACAGGGCAAGCCATCTCAGGTGTCACCTATCGGTGCAGCAGACCCGGTGGTGGAGCTTGTCGTCGTCGCTCGGGACGGCTTGCAGGGCGCGGGCGGCCAGGGTCGCTATGTGGCGGGCGAGGGTGTGGTGGGCGTCGGCGGGGTCGAGTTTGTGGTGTTGGACCAGGGCGGGATCGACGTGCTGGAGGCGGTCGGCCAGCTCACGAGTGATCAGATGCTCGTAGACGCCCCGCTCAAGATCCGTCATCACCGCACGGTAACTCTCTCTGTGGCGGCACTGCCCTCCGCCGCGCTGTGAAAGGTGACGTCGAGCTGTCGCTTGCACCGTCCGGCGGAAACAACAGCACCCGTACGTCCGCGAGTGCAGCGAAGGCCCGCTCCAGCAACGGTCGGACTTCGCCCCAGTCGAGACCGCCGTTACCGCAGCTCAGCGCCGGCACCGCGACCGAGGAGATGCCATGCGCGCGGACAACGTGGACGAGGTCGCTGAGCCCGGCCTGGATATCTGCCACCTTCGAGCTGGTACGCCAGTGGCCCTTCGTCGGGAAGTTGATCACGTAGCGGCCTGGTCCTGGACGAGCCGAGTCAAAGAGGAACATCTGACCAAGCTTTATCTCCTTGGCGGCGCATGCTGCCCGGTAGGCGGCGTAGTTGGCCGGGTAGGCGCGTTTGAACTGAAGGGCGATCCCCTTGCCCATCACACCCACGGTGTTGACCGCGTTGACCAGAGCCTCGGCGTCAGCGGTCAGCAGGTTGCCTTGCGCGATGATGATCAAATCCGTGTCTTTCCCATGGTGATCCTTGGTACCAGTTGGGCCTGACATCGACGGACACGGCAGTGAGGCTAGCGGCAGCCACTTCTCAGCAGGTACTGGAAGGGTTTGCGCCCTCAGGTGGTGATTTCGGAGATTTCCGCTCGGCCCAGGCGTGACAAGATCGGCGAATGGCCGCCAGGGCTTGGCGTGGTTGTCCTTCCGCACCGATTGGAGGCGGTTGACGAATTCCGCGGCCACGGCCGTCGAGGTCGTCAGGAGCGGCACGGCGGCTGCGATCATCTTCAACTCGCGTGCTTGCCGAAGAAGCGGCCACGACGGGTCCGAGGTGACGTCAAAGCCGTACGCGGTGGCCAACGAGCGGTGTCTCCCTGTTCCTCCGAACCGTGCCTCGCCGACCGCAACCGCCGCTAGATCAACCTGCCAGGGTCCGATGGAGGTCGCGTCGAAGTCACACAGGACCGTCCGACCCGACGTCTCTCTGAGCAGGTTGCTCGCGTGGGCGTCCCCGTGGATAAGCGTCTGCGTCCCGCGCTCGATGAGGGCCGTGACTTGCGGCTCCAGGCGTTCACACCAGCCGGCCAGGAAATCCCGGTCGGGCTCGCTGAGCCCGTCGGCGTCAGCCAGCCTTCGCCGTGCGTCGCCGACCGGGTCCCAGACGGGCAGCGGGAAGGGTGGCACGCCGAGTGCATGAAATTCGCGCAGCACCGTGCCAAGATCCTCCGCCGTGAGGGTAGGTGGTTGCGGCGGGACGTATTGCCACACCGAAGCGACGAGATCCCCGACCTCGATTGGCTGCTCGACGTCTCGCGCCAGGCGGATCGTCGGCGCATCGATCTCGGCGAACCACCGCGCAAGCCGGACCACCTTCCGCACCCTGTCCTGAAGCTGATGGGTCCGCGCGATCCGGATGACGATTCCGGCCCGAGGCAGCGCGAAGGCGGCGTTGTTGGTCAGTCGCAGCAACTGGGCGTCGTCGGCCGAGACGCCTAGGGTGCTGGCGATGTCCCGCATGGCCGCCGTCATCGCCGCCTCGGAGAACCGTCCGCTCATGCTGGACGAAGCAACCGCAGCGCCTTGATGACCATGCTCCAACGGTCGGACGTGTGGGTCGCGTTCAGGGGCATCCCCTCGGCCACGACAATGCCGGCGGCGCGCAGCACCGCCACGTGCCCCGCATACGCCGGATGCGCGGCCAGCTCCGCCTTGACGTGCGGAAAGGCAAGGATCGGTAGGCCCGCGCCCGTTGCCTCGTTGAGGACGCCGAGCGCCAACGTGTCGTTGATGCCCAAGGCCCACTTCGTCACGGTGTTGAACGTGACCGGCGCGGCCACCACCACATCGGCCGGTGGGTGCGGCTCGGGGTCGCCGGGCATCCGCCACTCGACGCGTACGAGATGGCCGGTCTTGTCTTGCAGCGCCGCACGGTCGAGCCATACGGCGGCGGTGGGACTGGCGATCATGCATACCCGCCACCCGTCGGCGATCAGGAGGTCGACCAGCTCGTCGATGTGTTCCGCCGGACCTGCGGCGCACACGACCAGATACAACACCGGGCGTTCGGGCGGCGCCTTCTCGCTCATGTGTCGGCTCTGCCGCCCAGGGCCGCGGTGTTGTGGGTGGGTGTTCGGACCAGGACATCGAATACTGGCGCGTTCTCCCAGCTCGGCTGAAGCATGGTCACCTTGGCCCACCCCCAGGAGCGGTACGCCGTTTGAGCGGCAGCATTGTCGGGACGAGCCAGGAGCGTGGTTCGCGGCTCACCTCGGGCCGCGATCAGCTCGTCATGCAACGCGGCAGCGATGCCCCGGCGGCGCCAGGCGGGGTGGACCAGCAGCTCGCTGAGCGCGAAGGTGCGGGTGCCGTCCTCTTCGGTGAACCCGGGCGGCACGGGCTCGTGGATGCCCTCCCACCATCGCGTCTGCGGGGGTAGCGGGAAGCCGTAGATGTAGCCGACCAAAACGCCGTCGACTGTGGCGGTGACTAGCTCCCACCCAACTCGCTCCATGTGGAGGTCGAGCTGACGCCGGTAGCGATCCTCGCTGTAGAACTCGCCGCGACCCGCGTAGACCTCTAGGTAGAGGTCCACAAGCTGATCGAGGATCCCCTCGGCCTCCTCGGCGCTGTGATGGCGGAGTCGCAGGCCCTCAATCACACACTCACCGCCCGGTCGTAGGCGTGAACGAACTGCCGCGTTGCCGCGGTCGGGTGCCGTGACGCGGCTAGATTCGAGCGCACCTGCGAAAGCTGTCGGCTTATGCGCCCCGAGTTCATCTGACTGGCCACCGGCAGGATGTCCAGGGCTATGCGTGCTGCCCCGTTGGCGTCACCTTGCTGGTACGCGGCCTCAGCGAGGTCGACCGTGTATAGGACCTGGTTGCGTCGATGGCCCGGCGACGGATTGGTGATGATGGCGCGGAACGACTGAGCGGCACGGTCGGGCCGGTCCAGCGCGAGGTAGGAAAGCCCCTGGATGCCGTTCACTTCTTGCTCGTTCACGAAGTCGAGAAAGCCCAGATCATCCTCGTGCGGTCCACGCTCCAGCTCCCGGCGTGCTTTGGTCATCTCCCGGCTGAAGCCACTCGCATCCCTGAGCACGGCGTACGTATGCGCTCTGCGCAGATGGAGCAGCGTGGTGAGTCGAGGTGTCGCCCATCTGGCAGAGACGCGTAGCGCGGCTTCGGCGCAGTGCAGCGACTCGCCGGGTTGACTCTCGCGGAGCAGCATAGATAGCTGGGTCAGCGCACGTACTTCCACGCGAGGGTCGTCGGCGATGCGGGCCCGGGTGATGGCCTCGTTCAGGTACGGCCTGGCTTCGGGCCTGCGTTCAGCATCGATAGCGAGCCACGCGGCCTGGATGCTGAGGTCAGCCAGGGCGCTTTGAAGGGCGTCGCCGACTTGTCGGCTGTAGGTGGCCCTCGCCGCCCAGGCCGACAGCCTGGCGTGCGCCTGGACGGCGACATCACAGAGTTGGTCGGCGCCGGCTGCCGCATCGGCTCGACGGAGATCTTCGACCAGCGAGCTGGCCAGTCGTACCTGCTCCATGCCGATGTTCCTCGGGTCAGTAGCTCCCGGGAGCAGGTAGGTGTGCCCGGCTGCGGCGAGTCCCGCGAGCGCGGCCATTGCGTTGAAACGTCGCCGGTCCGTAGCGCCACCCCCTCCGGTTGCTGCCCCCTCCACGGTAACCGCTATGGCCGGCAGATCGCCCTGCTCAGCTATCCGGCCGCGGGCATAAAGATCGTCTGTCGTGCCCTCTGCGGAGCGGTGGTCGGCGAGGTAAGGCTGGCCAGGAAGACCGAACCATAGGCAGGGTGCGGGTATCCCGAGAAGCTGTGCCCAATGCGTCAGTCGGTCCAGGTGTACCAGCGGTGGGCCGTTCTCCACCCGACTGAGCTGCGCCTGCGTGATGCCCAACCACCCCGCCACCACGGTCTGCGGCAAGGCGACCCGCCCGTGGTACGGATGGCAGCGGTACGCCCGGATCACCCGCCCGAGATGCCGCTCTGCCAACGCGAGCCGCACCGGCTCGTGTTCCCAGAAGCTAGCCGGCACCACCGGCGGCGCGCTCAACCGGTCCCGCTCGGCGGCCTGGCAGGGCGTACACCGTCCGCTGTCGTTGTCCCGGGCCAGCCGTCCGCCACACCGGGGGCAGTTCGCGTGGGTCACCGGCGGCTCCGTCCGTCTCGCCTCATCGAACCTATCCATTGAACACGGTGCGTGCGGAGCTGGTATACGCACGACGCATATGGTCGAGGACCGCCGGACAGGGCAGACGACAGCTACTCAGGCTGGACGAAGCAACCGCAGCGCCTCGATGACCATGCTCCAACGGTCGGACGTGTGGGTCGCGTTCAGGGGCATCCCCTCGGCCACGACAATGCCGGCGGCGCGCAGCACCGCCACGTGCCCCGCATACGCCGGATGCGCGGCCAGCTCCGCCTTGACGTGCGGAAAGGCAAGGATCGGTAGGCCCGCGCCCGTTGCCTCGTTGAGGACGCCGAGCGCCAACGTGTCGTTGATGCCCAAGGCCCACTTCGTCACGGTGTTGAACGTGACAGGCGCGGCCACCACCACATCGGCCGGTGGGTGCGGCTCGGGGTCGCCGGGCATCCGCCACTCGACGCGTACGAGATAGCCGGTCTTGTCTTGCAACGCCGCACGGTCGAGCCATACGGCGGCGGTGGGACTGACGATCATGCATACCCGCCACCCGTCGGCGATCAGCAGGTCGACCAGCTCGTCGATGTGTTCCGCCGGACCTGCGGCGCTCACGACCAGATACAACACCGGGCGTTCCTTCATGCCCGCAGTCTGCCCGACCAGGGCGACACGGAGTCGACCATACGCATCGCACATGCCGCCAACGATCACCGCGACATGCCGTAGTGCCTGGTCAAGCGCGAGAGTCGACGTATGGCCCGGGGCGGGTGCCTTGTCCCGGAGTGGCGCCGACCCTCACCGGCGCGGCTCCATCCACCCGCCCCGGTGCCCCTCGATCCGTCAACGTCTCGGAGCCGGCATGCCCACCTCGATCGACGACGACCACCCGACGCACCGGAGCCTGGCCGCCGCCTGGGCGTCGGTCGACGTGCGGGCCGCCGGCGACTTCTGGTGCAGCCTCGAAGACCGCCGATCCGGCCTGCTCCGGCACCGCGACGCGCCGCTGTTCTTCACCGCGTTGGGCCAGCTCACGGTCGGCGTTGACGACCCGGCGCACCGGGCGGCGCTGCTCCTGGTGCTCGGCCGCGCGTACCGTCATCTTGACCTGCTCCCGCACACCACCACCGTCGGTGACGCCCTGCTCGCCACCGTGGCCCGTCACGCGCACCCACTGTGGACGTCGCAGCTCGCCCGCGCTGCGGAGCGCGCCCTGCGCCGCGCCACGCAGGCCATCCGTCGCGCCGCCGCGCAGGTCGACGACGGTCGGGCCTGGTGGCACGTCGAGGTGGTCGACCACGACCGGCCGTCGCCCGACATCGCCATCCTGACGGTACGTCCCTGGCGGCGAATCCCCTTCCAGTCAGGTCAGGCGGTCCCGGTCTGCACACCCCGCCTGCCGGGGCAGTGGCGCTGGCTCTCACCGGCCAACGCCCCACGCGCGGACGGCACCGTCGAGCTGCACGTCCGCGCCGTACCCGCCGGCTCCGTCTCCCACGACCTGGTCCACGAGGTACGCCCCGGCGAGTTGCTCTGGCTCGGCCCACCTCGCGACGTTGGGCTGAGTCTCGACCCGTCGAGCGCGAACGATCTGCTGCTCGTGGCCGGTGGCACCGGGCTGGCGCCGCTGCGTGCCCTGGTCGAGCAGGTCGCCGCCGCACCTGATGGTCGGCGGGTGACGCTTGTCGTCGGCGCCCGCGCCTTCCTCGACCTGTACGACGCGATCACGCTCGACAAGCTGCAATGCGCCCACGACTGGCTGACCGTCGTGCCGGCGTTCTCCGCCGACCCCTGCGCCGAGCCGGCCGAGCAGGGCGACGCCCTGACCATCGCCCTCGATCACTACCAGCCGGGCCAGGAGGTCTACCTCTGCGGCCCACCCGCGATGCTGGCCGGCGCGCGGGCACGGCTGCTCGCCCGGGGCATTCCCGACGCTCGCATCCACACGCCCGCGACCTTCACCCGCTGACGGGCAAATGCCGCAGTCGATACATTCTGGCGGGCCCTGTGAGGTTGGCAGATTCACTTTTCCCTATCCGAAGACACGAACAATTCGGACCAAGTCCTGGCCTTCGTCTTGTTAGCCTGATCGCCAATCCACAATCGTGGGAGATGACCATGACCGGATATTGGGAAGCAGACCGCACTGTGCACTTCTCGCGCAGACTCGGCAAGTCGGCCGCGGAGCTGGGCGAAAGTGGGGGAACGACGACCTGTCCCGACGTCTGGGAGCTGTCGAACGGCGATGTCGCGGTCATCGGGCGCGATCTGACCGATGTCCTTGCCACCCGGCTACCCGGCGGCGTCAGTGTGGGTGCCGACGAACGGGTGGTCGTCATTCCAAGGAGCATGCTCGTTGCCGCCAAGCCGGACATCCCGGATGCGTGATCTGTTGAGTGCGGTCGGCCGGGAGCGGCTGAGCCTCGCCGAGTACGACGCCGACTTCTACGCGACCGTCGAGTCGACCGACGGTCCGATCCTCAAGACCGAGCGGATGCAGACCTTCCGTGAGCCGGGCAGCCCCAGTTGGGAGGCGTACGCCGATGGTCGTTGGGAGGACGCTCTTCGGATCGCCGCGGAGCCGAACCCGGAGTTGGTGGCGTTCTTCGAGCACCTTGACCAGCTCGGTTCCGGCCTTCGGCGCCTACGGATCGTCGAACTGCCGTTGACGCCGTACCTGATCTGGGAGCTGCATTTCCTTCGCTACCGGGCCGAAGCCGGGGAGCAGATTCGCGTGCTGAACGCAGGCTCGGTGAGCGAGTGGGAGGCTGCGGCTGGCTTGGTTCCGGAGCTGATGGTGGTCGGCCGTCAAGCCGTCTACGAGGTTCTCTACGACGATTCGGGCACCCCTGTCGGTGCCGAGAAAGCAGTTGAGCCGGCCGTGGTGGCGGGCTGTCGAAGCCGTGTGCTGTCGCTGCTTGAGCAGGCCGAGCCCTTCGAATCCTTCTTTCGTCGAGAGGTCGACGGGACGAGGCCGAGACTGCCACAGCTGTAGTAGCCTGCCTCCACCAGCGAGCGTGGAGGCAGTGTGCCCCGACTCCGGATGGTCTCCGATCTGGCCCGTCGATCCGCCACGCCGACGATCCTGCTCCTTGCCGTCCTGGCCATGCTGGCAGCCGTCCTGCTCTCGCCCGCCGTCCTGCTCTGGATCGGCAGACGACCCGGGTACGACTGGCCGTTGCTGGGCAACGTCGGTCAGACGTACGGTGCTGCTTCGGCGATCCTCGCGGCTCTCGCGCTCATCGGCGTGGTGTCGTCGCTGACGCTGCAGGCACGGGAGGCCAAGGCGGCCCGTGAGCAAGCACTGCGCGCCCTGCACACCGATCTGCTCAAGATGGCCATCGACGAACCCGCGCTTCTCGAATGCTGGGGGCCGATCGAGGACGCCGCCGACATCGGTTGGTTCCGCAAGCACGTCTACGCGAACCTCATCGTGTCCCACTGGCAGTTGATGTGGGAGGTGGACGTTCTCACCGCGCAGCACCTCGAAGTGCTCGCGGACCAGTTCTTCAAGGGGCACGTCGGCCGTCGATTCTGGGCCGAGGCACGTACACCGCGGATGACCGCCGAGACGTCACGACGAGCCCGACGTTTCACGGCGACCGTCGACCGCCGCTACCTGGCGGCGGTGGCAGCAGGACCGGCCGAGAATGAGCCCGTCGGGACGGCAGGGTCGACCAGTCCCGACACAACGTCTGCGCGCGGGGCCCGGGCGGCGGGACACGCGACCGCGCTTGGCGTCGGCGTCGTACTCGGCGCGGCTGCCGTCATCGCCGGGCGCCGTCGACGCCTCGATGGCTCACGCCGGCGCGACGGCTGAGCGCATCAGGCGGCGGGGTCGCCGAACTCGCGTACGCCGTCGACGTCGACCGTGATCCGTTCGTTGTCGGTCCACTGACCGGTGGCGGCGAGCCAACTCGGGTCGTCGCGCTCGTCGATGTCACTCCAACTGTGCCGGTGGTGCCGTAGCTGGATCGGGCCTGTCGACTCGCCCGGCTCCAGCGTGCCGTCGGTGAAGGTCAGCTCGACCCAGCCGTAGATCGGTGTACCCGGGATCGGGTAGCCCGGTGGCGTGGGGGTGGTCGACGCGGGCGGCCCGGCCGGCGGTGGGATGAAGAACAGCACGGTCTGCCGGATCCGGTCGCAGCCCAGGGCGGCCCAGTCGCAGTTGGCCACCAGCGAGGTGTTGGCGCCCTCGAAGCGCAGGTGGTAGCGCACCCGCACGGTGCTCAGGTCGAGTGGCCCGGTGCCGGTGTTGGTGACGTTCACGGCGTGCTGGATCTGGTTGTTGGTGGGGGACCAGTCGAGGTTGAGGTAGCTGACAGTCGCGCGGCCGCTGGCGGTGCGCACTGTCGTGACGGCCGAGGTGTCGGAGTAGCCGCCGAGCGCGCGGGCGGCAACCCCGATCCGGTACGTCGTGCCGGGTGCCAGGTCGGTCAGCGTGATCGTTGTGCCGGTCGACGTGCCGAGCCAGCGGTACGAGTGTGGGCCCAGCGGAACCTGCACCTCATAGTTGATCGGCTGCTCGGCGGCCGGATCGCCGACCCATGTGGAGGGCGCCCAACTGAGGGTGAGCTGGTGTGGTTGGTTGACCACCACAGTGGGGGTGCCGGGGGTGCTGATGGCGGGGCCGTCGGCGCGGGCGGCATCGACGGCGAGCAGGCTCGCCAACGCGGCGAGGACGACGGCGGCGGTGAAGCGGCGAGCAGGCATACCCGAATGCTAGCGGCAATGCACCGAAGTCAATGCGATGTCTCACGTGTTGGGGGCGGATGCACGATGGTGCCCCAAAAGCCTATTGTCAGGATTCTGCACAGATCAGAACTGGCGATCAATAAAGGATTCTCCATACGCTGATCGGGCGGTCCATCCATCGCGAGGTGTCGAATGGTCATTCCACGTCCCATTGTCGCAGTGCTCACTGTCGTACTCTGCTGGCTTTTGATCCTTTTTCCGGCACCCGGCCCGGCGAGCGCCGCTCCGGCCGGAAGTCAGGAAATAGCCGATTATCTGGCTACCCACCCGGGCGGCAAGGCGATCAACGACAACGAGATCAGCTACGACGGTGGGGCCTTCGTCGTGACCCTGCGGCGGCCGTTCGGGACGCTCGCCGCCGCCGACTGCCCCTCGGGTTGGTACTGCTTCTACGAGTGGCCCAACTACGGCTATCCCCGGGGCCGGCTCTCCGACTGCGGCCGGCAGAGCCTCGCCACCTGGTACTGGCAGTTCCGTGTCGAGTCGGCGCACTACAACCTCACGAGCGGTTCGGTCTCGTTCTACTACTACGACACCCGGCTCTTCGACATCGGTGCGGGCAACCGGGTCCGCAGCGACGCGGCGCCCTACCGCAACTGGCCGAACTACGTGCAGCGTCGCTGCGGCTGACGGTCAGGCGCAGCCGGGGCCGGTGGTGCGGCTGGTCCGTTCCTTGCCCAGGAACAGCACGTAGTCGAGGGTCCGGTTGTCGGTCACAGTGGTCGTCTCGTGGCTGAGCAGCTCGCCGGTGCGGGCGTCGAACTGCACGGTCTCCCGGCGGTCCTGACTGTCGTCGGCGCTGAAGGCCAGCCCGGGTCTGTCGTTCCAGTCCGGGTACGCGCCCCGGTCCTGGATGCCCGGAGTCGCCGCCAACTCGAACAACAGCGCCGAGAGCTGACGCGGGCTCAGCAGGTGGTAACGGAAGATCCGCACGACCACGTTGAGCATCCCGGCCGCGTTGCGCAGCTCCGATGGCAACTCGCCCAGCTGCGCGGCGAGCTGCCGGCGTAGCTCCACCGGGTCCGTCGAGGGCACCGGCGGGATCTCGGACAGCTCACCCAGCCCGTAGCGGAACGACGTGGGCTTGCCGGAGCGGCGACCGCCGGTGACCAGGGTGACGATCCGCTGCCCGGACAACGCGGCGGTCCACCACAACTGCTCGTCGCGGTAGCTGCGGCGATCGAGGCCCGGCGCGAGATCCTCCGGTGCCCAGACCCGAAGGCAGGACACTGTGTACGCCCCGTCGGCGGCCGCGGGCGTGACCCCCGCGGCCGTCAGCGCGAGGTCCGCGAGACGCCGGGTGCTGCCGGCGTACGTGGGGGTGCTGCCGACCGACGGCACTGCCCCGGGCGACGCCTCGCTCGTCGGGGTGACCGGAGTCTCGTCGCGCCCCCGGATCCCGGAGCCGCAGACCGCCACCAGCGGTGTCAGGGACACCCCACCGAGCAGGATCGCCAGGACGGCCCGCAGCTTGGGCGGCAGTCGGCTGATCCGGCCGGGGCCCGCCGGCACCCCGCTGGAGCCGTCGCCAGCGGGGCGGCGGGGTCGGGGAATCGCGTTCGTGCGGGCGGAGTCGACGTAGCGCGGGGCCGGTCGGTTGACGGGCCGTTCGCCGTCGCGGACCGGCGGCCAGCCGGACGCGCCCGCTCGGGTGACACCTGCCGCGTTTCCCGTCGCCGCGCCCGGCCGGCTGCTGATCGGGGCGTTGCCACTCGTCGACAGCGCGCCGGACGCGAAGCGTGGCGGGTTTCCGCCGTCGCCGGGGCGGGCGATCGGCGGTGCCGTCGGACGCCGCGGCGTCCCGTGCCAGCCACCGGGACCCGGCTGTTGCTGAATGGGGACCGACCCCCAGGGCCACGCCGGTGCCTCCGGGACGGGCGGGGGCCGCGTCTGGTCCGGCGGCATCCGGTCCAGTGGGGCGGCGCGGTTCTGCTGGCTCGGCTGTGGTCCCGCCGCGTCGAAGCGGGCCGACCTGTCGTTTGCCGGTGACGCCGGGTGCGGTGTCGCGCCCGGCAGGGTGGGCAGGCCGGCCGCCGGCGGCGGCACCACCTCCGGCCGGAACTCCTGTCGGTAGGCGTGCGCCGCGTGGGCGGCCAGTCGGAGGTACCAGGCTCGTCCGGTGGGGCCGGCATCCTCGTAGGTGCAGCAGATCAGCGCGTGGCTCAGCAGGGAGAGCAGGTACTGCGCGCGCCAGATCGTCCCCCAGTTGCCCTTCGTGGCGACCGTCGACCCCGCAGTGTGGCTGGCCTTGATCACCTTCGTCGCCAGCGCGGGCAGCCGGTCCGAGGCACGACCGCCCGGGTCGACGAGCAGGGCGAGGAGCGCGTTGGCCTGGGTGGTGCGGGGCGCGCCGGCCACCTCGGGGAGGACGAAATCCAGAAGCAGGGTGACCAGGTCGCGGGTGAGTGGTGCGTCGACGGCGAAGCGGTCCGTGTCGACCAGGCAGAACTTCCGGACCTGCACCCGGTCGGCCGAGGAGTACGGGAAGAGCACGTTGCGCCCGTGCAGGTCGCCGTGCGACGCCCCACTGAGCCTGTCGATCTTGTGGTCGGCAAAGAGCGCGCCGGCGTCGGCGAGCCGGAGTGGGTTCGGCAGCACCAGGCCGAGCGCGGGGTCGTACAACCAGTCGGCGGCGGGGTCGCCGAGGCCCAGCGCGGAGACGGCCCCGTACACCTCGGCCTCGGCACCGGCGTCGGCCAACTCCTGTCGCACGAACTGGCCGACACTTGTCTGGCTGATCCGACGCCCCGGGCGGTGCCACCCCCACACCCCGTCGAGCAGTGCGCGGTAGGCGTCCCTGAGCTGGTCGTCGCTCACCTCGGCGAGCGGGACGACCCGTTCCGCCCCGCGCGCGACGTCCTGGAACATCAGGTGCCGGCCGTCGCCGACCGGGTGTCGCGGGTACGGCTGGCGGACCAGGTGGCGCTCCGCGAAGCCCGCGTCGACGCCGACCGCCCTGCGGTGCCGGGCGGCCTCCTCACTCGCCTGCCCGGTCGACAGCACCTTCACGTACAGCTGCTCGGGATCGCGGCCGTCGTTCTGCTCCACGACCACCGGGATCAACCGCCCGCCGCCGCGCCCCCGAAGCGGGGTGCCATGGCTCGGGGGGCGAATGCTGGCGTCACGCCCGGTCGCCCAGTTCCGCAGCGCGGCCGAAACCGCCGCATCCTGTATGTAGCGTTCGAACTCGTCAATGAGGCCGTCGCCCATGTCCGCCGTTGGACCTTCCACGAGGGGTGAAAGTGGACGCGGACGGGCGGGGGTGGCACGTCCGAGGAGGGATGCGCGGGTGGGCGCGAGGCTCAAGCTACCGCAACTTTCGGGCGAACGCGGTATTTATTCGCAGCATCCCCCGCACCTACCCAAAAGTAATAGATGACTACTTTCCGCTTGCGGGGCAACGCGATCCGTAACGTCCAGAGTGGAGGCTGGCCGTCAGGAGTGGTCGTCATCCGAGGGCGTCGCCGGCAGGTGGACGGCCCCGACGAGGGCGTCGGCGAGGAGGGCGGCGGCGTCATCATCGAGCCCGAGGGTCGTGGCGTGCCGCCGCGACACGTCCCGCAGTCGGGCCACCTGGGCCGCCGTCACCACGATCCGGCCCTCGACCGCCGGCAGTGCGGTGCCGGCCAGCTCGCGACCCGACGCCGCACGACGCTCGGTGCCTCGCCACCGCCGCCAGCGCGACCTCGCCACCTCGACGCCGAGGCCCAGGATCTCCCGGACCGACATCGTCACCACCTCGAGGACGACCGCGCTCACCAGCGCCTCCTCGATGCCGAAGCCGACAGCGCTGCCGGGCGTGCGGCCCCGCGCCGCCCCGGCGTGCCACAGCGCGGCCACCTCGTCGAAGACCTCCGACTCGGCCGGGGCGAGTCGCCCGCTCACCTGCCGGGCCAGCCGGACCACGAAGTCCGACGCGTCGACGGTGGTGGTCGGAACGGCGGATTCCATGGTCAACGCGGCCTCCCGAGCCGACTCCAGCACGATTCGACCCCAGGCTATCGAGCACCGGCAAGCACGTCTGTCCCTCGATCGTCGCAACGGCCACGGCGCGGACGGCGGACCGCTCGGTCCGTTACGCGACGTAGTCGGTTTAGAGATAATGCCTGGTCAACCGACTACCTACCGTGAACCCGTCATCACCAACGGCCTCGACGTCGGCGTCGTCACGCCCACCGGCCGAGGCCTCAGACGGGAGAAACACCATGCGTACCAAGAAACAAGCCCGAGCGTTCGTACTCGTGCTCGGTCTCGTCGCGGCCGGGGCGGTGCTCGTCCCGGCGAGCCCGGCATCCGCCGCGGTCCCCGGCCTGGTGCGGATCGCCGCGACAAGTGTCAGCAACTCGGCCGACTTCCACAGCGCCACGGCGACCTGCCCGGTCGGCAAGGTGCTGACCGGCACCGGCTACGAGCTGAACGGCGTCACCGGCGAGGGCATCGTCGACGACCTGCGCCCCAACGGGGGCCCGGCCACCGCGCCGACGGCCGTCACGGTGGGCGCGTACGAGGCGGAGGCGTTCGCCGGCAACTGGTCGGTGACGGCCTACGCGATCTGCGCCAACCCGCTGCCCGGCCTGGTGCGGGTCTCCGCGGTCAGCGTCAGCGACTCGGCCGACTTCCACTTCACCACGGCGACCTGCCCGGTCGGCAAGGTGCTGACCGGTACGGGCTACGAGCTGAACGGCGTCACCGGTGAGGGTGTCGTCGACGACTTCCGCCCCAACGGCGGCGTAGCCGCGGCACCGACAGCGGTCGGTGTCGGCGCCTACGAAGCCGATGCCACGGCTCTCAACTGGTCGGTGACCGCGTACGCGATCTGTGCCAACCCGCTGGCGGGCCTGGTGCGTGCCGCCACAGTGGGTGCCAGCAACTCCCTCGACTTCCGCAGCGTCGTCGCGGGCTGCCCGGTCGGCAAGGTGCTGACCGGTGCCGGCTACGAGCTGAACGGTGTCACCGGTGAGGGCGTCGTGGACGACTTCCGGCCCAACGGAGGCCCGGCGACCGCCCCGACGACTGTCGACTCGGGTGCGTACGAGGAGGACGCGTTCGCCACCAACTGGTCCGACACGGCGTACGCCATCTGCGCCACGGCGTAGCCGGCAGGCCGTGGTCGGAACGGACGGCCGCCCCGACAGGCGTGATGCCGGTGGGTCATCACGATGACTCACCGGCATCACGCTCGTCAGGGCAGGACCGTCAGCGCTCGTCCGGCCTCACGGATTCCAGTAGACGAAGACGCTGGCCCTGTCGAAGCGTCGTTGCTTCAGGTCGGCACGCTGGATCACCCAGTGGATGCTCGCCCCGCCCTGTCTGCCGCCGTGGAACTCGGCCAACAGAACCCAGTCACCATGGTCGGGTGGCCCGTCCTCGCCGGAGCTGCCCGAGCGGTCGGCGCCCAACCAGGCGGGGTTGAAACCGTTGCAGTCAGTGCCGTAGCCGCCCAGCAGCAGCGGCGTCGTATGGCCGCCGTAGGAGAAAGCGCCGTCCGGCACGTCGCCCAGGACGTCCTGCCACACCTTGGTCAGCTCCTCGAACGGAGGATCGCCCGGCAACGGCGGAGACCACGGTGGCCCCGGGATCGTCTTGACGTAGGGCAGGGAGATGTCGACGGTGAGGTGCAGATCGCCCTGCGGGATCTCCGCGTAGACCTCGGCGCACTCCTCGTCCTCCGGAGAGAACCCCTGCGGATACTGCTCACGCTCGTCGACTGCCACGCCCGCCGGCACGTACATCACCTGGCCGTAGCCGTCCTCCTCGGGCCAACCGAACAGCAGCAACTGGCCGTCGGCCGGTAGCGGAAGGTCTGTCACGTCTGCCGGAAGGGCAGCGCAGTCGATGGTGGCGATCAGGGGGAACGTGGGATCCTTGGCGTCGGCTGGGAGCAGCACGGGCCCACGGATGGCGCCCACGACCGGCCCATCACCCTGCTGGGTCAGGAGCGCGGACGGGCGGGCGAGCCCCAGCCAGCGCTCCACCTCGGCGGCGGGGATGTCGCGGCGCAGCGCCTCGGCGCGGACCTGATCGAGAATCTTCTCGTTTCGGGGAAGCACGCGAACACCGTAGATCAAACGTGCGACATCCTCCGACCCCTGCTGACCGCCGTGCTGGTCCTGGGCCTACGGCCCCATCGGGTACGGCCCGTGGCGCCCCACCAGATCGCTCGACGCCGACCCGACCGCGACCCCGGCCAGGCGCGGCTGCCGAGCAGGCCCGAGCCGGGCAGGTTGAGCCGGACGCCGGTGGAGATGGCAGTAGTCCACAACCGCCAACAATAGGCGCAATGTCCGAAAAGCAGCGGCACCTTCACCCCACAGTCGGAGGTCGAACTGTCCATGCCGCACGTCGCGGCCAGTTGGTCCGGCAGCGGCGCGAACACGGTGTCGTGGGATCCGACCCTGCGAGTGGTCGTACCGCCCGGGAGCGTCGCCGGCACCTACACCGCGGTGGTGACCCACTCAGTCCTGTAATTTTCGCGACCGGGGCGGTCAGACCACCGTCAGGTCGCCGCGGACCGGAGGGCGTCCGCTACCGGGCGACGTGCGGCGCTGCGCCGACGACCTTCCAGGATGGCCGGGTCGGCTATCCCGTGGCGCGGAGGCGGTCGTCGAGGGCGTCCAGGTCGGGGACGAACCAGATGTGCCCGCCCCGGTTCGACTCGTGTACCAGGGCGCGAAGCGCCGAGCTGCCCTCCAACTGCGCCGAGATGTCCCCGACCACGACAAGCCGCACCTGGTAGTTGACGAACTTCTGCATCACGTCGCCGGCGATGCGGGTGCCCAACGAGAAGAAGCGTTCGTCGAGCCGGGTGGCCGGCACGGCGACCACCCGGGCGCCGAGGAAGGCCGCGCCGATCAGGTCCAGTGCGTCCTGCTCGGTAGCGATGGTCGGGCCGGTCGGGTCGCAGACCAACACCTGTACGCCGACGCGTTCCCGGATCTCGTCAGGCATCGTGGACCTCCCGGTCGAGTAGGCCGTTGTCGGCGTTGAGGACGGCGTCGAGCAGGTGCAACAGCTCCGCGGTGGCGGCCGGGTCGCCCAAGATGATGATCTTCGTGCGGTGGCGTTCCTCGTCGTACACCGTCTGCACCCGCAGTGGGTTGGCCTGGTCGTGGCCGGTGTTGGCGCTGGTGAGCACGAGCGTGCCGAGCCGGTCGGCGGCAGCCCGGTCCACGCCGTCGACCTGCACGATGCTCGACACCTCCGCCTGCCCGCGGACGCTCGCGGGCGTGGACGCCTGTCCGGTGAGCGCGTCGAGATCCCGGGCGGCGATCCGGTACTGCTTGCCGATCCGCACCGCCCGCAGCCGGCCCGAGCGGATGTAGCCGCGCACGGTGCGGACGTGCAGGCCGAGCCGGTCGGCCACCTGCTCAACTGAATACATTTCCGTCATCATCCCCTATCCTAGCTTAATAGGGATGGTTAGGTAATGTTGAGGCGCGATGCGTGGCCCGTGACAGTCGCGACGATCTGCCGGTCAGGTCGCCGTGGACCGAAGGGTGTCCGCCACCGGGCGACGTGCGGCGGCCAGAGCGGGGACGGCGGTGAGCGTGGCGACCGCGACCAGGACGCCAATGGCCGTGCTGAGCGTCCAGGAGACAGGCGGGTATCGCTCGCCGTCGAAGAAGAGGTACAACCCGATGCCGAAGGGGATCCCGACGGCGACGCCGGGGATGGCGGGGAGCAGCTGCGCCACGGCCAGTCCCAGGCCGGCCTGGGCCGGCGTCGCGCCGAGCGCGCGGGCGACCGCCAGTGGCTGTCGGGTGTCGAGGACCGCGGTCCAGGTGCTCACGATGGTGTTGAGCAGCGCGAGGAAGCAGGCCACCCCGGCGACGATCAGCATGGCCTGGAGGGTTCGCTCGTTGCGGGGGTCGGGCAGCTCCGAGTAGCCCAGATTCAACGGATCGTCGTCCTGCGCCAGGATCGTGAGGACGGCGGCGAGCGCCGCCGTGGTGATCAGGGTGTTCACGGTGACGAGGCGGGCGCGGTGTGGCCGGCGCGCGTTGATGCGTACCCCGATCAGCAGCGCGGTGGGCAGCCGGCGCGACAACCAGATCGTCCACCGCCGGCGACGCGGTGGGGTGGGGACGTCGGCCAACGCCTCGATGGTGCTGGTGGTGGCGGCGCGTAACACCGGCCCCAGGGTCGCCGCGACGGCGAGCGCGAGGGCGAGCGCGGTAGCGGTGACCACCACGTGCAGCGGCGGGTTCACGCCGACGGAGCCGACGAATCCGGCGCTGGAACGGAACAGTACGGGCGCTGCGAGCCAGCCGATGGCCAGCCCGGCCCCGGCGGCGGCGAGCCCGATCACGAGGTACTCGGCCAGGTGGACGGCGGCGATCACGCCGGGCCCGGCGCCGATGGCCTTGAGCAGCCCCACCCGGCGACGCCGGGCGATGACCCGGCCGGCGACGATGCCGGCGATGCCGACCACCGCGAGACCGGTCAGCAGCCACGCGCCGACCACCAGCGCCGTCTCGGCCTGCCGGTTCTGTCGCCCACTGCTGTGGGCGATGTCCCGCGCGGACCGGAGGCTCCAGCCGCGGAAGCGGGGATCGCCGCCCGACGGGCGGATGGCCCCGGCGCCGGCATCGCGGTCGGCCAGCTTGAGGTTCAGGGTGTACGACAGCGGCTGGTCCCCGGCGAGGGTGGCGATGTCGCCGTGGTCGACCCAGACCAGGCCGCCCTTCTCCACCAGGTTCCCGCCCGGCAGGTGCCAGTGGACCTGCGGGTAGACCGGCCGGGCGGCGGTGACCGCGAACCCGGTCACGTGCAGCGGGTGGCCGTCGACGCCGACCGTGTCGCCGAGGCGTATGCCGAGGGCGTCGGCGAAGGTGCGTTCGACGACCACGCCGCCGGGGCGTACCCAGGTGCCGTCGGTCACCGCCGGCCGGTTGACCGCGGCCGGGGCCTGGTCGCGGCCCTCGACGATGACCCGGACCGTCGTGTCGCGGGCGGTCAACGCCAGGAAGGCCAGCGGGAAGGGTCCGCTGTGCGCGGTGACGCCGGGCAGGGTCGCCAGCGGGGCGAGCGCGTCGAGGGCCTGCGGACCGGTGAAGCCCGGTTCCACCACGAGGTCGGGCCCGGCGGTGGCGGCCCGGGTGCGCTCGTACGGGCGGGTGACGAGCTCGGTGAGGGTGAGGCCGAGAGTCATCGTCGCGGTCGCGGCGGTGATGGCGACCAGCAGCAGGACGTTCTCGGCCCGGTGTCGACGCAGGTGCCGCGTCAGCAGTCGACACATGAGCAGCAGGCGGCCCGCCACGTCAGCGCGCCTCGCCGTAGACGGTGCCGGCGAGGAAACTGTCGCCGGCGAAGGCCCCGTCCCGCATGGAGATCACCCGGTCGGCGACCGCCGCGATGCGGGGGTCGTGCGTGACCACGACGAGTGTCTGCCCGGTGTTGCGCAGCTCCTCGAACAGCCGCAGCACCTCCAGGGTGGCGGCGCTGTCCAGGTTGCCGGTCGGTTCGTCGGCCAACACCACCTGCGGCTCGTTGGCCAGTGCGCGGGCGATGGCGACGCGTTGGCGCTGGCCGCCGGACAGCGCCGAGGGGAGGTGCGTGGCGCGGTCGGCCAGCCCGACCTGGTCGAGCAGGTGCAGGGCTCGTCGGCGTGCGCGGCCGGGCGACCACCCGGCCAGCAGGGAGGCCAACTCCACGTTCTCCACGGCGGTGAGTTCGTCCATGAGGTGGAAGGACTGGAAGACGAGGCCGACGGTGTCGCGCCGCAGCCGCGACAGTGCCCGCTCACTCATCGTGTCGATCCGGCGATCGGTGAGCCACACCTCACCGTCGGTGGGGCGCTGTAACCCGCCCAGCAGGTGCAGCAGCGTGGACTTACCGCAGCCACTGGGCCCCATGATGGCCAGGGACTGGCCGGCGGGCACCTCCAGGTCGACCTCGTCGACCGCGCGTACCAGAGCGTCGTCCCAGCCGTACCACCTGGACAACCCCCGTGTCCGCACCGCCATCGACCCGGTCATGCCCCCGCCTTCCGTCCCACTCGATCACGCTCGGACCACGTGCGCTCGCACGCCTCCAGCCACTCCAGATCAGCCCGCAGCCGTAACACGACGCCCTCCAACAGCAACCCGGCGACCGGATCCACCGACCGTTCCAACGCGGCCCGTTGCGCGTCACGCAGACGGCGCAGCACCTCACGCCGTTGCGCGTCCACAAGCGCCACCGGATCGGCCAGCCGGGCAGCCGCGGCGGCGACCAGCTTCAGGTGAAACTCCGTGAGGTCCGGCTTGGGCCAGCTCACCTCGGTCAGCCAGCCGGCGACCCGCTGCTGTCCGGCCGGGGTCAACGCGTAGACCCGTCGGTCGGGCCGGTCCGGCAGGCCCTCGGCTCGCTCCGAGGTCACCAGCCCGGCCTTCGCCAGCCGGGCCAGCGTCACGTAGATCTGACCCGCGTTCATCGCCTCGCCGAGCGGGCCGAGCGCGTTGCGCATCCGGCTGCGCAGCTCGTACCCGTGCGCCGGTTCCTTGGCCAGCATGGCCAGCACCACGTCCTGCACCCGGCACACCCCTCGAATAGACCGCCAATAGATAACCGCTAGCTATGGCTCTGTCAAATCTCGACACCGGCCGTCGGCGTGGTCAGGTCGCCGTCGACTGGAGGGTCTTCGCTACCGGGCGGCGTACGGCGACCAGGGCCGGTACGGCGGTGAGCACGACGACGGCGAGCAGCACTCCACCCGCCGCGCCGAGCATCCAGGAGGCGGGTGCGTACTGGTTGTCGTCCCCGGCGAAGTAGCTGACCAGTCCCACCAGGATTCCGCCGGCGACGCCCGGTATCGCGGGAAGTAGCTGTGCCATCGCCAGACCCATCCCGGCCTGCCCGGGTGTCGCGCCGAGCGCGCGGGCGATCGCCAGCGGATGCCGGGAGTCGAGGACCGCGGTCCAGGTGCTCACGACCGTGTTGAGCAGTGCCAGGGCGCACACCACGCCAACCACGAGGAGCATGGCCTGGGTGGTGCGCTCGTCGCGGGTGTCGGGAAGCGCCGAGTAGCCGAGATTCAACGGGTCTCGACGCTGGGCCAGGGCCATCAGCACAACGGCGATCGCGGTCGTGGCGATCAGGGTGTTCACCGTGACGAGCCGGGCGCGGCGCGGTCGGCGCGCGTTGATGCGTACCCCGATCAGGAGAGCCGTGGGCAGTCGGCGCGACAGCCAGATGGCCCACCCACGGCGTCGCGGTGGCGTCGCGGCGTCGGCCAGCGCGTGGATGGTGCTGGTGGTGGCGGCGCGGACCACCGACCCCAGGGTCGCCGCGACCGAGATTCCGAGGGCGAGCGCGGTCGCCGCGAGGACTGTGCGCAGCGGTGGCGGGTGGACGCCGGCCGAGCCGATGAGCCCGACGGCCGGGCGGAACAGCGCGGGCGCGGCGAGCCAACCGGCGGCGAGACCCGTCCCGGCGGCGGCGAGCCCCATCACGAGGTACTCGACGAGGTGGCTGATGGCGATCATCGCGGGCCCAGCCCCGACGGCCTTGAGCAGCCCCACCCGACGGCGCTGGCCGATGGCCCGGCCCGCGACGATGCCAGCGACGCCGGTCACCGCGAGGGCGGTCAGCAGCCAACTGCCGATCAGCAGGGCCTGCCGCGCCGGGCCGTTCAACCTGCTACTGGCCTCGGCGATCTGCCGCTCGGTGCTGAAGCGCCAACCGTGAAACCTCGGATCGTGCTCAGTGTCGCCGAGCGACGGTTCGATCGCGGCGACGCCGCGTCCCGGGTGGGTCAGTGTGAGGTTCAGGGTGTACGACAGTGGCTGCTCACCGGCGAGCGAAGCGATGTCGTCCCGGTCGGCCCAGACCAGGCCGCCACCCTCGGTCAGCACGCTGCCCGGGAGGTGCCACCCGGGGCGCGGGTACGCCGGTCTGGCGGCGGTGATAGCGATCCCGGCCACGTGCAGCGGGTGGCCGTCGACGGTGATCGTGTCGCCGGGGCGGATGGCGAGGGCGTCGGCGAAGGTGCGTTCGACCACGACACCGCCGGGGCGTACCCAGGTGCCGTCGGTCACCGCGGGCCGGTCGACGGCGGCGGGTGCCTCGTCGCGGCCCTCGACGATGACCCGGACGGTGGTGTCGCGGGCGGTCAACGCCAGGAAGGCCAGCGGGAAGGGTCCGCTGTGCGCGGTGACGCCGGGCAGGGTCGCCAGCGGGGCGAGCGCGTCGAGGGCCTGCGGACCGGTGAAGCCCGGTTCCACCACGAGGTCGGGCCCGGCGGTGGCGGCCCGGGTGCGCTCGTACGGGCGGGTGACGAGCTCGGTGAGGGTGAGGCCGAGAGTCAATGTCGCGGTCGCGGCGGTGATGGCGACCAGCAGCAGCAGGTTCTCGGTCCGGTGCTGACGCAGCCCCCGGATCAGCAGTCGCCAGACGAGCAGCAGGCGGCCGGCCACCTCAGCGCGCCTCGCCGTAGACGGTGCCGGCGAGGAAACTGTCGCCGGCGAAGGCCCCGTCGCGCATGGAGGTCACCCGGTCGGCGACCGCCGCGATGAGGGCGTCGTGCGTGGCCACGATGAGTGTCTGGCCGGTGTTGCGCAACTCCTTGAGTTCGTCCATGAGGTGGAAGGACTGGAAGACGAGACCGATGGTGTCGCGCCGAAGCCGGGCGAGGGCACGCTCGCTCATCGTGTCGATCCGGCGGTCGGCCAGCCACACCTCGCCGCCGGTGGGGCGCTGCAGCCCGCCCAGCAGGTGCGGCAGGGTCGACTCACCGCACCCGCTGGGCTCCATGATGCGGCTGCGCAGCTCGTACCCGTGCGCCGGCTCCTCGGCCAGCATGGCCAGCACCACGTCCTGCACCCGGCACACCCCTCGAATAGACAGCTAATAGATAACCGCTATCTATAACCCTGTCAAATCCCGACGCTCGGCGTCGGAGGGTTCCAGTACCGTCTGGAAACCATGGACGTGCGGCGCGGCGACGCCATCATCGGGCGGGCTCACCCCGCTGGTCTGCTGCGCGCCGAGCTGGACCGGGCCGCCACCAGCCACGGCGGCCTGGCCCTGGTCACCGGCGAGCCCGGCATCGGCAAGACGACCCTCGTCACGTCGGCGGCGCGGGAGGCCCGGCAGCGTGGCGCGTTGGTGCTCGGTGCCGCCTGCTGGGATTCCGACAGTGCCCCCGGCTACTGGCCGTGGGTGCAGGTGCTGCGCGGTCTGCGGCGCTCCGCCGACGACTGGGCGGTGGCGCGACCGGACGCCGAACCAGCCCTCGCGGCCCTGCTCGGCGAGAACGACACGGGCAAGGAGCAGGCCGACCGCCTCACCGGCTGGGCCGGCGTCGAGACGAGTGGGGACAGCACCGACCAGGAGACGTTCGCGTTGTACGACGGGGTGACCGCCGCCCTGGTCGCGGTCTCCCAGCATCGGCCGGTCGTGGTCATCCTCGACGACCTGCACTGGGCCGACCCGGCCTCCCTGCGACTGCTGAGCTTCGCGGCCCAGCACACCTGGTTCGAGCGCCTGCTGCTGATCGGCACCTACCGCGACGCCGAGGTCGAGTCGGGTGAGCACCCGCTGCGCCCGCTGCTGATGCCGCTTGTCGCAAAGGCCACCACCATCACCCTCACCGGCCTCTCCCGGGACGAGGTGGCCGCGCTGATGGTCCGGACGGCCGGGCGGGAACCCGACGCCGACCTCGTCGACGAGGTGCACCGGCGTACCGGCGGCAACCCGTTCTTCATCGAGCAGACCGCCCGGTTGTGGCACGCCGACGAGGCGGCGGACACTATCGCCCCCGGTGTACGGGAGGCGGTGCGGCGTCGCCTCGCCCAACTGCCCCCGCCCGTGGTCGAGGCGCTCACCGTCGCCGCCGTACTGGGCCGCGAGTTCCACCGCCAGGTCCTCGCGGCATGCGTGACCGCCCCCGTGGCACAGGTCGACAGACTGCTCGACCGTGCGCTGACCGCCCGGTTGGTGGTCGCCAGGGGCGGCGGCCGGTTCGCCTTCGCCCACGACCTGGTCCGCGAGACGCTCTACGACGGTCTGGCCGACGACGACCGGCAGGCCCGGCACGGCACTGTCGTCCGGGCGGTCGACGACCTGCGGGAGCTGACCGATCTGTTGATCCCCGCCGACCTCGCCCGGCACGCCTACCTCGCCGGCCCCGCGCTCGACCGGGCCCGGCGGGCCACGCTGCTGGTCGCCGCCGGGCGGGACGCGTTCGCCCGGCTCGGCACCGACGAGGCCGCGGTGCACTTCCGTCGGGCGTTGGAGGTCGTCGAGGACCGGGAGCAACGGGTGCGGATCCTCGTCGAGTTCGGCGAGGCCCAATATCACCACGCCGGCCGAGAGGAGGCCGGGCAACTGCTCACCGAGGCCGGCGCGCTGGCTCGCACCCTCGACAACCCGGTGCTGCTGGCCCGCGTCGCCCTCATCGTCAACCGCTCCCGCCAGGTGGAGACCGTCGACTCGCTCGACTCGGCGGAGCTGGTGCGCGACGCGTACCGGAAACTGATCGGCGAACCGGACATTGAGGCGACCGTCGGCACGCTGATCGCCGATCTGATCACCGCCACCGAGACGATCGCCCGCCGAGGGCAGGACGACGAGGCGCTGACGTTCAGCCTCTGGGCCCGCCACGACACCACCTGGGGCCTGGGCACCGCGGCGGCCCGCGCCGCGCTGACCGCCGAGATCCGGGATGTGGCCCGCCGTACGGGCGACCGGGAGACCGAGCTTTGGGCCACCTCGCTGCGCTGGGTGGCGCTGCTGGAGTTGGGCGACCCTCGCTTCAACGAGGAGTTCACCACCTTCGTCAGCGTCGACCGGCGGGGCGACCTCGCTCGGTACCGGTTGGCGGCAGCCGTCGACAGCGGGATCATCGCGGCCTTCCGAGGTGACTTCGTCGAGGCCGACACGAGGTTCGCCGACCTCACCGACCCGGGCCATGCCGAGTTCGGGTTCATGGGGCATCACCTGCGCTGGTCCCGGCTGCTGCTCCAGGGCCGGCACGACGAGGCCGACACCCTGCTGGACGGCCTGGCCCCGATGGACTACCCCTACCGGGAGTTGCTGCGGGCCATCACCGCGGCGGAGCGTGGCGACGACGCCATGGCGGTCCGGCTGACCGCGGGAATCGAGGCCGCCGCCATCCGGTACCCGCGTCCGGTCTCGCCGCTCTGGCTGCGGTTACGTGCGCAGGTCGCCGCCGCGTCCGCCGACCCGGGGCGCTGCGACGCCGCGCGGGCCGAGCTGGCCCCGCATCGTGGAGAGTGGACGGTGGGGCTCTTCGGCTGCGACATCAGCGGGCCCGTCGACCACTGGCTGGCGCTGATCGACGCCGCCCAGGAGCGCTGGGCCGACGCCGTCGCCGGCTTCACTGCCGCCCGGGACTCCGCCGACCGGCTGGGCTCGCGCCCCTGGTCGCTCATCGCCCGCGTCGGCCTCGCGAAGTCCCTCGCCGGGCGGGGACACCCGGGCGACGCGGCGACGCTGGCCGCGCTGCGTGCCACCACCGCCCAGGAAGCAACAGCTCTCGGCATGACGCAGGTGCTCCGCCAACTCGCCGCGACCTCCACCGCCGCGGCCGGGCCCACCGCCACCGCACGCCAGGCCGTCGCGCCGACCGCAGTGGCCGGGCCAGGTCAGGCTTTCGCGTCCGGTCGGGCCGCGACGGTCGCGCCAGCCATCGAGGGGTACGAGTTTCGGCGCGACGGGCCGGTCTGGCAGCTCGCGTACGCCGGTGTCGTGGTGCACCTGCCCGATGCCAAGGGCCTGCACGACCTGCACCTGCTGCTGAGTCGGCCGGGCAGTGACGTGCCGGCCGTGGAGTTGCTCGACCCGGCCGCCGGGCCGGAGCTGGTCGCCGCCCGGCGGATGGGTGCCGACCCGGTCCTCGATGACGAGGCGAAGGCACGCTACCGGCGGCACCTGGCACGTCTCGACGAGGAGATCGATCGGGCCGCCGCACGCGACGACGACCGGAGGGTGGCCGCGTTGGACGTCGAACGGGGCGCGTTGCTCGACGAGCTGCGTGCGGCGGCGGGGCTGGCCGGGCGGAGTCGCCGCCTGGGCGACGAGGCCGAGCGGGCCCGCAAGACGGTGACCGCGCGGATCCGGGACACGCTACGCAAACTCGACGCTCGGCACCCGGCCCTCGCCAACCACCTGCGCGACGCCGTCTCGACCGGCAGCACCTGCCGTTACCTGCCGCCCAAGCCGCTGCCCTGGCGGCTCTAACCGCGCACCCCACGCCACCCCGCGATCTCGCACTCTCGGTCGCCGTTGCGGGCGGATTCACCACACTCGTCGGGACAGAAAGTGCAAGATCGCGGGGCCAGGGTCAGGGTTAGCGGCGGTTGTAGCGGTACATGGTCAGGGTGCCGAAGACGAGGAGGAAGCCGGCGCTCCAGACCAGCAGCCACATCGTGGCCGTCGGGTCCGACTCGCCGCTCATCGCGCCGCGGATCGACGCCACCAACTGCGTCACCGGGTTGACCTTCACGAACGCCTGGAGCCAGCCGGGCATCGTGCTCGGGTCGACGAAGACGTTGCTCAGGAACGTCAACGGGAACAGCACCATCATGCTGACCCCCATCACCGACTTCTCGCTGCGCAGGATCAGCCCGAAGAACGTCCACACCCAGGAGAACGCGAACGAGAAGACCACAAGCAGCCCGATCCCGACGGCCGCGCCGACCACCCCGCCGGCGGGGCGGAACCCGAGCACCAGCCCCAGGCCCAGGATCACCAGGGCGGCGAGGATGTAGCGCAGCACGTCGCCGAAGATCATGCCGACCAGGGCCGCCGGGCGCCAGACGGGCAGCGTCCGGAACCTGTCGAAGATGCCCTTCTCGATGTCGGTGTTGAGGCCGATCCCCGTGTACATGGTGATCATCACGACGCTTGTCACCATGATGCCGGGAAGGAAGAACTGGAGGTACTCACGGGGGCTGCCAGCGAGCGCACCACCGAAGAGGTACGTGAACATCAGCACCATGATGACCGGGAAGGCTGTCACGTCGAAGAGCTGCTCCGGCACGTGCTTGATCTTCAGCATGGCCCGCCAGCCGAAGGTGAGCGACGCGCTCAGCGCGCTGGGCCGGGGCGGCCGGGCAGCGGGCGCGAGCACTGTCGCCAGCGCCTCGGCGGAGGGGACGTAGACCGTCGGTGCCCGTTCGGTGGTGGTCGTGGCGTTGCTCATCGGGCTGCCTCCAGCTCGTCGTCGCGCTCGTCGGCCGGCACGGCGGGGTGGTCGGTCAGGGCCAGGAAGACCTCGTCCAGGCTCGGCTGACCGAGGGAGAAGTCGTCGACGACGATGCCGGCACGGGCCAGGTCGCCGAGCGCACGAGCGGCCTGGGCGCTGGCGTCGAGGTCGGTGCCGGCCTCGCCGACCCGGGCCGTCAACGCCACCGGGTCGGCGGCGAGCTGCACCGGCACGTCGAGTGCCTCCCGGAGCAGCTTCTCCGCCTGGGGCCGTTGGCCGGGATCCCGCAGTCGCAGGTGGACGGTGCCGGAGCCGACCGACGACTTCAGCTCACCCGGGGTGCCCTCGGCGATCACCCGCCCGTGGTCGACGACCGCGATCCGCCCGGCGAGCTGGTCGGCCTCGTCGAGGTACTGCGTCGTCAGCAGCACCGTCGTGCCGTGCGACACCACCGCGCGGACGATCTCCCACACCTGGTTGCGGCTGCGCGGGTCGAGGCCGGTCGTCGGCTCGTCGAGGAAGAGCAGATCGGGTGTGTTGAGGATGCTCGCGGCGATGTCGATGCGCCGCCGCATCCCACCCGAGTACTTCTTCACCTGGCGGTCGCTCGCCTCGGTCAGGCCGAACGCGGCGAGCAGGGCCGCCGCGCGCTCCCGGGCGGCCGGCTTGCGCAGGCCGAGCAGGCGGGCGAGGAGCACCAGGTTCTCCGTACCGGTCAGGTCCTCGTCGACCGAGGCGTACTGACCGGTGAGGCTGACCCGGGAACGGACGCTGTCGGCCTCGGTGACCACGTCGTGCCCGAACACCCGTGCCGAGCCTCCGTCGGGGCGCAGCAACGTGGCGAGCACCCGGACCGCTGTGGTCTTGCCCGCCCCGTTCGGGCCGAGCAGGCCGTAGACGGTGCCGGCGGGCACCTGGAGGTCGATCCCGGCCAGCGCCCGGGTCTCCCCGAACGAGCGGGTGAGCCCCTCGGCCTCGATGGCCAGGCCGGTGGTGCGTCTACTCATGATTCGTGCCTCTCATCAGTTCGTCAGGAGACGTAGGGTCGGGCGGCCCGGCCCTCGCGCAGGGCCAGACCCCACCAGCGGAGCTGGTCGAGCAGGACGCTGGCGTCGCGGCCCACCTGGTCGGTGCACTGCGGTGTCGGCTCGCCGGCGAGCAGGTCGATCCCGACGACGTCGCGCACCGTCGTCGCGTGCAGGGCGGTGAAGACCGTGCGTAGCTGGTCGACCGCGTGCCGACCGGTGGATCGACAGCCGTACGCCACGAAGCCGACCGGTTTGGCCTGCCACTCGTCGTACGCGTAGTCGATGGCCTGCTTCAGGGGCGCCGGGAAGCTGTGGTTGTACTCGGGGGTGACCACGACGAACGCCTCCGCCCGCCCCACCTCGCTGACGAACGCCCGGATGGACGTGGTCGGCTCGGCGGGGTAACGGCCCGGAAAGTCGTACTCGGTCAGGTCAACGACAGTCACCGCCAGGTCGTCGTGCCGCACGGCCTGGTCGACGAACCAGCCGGCGACCCGGTCGCCGGCCCGCCCCTCCCGGGTGCTGCCGATGATCACGGCGACCCGCAACGGTGTCATCATCGCCACCCCCTTCCACCTCCAAGGCGCGAGACGGCGGCCAGCCGCCCGCCAGATCCGATCTAGCGGGCGGCGTTTCGGGGTGGAATGTCGGTGGGGATCGGCTTGACTGTGGTCGACGAACAGGGGATTGGCATGGTTCAGGTGCGTATCGACCCGTGGCGCGAGGAGGATCTCGACCTGCTGCGGCGGCTCAACACCCCGCAGACGCGCAAGCACACCGGCGGCCCGGAGAGCGACGAGCAGATGCTCGCCCGGCACGAGCGCTACGTGCACTTCGCCGACGACGGCCAGGGCTGCATGTACGTGATGGTCCTGCCGGACGGGGCGCGGGTGGGCAGCGTCGCGTACTGGGCCCGGCAGTGGCGGGAGCAACAGGTGTACGAGATGGGCTGGGCGGTGCTGCCCGCGTACCGGGGGCGGGGGCTGGCCAGCGCGGCGGTGCGTGCGGTCGTCGACGTGGCCCGCACCCGACGGGACCGGCGCTACGCCCACGCCTACCCCTCGGTGGACAACCCCGCCTCGAACGCGGTCTGCCGCAAGGTCGGGTTCACGCTGCTCGGCGAGACGGATTTCGAGTACCCGCCGGGGCGGCTGATGCGTGCCAACGACTGGCAGCTCGACCTGACCGCACCACCGACCGGGAGCTGAGGTCGGCGGTGCGGCCGGTGACAGGTCACCAGGTGGTGTCGAGGCGGTGCCGCTGCGCGGGGGTCAACTCCAGGTCGACAGCTGCCAGGCTCTCCTCCAGTTGTGCCACCGAGGAGGCGCCCACCAGCGGGATGGACGGCAGCTCACCGCCCAGCAACCAGGCCAGCACCACCTGGTTGACAGTCGCGCCGGTCTGCCCGGCCACGTCCCGCAACGCGGCCAGCCGCCGGGGCGCGCTGGGCAGGTCGTACGCGGCGCCCAGCGGCCTGTCCGCCCGGGTGAACGCCCCCTTGAGCAGTGGCGAGTACGCCACCAGGGTCAGCTCGGGCTCGGCCCGCAGGTAACTGAGCAGGTCACCGGCGACGCCGCCCGGCTCACCGTCCGGATCCAGCTCGCTGACCAGGTCGGTGCGGTTCGGCAGGTAACTGCGGTGGTACTGGAGCACCTCGTACCCCGGCAGGCCGGCGGCGGCGGCCAGCGCGCGGGCCCGCTCCACCCGCCAGGCGCGGTGGTTGCTCGCGCCCAGCAGGCCCACGGTCCCCTCGGCGACCAACTCGGCGAAGCCTTCCACGGTCTCCGCGAGCGGCACCGTCCGGTCCTCGATGTGTGCGTAGAGCAGGTCCAGCCGGTCCACGCCGAGCCGGTCCCGGCTGCGCTCGGCCGACTCGCGGATCACCTTCGCCGACAGGCCTTCGGCGTTGTCCAGGTAACTGGTCCCCGGGGCCAGTGGCCGGGCCCCCAGCTTGGTGGCGATGACGATCTCGGCGCCGACGCCTCGGCTGCGCCGCCACCGTCCGAGCAACTCCTCACTCTGGCCGCCCTGCGAGCCGTCGACCCAGAACGCGTAGTTGTCCGACGTGTCGATGAACGTGCCACCCGCCTCGACGTACCGGTCGAGGATCGCGTACGAGGTGGCCTCGTCGGTGGCGCTGCCGAAGAGCATCGCGCCGAGGCTGAGCACGCTGACCTCGCGCCGGGTCGCCGGGTCGGTGCCGATCGTGCGGTACCGCATGGGATCTCCTCTCGTGCGCCCTGCCGGTGGGCGCACCGGTCACCCTGCAAGCTGGAGTGCGCTCCAGGTCAAGCGCCGAGTCACCAGGGCAACACCCCGTACCCGCCGCCGGTGTCCATCTGGAAGCCCCAGAGCAGCCCGCTCGGCCCGTCGGCGGGCAGCGTCGCCAGGTGCACGCTGACCTCGGCGCCCTGCTCGGCGGTGCGGAAGCCGTGGTGGCTGTTGAAGTCGGTGGCGCAGTAGCCGGGGTTCGCCGCGTTCACCTTGATCGGGGTGTCCCGCAGCTCCTTCGCGTACATGGCGGTGAGCATGTTCAGCGCCGCCTTCGACGACGGGTACGGCACGGAGGTCAACGCGTACAGCGCGCCCGCCGGGTCGGTCATCACCGCGATCGAGCCGACCTCGCTGGAGACGTTGACGATCCGGGCCGCGGGGGCCCGACGCAGCAGTGGCAGCAGCGCGTTGGTCACCGTCGCCACCCCGAACACGTTCGTCTCGAACACGCCGCGCAGCGTCGCCACGGTCGTCTCGCTGGGCAACCCCCGCTCGCCGTCGGCGAGCACGATGCCGGCGTTGTTGACGAGCACGTCCAGCCGGCCGTACTCCGTCTCCACACGTTTCGCGGCTGCCGCCACCGACTCGGCGTCGGTGACGTCCAGCGGCACGAAGCGGGCGTCCGCGCCGCCGTCGCGCAGCTCCCGCTCCGCTGCCCGACCGCGCTCGGCGTCGCGGGCACCGACCAGCACCGTCATCCCGAGGGCGCCGAGCTGGCGGGCGGTGGCGAAGCCGATCCCCTTGTTGGCCCCGGTGATCAGGGCGATCATGTTCGTCATGCCGTCGAGCCTGTCCGCGCCGGCGGCCCCGGGGGAGAGACGGGCCGAGGCTGGGATCGGTGGTACCACCCTCGCGAGCCCGGCCCGGGGCATGCTGGAGGCATGACGAGCAGCGGCCTGCGGCGCGACGAACTGGCGGCGTTCCTGCGCACCCGCCGCGCCCGCCTGAGCCCCGCCGAGGTCGGCCTCCCCGACGGGGTACGCCGTCGCACGCCCGGCCTGCGTCGGCAGGAGGTCGCCCAGCTCGCCGGCATCTCGATCGACTACTACATCCGGCTGGAGCAGGGCCGTGGGCCGCACCCGTCCCGGCAGGTGCTGGCCTCGATGGCGCGGGCGCTGCTGCTGAGCCGGGACGAGCGCGAGTATCTGTTCCGGATTGCCGGGGAGAATCCGCCACCGACCGTCGGCCCGAGCCGGGAGGTGCCCGCCGGGCTGCGCCACCTGCTCGACGCGATGACCGAGACCCCGGCGTACCTCGTCGACGCCGCGTACCACGTCCTGGCCTGGAACCGCCTGGCCACGTACTTCGTGGGGGACCTCGCGGCGGTGCCCGACGCGGACCGCAACATGATCCGCTGGACGTTCCGGCAGCCGGCGACGAGCGCGCACTGGGCCGATGCCGAGGTGATCCGGTTCGTGCGTGGCACTGTCGCGGACCTGCGGGCCGCCTACGGTCGCTACCCGGCCGACCCGGCGATCCGCGACCTGGTCACCGAGCTGCTCGGCACCTCACCCCGGTTCGCCCAGCTCTGGGCGGAGCACGACGTCGCGCAACGTCGTCCGGTCGTCAAGCGGGTACCGCATCCCGACCTGGGGCAGTTGGAGTTCGAGTGCCGGGTCCTGCTGGTGCCGGAGACCGACCAGCGGATGATCGTCTACGTTGCCGAGCCCGGATCGCCGACCCACGCGGTGTTCCGCCGGATCGCCGAGCGCGTGGGCTCCGCCGAGCGCGTCGGCTCCTGAGCGCCGAAACACCGTGATGCCTCAGGGTCATCATGATGACCCTGAGGCATCACGCTCACAGGGACCCTGCCCGCCCGTGGCCGGCGGCTCAGGTCACTTGGGCAGGTAGTCGAAGGTGTCCGGGTTCGGGCCCTGCCGCCCGGCCTCGCCCTTGTTCAGGTTGGTGATCCGCTCCATCGCCGCGTCGTCCAGCTCGAAGTCGAAGATCCGGGTGTTCTCCTCGATCCGCTTCGGGGTTGTCGACTTCGGGAAGATGATGTCGCCGCGCTGCACGTGCCAGCGGAGCACCACCTGCGCCGGGGTGCGGCCGACCTGCTCGGCGATGTCGACAACCGTCGGGTCGTCGAGCACCTTGCCCTGCGCGATCGGCGACCACGCCTCGGTGAGGATGTTGTGCGCGCGGCCGTAGGCGCGGACCTCGTCGTTGGCGAAGTAGGGGTGCGCCTCGATCTGGTTCACCACCGGCACGACGCTCGCCTCGGCGGCCAGCCGCTCCAGGTGCGACACCTGGAAGTTCGACACGCCGATCGAGCGGGCGCGGCCGTCGCGCTGGAACTCCTCCAGCACCTTCCAGGTCGAGACGTAGTCGCCGTCGTACAGGGTCGGCAGCGGCCAGTGGATCAGGAACAGGTCGATGTAGTCCATCTTCAGCGCCGCGAGCGTCGAGTCGAACGCCCGGCGGGCGTCGTCGGGGCGGTGGAAGCCGTTGTTCAGCTTGCTCGTCACGTACACCGAGCCCCGGTCGAGGCCGGACACGCGGACCGCCTCGCCGACCTCGGCCTCGTTGCCGTACATCTCGGCGGTGTCGATGTGCCGGTAGCCCGTCTCGAGAGCTGTCGTCACCGCCGCGACGGTGTCCTTCGGCTCGATCTGGAACACCCCGAAGCCGAGCTGCGGAATGGTGGTGCCGTCGTTCAGGCTGATGTCGGGAATCGTGTTGGGCACTGCGGCTCCTTCGCGTCTTCGTGTGCGATCTTCATCCTTACCCGCGGGGACGTGTCGTTCACCGCCGGAGCCGTGGTGACGAGCGCAACGATCGGGAGGTTCACCCGGTCGTGTCGAAGAGCACCGGCCACGGTCGTGCCGCCGGCACCGACGTCGGCGCGGGCGCGACGGGCTCGGCATCGGCCAGCACCTCGGCGGCGAGCTGCCCGAACATCGACGCCGCCGGGTGCGCCGACCGGTCCGGCCAGGCCGCCGAGGTGCGTCTGACCAGCGAGGTGTCGGAGATCGGCCGCCAGGCGACCCGGGGTTCGCGACGTGCCACCGCCGCCGGTTCCACGGCCACCGCGCCGCCGGCGAGCACGAGCCCGAAGAGGAACTCCGGGTTGCGGGCCGGCCGCACCCGGGCTGGCCGCCAACCGTGCCGTCGGCACACCGTCAGCAGATGGTCGTGCCACCCGGGCGCGGTCGCCCGGGGCGCGGCCACCAGATCCAGCCCGGCCAGCGACGCCAGCGCCACGTCACGGCCGCGGGCCAGCGGCGAGGCGCGCGGCAGCAACACCCCGAGGGGTACGTCGACAGGTGCGCCGAACCGCAGCCCGTCCGCCGCCACCGGGTGGTGCACCAGCCCCACGTCCAGGGTTCGCTCGGTGAGCATCCGGGCTTGCTCGGCGGTGGTCAGCTCGTGCAACTCCAGGTCCAGGCCGGCCGCCCGGGTGGTGAGCCCGTCCAGCAGCGCGCGCAGCGTCACCGCGGGCGTCTCCGGCGGCACACCGGCCCGGAGTACGCCCAGCTCACCCGCGCGGATCTGCCCCATCAGGCTGCGCAGCCGGCCGGCACCGGCGAGCAACTCCTCCGCCTCGCCGAGGAGCAGCTCACCGGCGGTGGTGAGGCGTACCTGGCGGCGGGACCTGTCGAACAGCTCGACTGTCAACTCCCGTTCCAGGCGCTGGATGGACTGGCTCAGGGGCGGCTGGGCCATCCCGAGCAGCTCCGCGGCCCGGCCGAAGTGCAACTCGTGTGCGACAGCCACGAAGTGCCGCAGGTGCCGGAGCAGATCCACGGCCGGACCCTACGCCAGCACCGGCCGGGTGCCGCTGGATACCGTGCCGGCGTGGACGTCAGCGAGCGCATCGAGGCCCTCTTCACCGCCGTCGGAGTGACGGCCAGCCTGCACGCCGTGGACCTGGACGCCGTGGACCTGGACGCCGTGGACCTGGCCCTCGCTGGTGGCGGTCTCGACGTCGGCGGCGGTCCGGAGGTCGGGGTGCGGGCCGACGAGCAGGTGGTGATCGCCTCGATCTTCAAGATCCTGCTGGTGTTGGAGTTCGCCCGGCAGGTCGAGGCCGGTCAACTCGACCCGACCGAACGGGTCCTGGTCACCGCCGCCGACCGGCTCGGCGGGTGGGGTCTGGCCGGCTGCACCGACGACGCCGAGGTGTCGCTGCGCGATCTCGCGTACTTCGCCATGTCGGTCACCGACAACACGGCCGCCGACCTGTTGCTGCGCCGGGTCGGCCCGGATCTGCTGCCGATGCTCGCCGCCGAGCTGGGGCTGACCCGTACCCGCGTCCTCGGCGGTCCCCGGGACCTTGTCGAGATGATGCTCACCGACGTGGGCGCGCGTACCGAGGCGGAGTTCGCCCGGATCTTCCCCACGTTGCCGGCGGACCGGGTCCGGGCCATGCGGGTCTTCGACCCCGCGCGCACCACCTCCAGCACCGCCCGGGAGATCACCCGGCTGCTCACGCTGATCTGGCGCGACGAGGCCGGGCCAACGGCGGCGTGCGCGATGGTCCGCACCTGGATGGGCCAGCAGATCTTCTGGACCCGGCTGGCCGCCGGCTTCCCGCCCGGCGTCCGGGTCTCCGGCAAGACCGGCACCCTGCCCGGCCTGCACCTGGAGGCCGGGGTCGCCGAATACCCCGACGGCGGCCGGTACGCGATAGCCGTCTTCGCCCGCGCCGACCGGTTGGCCCCGCGCCGCATCGACGTGGACCTGGCGATGGGAGAGGCCGCCCGCACGGCCGTCGAGGCGCTGCGCGGCGACTGATTTCGTGACTCACGAGCGTCCGCGCACCGCCGCTGGGCTGCTCCGATATGCGGTGCCGTATCGGAGCCGACGGCCTTTCGTCTTGGACCGGGGCACTGTGGCGCTGGTTGGCTCGGGTGGACCGATCGCCCGACCACGGGGAGTAGCTCCGCATGCCCAGTCTCGACCGCCGTCGCTTCCTGCGCGACGCCGCAGCCACCACCGCGCTTGTCTCCGCCGGTGGCCTCGCCGCCGGCTCCGCCACCCCGGCCCAGGCCGCCATCCCGGCCGCCGCGCCCACGCCGACCACCCGCCGCAGGGGCGCGGTCAGCTTCCGCTGGTGGGGTACGGCCGGCTGGCGTGTCGACATCTCCGACCGGACCGTTCTCGTCGACCCGTTCCTCAGCCGGATCGACACCGGGCTGTTCACCGGGGCGTTCCGGACCGATACCCAGTTGACAGTGCGCACCGACGTGATCGACAGGCGCGTCGACAGGGCCACGACGGTGCTTGTCACGCACACGCACTGGGACCACTTCATGGACGTGCCCCACATCGCCACGCGCACCGGCGCGCGAGTGTTCGGCACGCTCACCGCATACCACCTGGGGTTGGCCTACGGGGTGCCGTCGACGCAGCTCAGCGCCGTCAAGGGCGGGGAGGTGCTGGACTTCGGCGACCACAGCGTCGAGGTGGTCGGCTCACTGCACAGCCGCAACCCGTCGTACTCGGTGGCCTTTCCGGGGGTGCGGGTGACCCAACCGCCGCAGCCGGCGACCATCGCGGACCTGCCGGAGGGCGACACGCTGGGTTACCTGCTGCGGGTCGACGGCGGCCCGGCGGTCTACTTCACCGGGGCCAGCGACGTCGCCGAACGCAACCTGACCGGACTGGCGCCCGACGTGGCGATGGTGGCCATGCAGAGCGCCACCGCCACCGGCGACTATCTGCCTCGGCTGTTGGCCGGCCTCGACTACCCGAAGGTCATCGTGCCGGTGCACTACGACAACTTCGAGACGCCGCTGGAGAACCCGCCGACGGTTGCCGAGACCGACCGCACCCGGCTGAACGACATGATCGCCGCGGTGCGCCGGATCTCGCCGCGCAGCCGGGTGCTGGTGCCCGAGTACGAGACCGCGTACCACTTCTGACCGGGTCCGGGCGGGCGCCCGCGCCCGCCCGGTCAGCCGGCGGCCAGCTCCGCCAGGGCGCGCACCGACTTCCAGTTGCGGGTGGTGGCCACCACGCCGAGCTTCTTCTCCAGGTACGCGTTCGTGAACTTCGACCGCCCGTAACCGCCGTCGACGAAGTGCAGGAAGACCTCCCGGCCGGTCACCGTGAACGACACGTTCTCGCCGCCGGGCACACTGAGGGCGTCCACAGCGGACTTCGTCGGCTCGGTGGCGAGGAAGGCCACCAGCACCCTGGTCGGGTCGTCCTCCCGGTCGGCGTACGGGTTGCCGCCGGCGACCGCCGCCAACTCCCGGCCACTGCGCACCAGCACCGGCACCGGCACCGCCAGCTCGTCGGTGAGCGCCCGCTCGATCCCGGCGGCCAGTTTCCCCGCGTCGCGCACCGTGCTGCCGAAGGCCACGTTGCCGCTCTGTAGGTACGTCTTGACGTCCTGGTGCCCGAGGTCGGTGACGATCCGGCGCAGGTCGGCCATCGCCAGCCGGGTGGTGCCGACGTTGACCCCACGTAGCAGGGCGACGTAGCGGGTCATGGCTCCTCCAGGGTTCGGGACCGACCGGCTCAGCGTAGGCCGCCCGGCCCCACCAGGCCCGTTTCGTAGGCGACGATGACCAGTTGCGCCCGATCCCGCACGGCCAGCTTGGTCAGCAGCCGCCCGACGTGCGTCTTGATGGTGGCCTGGCTGAGGTTGAGGTGCGCGGCCAACTCCGTGTTGGACAGGCCCCGGGCGATCAGCGTCAGCACCTCCCGTTCCCGCTCGGTCACCCCGTCCAGCTGGCGCGGCAACGGCCGGGCCGGCTCCGCCCGCCTGGCGAACTCGTCGATCAGCCGGCGGGTCACCGTCGGCGCGAGCAGCCCCTCCCCGGCGGCAACCACCCGGATCCCGGTCAGCAGGTCCGCCGGTGGGGTGTCCTTCAGCAGGAAGCCGCTGGCTCCGGCGCGCAGCGCCCCGTAGACGTACTCGTCCAGGTCGAACGTGGTCAGGATGATGACCCGGGTGTCGGCCGTCGCCGCGCCGGCACAGATCCGTCGGGTCGCCTCGATGCCGTCCATCTCCGGCATCCGTACGTCCATCAGCACCACGTCCGGCCGGTGCTGTTCGGCCAGCGCGACGGCCTCCGCACCGGTGCCCGCCTCGCCAACAGTGGTGCAGTCCGGGGTCAGGTCGACGAGCAACCGGAAGCTGCCCCGCAGCAGCGCCTGGTCGTCGGCGATCAGCACCCGGATCACGCGGCGACCCGGTAGGGCAGGCTTGCCGTCACCGCGAAGCCCCCGTCGGAGCGCGGCCCGGCGCGGAACTCCCCACCGTGCAACGCCACCCGTTCCCGCATGCCGATCAGGCCGTGGCCGTCCCCGCCGACAAGGACCGGCCGCCGGCCGTCGTCGGTCACCTCCACCCGCACCTCGGCGGGCGTGACAGTCACCATCGCCTGGCAGGCGGCCGGCGCGGCGTGCTTCACCACGTTCGTCACCGCCTCCTGCACGATCCGGTAGACAGCGAGGCCCACCGACTCGGGCACCGCGCCGACGGCTTCCTCCCGCCGCACGTCGAGCCGAACGTCGACGCCCCCGATCGCCGCCTGCCGGGCCAGCGCGGGAAGCTCGTCCAACCCGGGCGTCGGCGCGTACGGGGTGGTGCCCTCGCGCAGGACGCCGAGCACCCGGCGGACGTCGGTCAGCGCGTTGCGGCTGGTCTCCTCGATCACCCGCAGGGCGGCCCCCGCCTCCCGGGGATCGGCCTCGGCGACGTGGTTCGCGACGGCCGCCTTCACCACGATGAGGCTCAGCGTGTGCGCGACCACGTCGTGCAGCTCCCGTGCCACCCGCAGTCGTTCCTCAGTGGCTGCCTGGCGGACCAGGTGGTCGCTCTGCCGGGCGGCGAGGGCGCGACGCTCCCGCAGCAACCAGCCGATCAACCAGGCTGGCGCGATCATGACTGTCGCGTAGACCACCGCCCCGGTGCGCGACCACAGGTCACCGGCGGTCAGCACCAGACCGACGCTGACCAGGGCGAGACAACCGGCCGCGCTGAGCACCGACCGACGGGTGGCCGTCAACGTGGCCACCGTGTAGAAGGACAGGCCGATGGCGAAGGCCGGCGCGGCGGCGGCGAAGTTGGGAATCACCCCGGTGACCAGTGCCCCGGTGGTGCCGGCGCTGATCACCCACGCGACGGCGATCGGCCACCGCCGCCGGACGGCCAACGGCAGCCCGAGGGCCATCCCAACGAGCACGGACACCCAGAGCGGCTCGCGTACGCCACCGTGCAGCGGCGACTCCAGCGCCGCGTACGGGCAGAGGAAACCACCGACTGCCAGGGCGAGCACGGCGTCCACGAGGTAGAGGTCGACCGGCCGCAGCCGCCGGGTCAGCAGGAGAGGTGTCACGCCCCAGACGGTATCGGCCGGCCGGACCGGCCGCGTCCACCCGTGGGCGGTCATCCCGCAGGCCGACGTACCGGCGGTTCCGAGCCTCCACCTCCACCCGGGGGAGGGCCGGAAAGTGTCAGCTCCGGCACGACGCGCGACACCCGTCGCAACCGGCACCGTGGCGGTCATGACCACAGACACGGTGACCCTGACGGGGCTACGGGCGGTGTACGGCACCGGAACCCGGCGGGTGACGGCGCTCGACGGCGTGAGCACCAGCTTCGCGAGCGGCACGTTCACGGCGGTGATGGGCCCCTCGGGCTCGGGGAAGTCCACACTGCTGCACTGCGCGGCGGGGCTGGACAGCCCGACCGAGGGGATCGTCACGATCGACGGCACGCGCCTGAACGACCTCGGTGACGACGAGCTGACCCGGCTGCGCCGCGATCGGATCGGCTTCGTGTTCCAGGCGTTCAACCTGGTGACCACGCTGACCGCCGCGCAGAACGTCGAGTTGCCGTTGCGCCTGGCCGGCCGCCGCCCGCCGGCTGAGGACGTGACCGCCGCGCTGGACGCGGTGGGCCTGGCCGACCGGGCCGGGCACCGGCCGAGTGAGCTGTCCGGGGGCGAGCAGCAGCGCGTCGCCGTGGCCCGCGCGTTGATCACCCGCCCGGCGGTGGTCTTCGCCGACGAGCCGACAGGGGCACTGGACAGCGCCGCGTCGCGGCAGGTCCTCCGGCTGCTGCGGCGACTCGTCGACGACCACGGGCAGACAGTGGTGATGGTGACCCACGATCCCACCGCCGCCGCGTACGCCGATCGGGTTCTTCTCCTGGCCGACGGCCGCGTCGTCGACGAGCTGACCGGCGGGATCACCGCCGCTGCCGTCGCCGCGCGGATCGCCGAGCGGGAGACCGATCCGGCGGGCCCGGCCCGGCACGCGGCGACGCCCGCGGAGTCGTCGTGCTGAGCATCCGGCGCTCGACCAGCGCGTTCGTGGCAGTCGCCATCGGGGTCATGCTCGTCTCGGTCGCCACCCTGCTGCTCGCCTCCGGCCGCCCGCAGGTGCCGGACCGGTTGGCGCGGGCGGCGGTGGTGGTGCAGAGCCCCGAGGCGGGCACGTCGGCCGACAACTTCGCGCCGACCCGGCCCTGGTCCGCCGCCACCGCCGCGGACCTCGTCGGCCGGCTGGGCGGTCTGCCCGGTGTGGCGGCGGCGGTGCCGGACCGGACCTTCTACGCCCAGCCGCTCGTCGACGGTCGCCCCCCGGCCACCGACACCCGGCGGGAGGACGCCCACCAGGGGCACGGCTGGTCCAGCGCCCAGCTCGGGGGACTACGCCTCACTGCCGGCGAGCCGCCCCGCACGGCCGGCGAGGTGGTCGTCGACAGTGCGCTCGGGCTGCCGACCGGCGCGCCGGTCACCCTGCTCACCGCGGCGGGTCCGGCGCCGTACACGGTCACCGGTCTGGTCGACGCACCCGGTGTCCACGTCGCGGACGAGGTCGCCGCCGCGCTCGCGCCCGGCGTCCGGGCCATCGGGTTGGTGCTCGCACCGGGAGCCGATGCCGACCGGGTCGCCGCGGCGGCCGGTGGTGTCGTCGGCGCTGACGGGCAGGTGCTGACCGCCGACGCGCGTGGCGCGCTGGAACCCCGTAACGACGCCCGCACCCGCTGGATCGGCATGCAGGTGCTCACCGCCACGGCAGCCCTCGCCGGCTTCGTCACGGTGTTCGTTGTCGCCTCCACCTTCGCGTTCACCGTCGCGCAGCGCCGCCGTGAGCTGGGCCTGCTGCGCGCCGTCGGCGCCACCGCACGCCAGGTCCGCCGCGCGGTGTACGTCGAGGCCCTCGTCGTCGGTGCCTCGGCCGGGCTGGTCGGTCTGCTGGTGGGCGCGGCGCTGGCCCCGGTACTGGGTCGGCTACTCGTCGACGTCGGTTTCGAACCGTCGACCTTCCGGGTCCGCTACGAGGCCTGGCCGGTCGCCCTCGCGCTCGTCGCCGGACCGGTGATCGCGCTGCTGGCCGTCTGGTCGGCGTCGCGCCGAGCGGCGCGGGTCCGCCCGATGGAGGCGTTGCGCGAGGCGGCGGTGGAGCAGCGGCCGATGGGACGCCTGCGGATCGCCACCGGTGCGCTCCTCGTCGCGGCGGGGGTCGCGCTCAGCGTCGGCACGGCGACCGCCGACGAAGCCCGCGTCGCGGCACAGTACGCCCTGTACGCGGTGATGGCCCTGGTGGCCGGTGCCACGGTGCTCGCCCCGGCGGTGGTCGGCCCGGTGGTGCGACTGCTGCGTTTCCCGGTGCGGCGCTCCGGTGGCGCGATCGGGATGCTCGTCCGTGGCGGCGCGTTGACCGCGACCCGGCGGACCGCGTCCACGGCCGCCCCGGTGCTGCTCACCGTCGCCTTCGCCGTGCTGGTGTCCGGGATGGTGCGGACCACCACCGCCGCGTACGCGGCAGGCCGGGCGGACAACGTGAACGCCGGCTGGATCGTGGTGCCGGACCGATCGCCCGGTCTGTCGGACCAGGCGGTCGTCGCTACCGGCGGCACCGCACTCCTGCCGACCACCGTCTTCCGCACCGACCCCGGCACCGGGCCGGCCGACCGGCCACTGACCGCGCTCGGTGTGGACCCGGCCGGCTTCACCGCCGCGAACCGGGCGCTCACCGTCGTCGCCGGCTCGCTCGACGACCTGCGCGGTGACGACACAGTGGTGCTGACCGCCTCGGCGAACCTGCGGCCGTCCGATTCGTACGCGGTGGTCTTCGCCGACGGGGCACTCGTGTCGTTGCGCGTCGTCGCCGTGGTCACCGACGACTCGCTCCCCGGTGATCTGCTGCTGCCCCGGGCGGTGGTGCGCACGCACGACCCGTCGGCGCTGACGTCCACGGTGTTCGTCCGGGACCGGATCGCAGCTCCGGCCGGGGCGCGGATCGTCGACGTCGCCACCTGGGCGGCCGAGGCGGACGCCGCCGAGGATCGCCTCGTCTGGCTCTTCACGCTGCTGCTGATCGGCGTGTCGGCCGGCTACGGTGCCATCGCGGTGGCCAACACGGTGTTGCTGGCCGCCGCCGGCCGGGCTGCGGACCTGCGCCTGATCCGGTTGGCCGGGGCGACCCGGCGGCAGGCCATCTGGCTGGTCACGGCCGAGTCCGCAGTGGTGGTGCTGATCGGGGCGCTGCTCGGTGGGGGCGTCGCCTTCGTCGGTCTGCTCAGCATCCGCGCCGGCCTCGCCGAGCAGGTCGGTGCCCCCGTCGACCTGGTGGTGCCGTGGTCGGTGATCGGCGGCGTGCTGGGACTGTGCCTGCTGCTCGCCGCGCTGGCGAGCCTCCTGCCGACGTGGCGGCTGCTGCGGCACCGCCCCGGGCGGTCACCGGTCGGCCTCGTCGGATGACCGTGGCCGGCCGAGCGCCGAGGACCGCCGGTAGCTCACTCGACGACCGGCAGCACGACCTCGTTGCGGCGCAGGAACCACGGCGTCCACGGCAGGTCGTAGCGCGCGTACCGGATCGCGCCCGTTGGTTGCAGCCCGGCCGCGGTGACCGAGCGACCGAGCATGGTGGCCCGTTGGCTGAACGCCTGCTCCGTCCACCGGCCGGAGAACCGCATCGCCGCCGCCAGATGCGCCGGCACCTCGCGGGTCCGCACCCTCGGGTCGACAGGTTCGGGCAGGGTGGCGGCGGTGCGGGCGACCGGCATCACGAACTGGATCAGGTACGCCCCGGGCCGCTCACCCTCCACCTGGACCACCGGAACCGTCATCGCGATCTTCTCCGAGCCGCTGGCCGCGGGCAGCGCCGGCGCGGCTGTCCCGATCGGGTGCCGGGCCCGGTTGGCGCCACCGATGTACGCGGCCAGCGGCCGGAACGCCTCGATCGGCGCCCGGGTGAAGGACGCCTGGACCTGCATTTCGGCCACCAGGTGGGCCGGGTACCGACGCAGCTCGAAGCCGGGGTGTCGGGACACCACCCGGTACGGCTGCTGTTCGGTCATCGCGCGTCTCCCAGGGTCTGCTGGGACAGACGCTACCGCCCGTCCGGCTCCCGCTCGGCCGAAGTCGGCTGCTCGGGCCCACCGGCGACGGCCCGTGCGGTCAGCCGCCAGTACTGCCGCTTGCTCTCGTCGCGCAGCACCACACCGAGTTGGCCCAGCTCGCGGCGCAGCTCCCGGGCGTCGTCACGGCGGTCCCGCTCGATCGCCCGTTCCCGGGCGCGCAGCAGCGCGTCCGCGCCGGCGGGCAGACCGGGCAGGTCGCGCACCCACAGCCGGTACGCCGACCGGTGCGGGTCGTCGTCCGCCCAGCTCCAACCGTGCGTGCGGAACGCCTCGGCCAGTTTGGCGGCCGGCAGGTCCGTCGACTCCCGGGCCAACTCGGCGCCGTCGCCGTCGAGCAGCACCAGGTGCTTGTCGGCGAGGAAGACCACCCGGGCGTCGGCCCGCGCGACGGCCCGGTCCTGGTCGGAGCGGCGCAGCCGGACCTGCACCGCGTCGACGGTGACGATCAGCCGTTCGGCGGTGCCGATCCCGGCGACGACCAGGCCGGCGAGCACGCCCACCGCGACAGTGCCGGCGGTGGCCTGCGGCTCGGGCAGCCGGTCCAGCCACTCGACCAGGTCACCGAACGGCACCCAGGGCAGCCGGGCGAGCCAACCGGTCGTCGCCGCGAGGAGCCAGCCGAGGCCCGCACCGACCAGCGGGAAGCCACCCCACATGACGACCAGCTCTGTCGCGCCGCCGCTGACGACGGTGCGTGGGCGGTAGCTGGACACGTCCATGGTCAGGACACCTCGCGGCGCAGCGTCCGGAACAGGCCGGCGGCCAGCGGGAGGACCATCCAGACCAGCAGGGACACCACTATCCGTCCCCACTGCCCGCCGGTGACGGCGTCGCTGCTGAACAACGGTTCCATCGTCTTGCTGGTGTCCAGCCACTCGGACGGGCCGCGCAGGGGCTTGACCATCTCGCCGAGCACCCCCCAGAGGGTGGGCAGCAGGAGATAGCCGACGATCGCCAGCGGCGGGTTGAGCAGCAGCAGGCCGAAGGCGGCGCCCATCAGAACGCTGGTGACCTGGATGACCACCGCGTTCAGGACCAGCGACCAGTCGAACCCCCAGGTGCCCGCCCCGCCGGTGGCGGACGCCACGAGCGTGCCGATGGCGGCGACGGCGAGACTGGTCAGCACCGAGGCGAGCGCGGTCAGCGACACGGCGATCAGTTTAGCGACGACCACCCGTTCCCGGCGGGGCACCAGGGCGTAGGTGGTGAGGGCCGTCCGCTGCGACCACTCGCTGGTGATCGACAGGATGCCGAGCACCGGCAGCAGCACCGACACCGGCAGCAGCGACGGGACGAAGAAGTTGAGGAAGGTCTGGTCGGCGTCCTTCGCGTAGATCAGTTGCAGGGTGACGATCGCGGCGGTGACCAGAGCAATGGTGATCAGCAGCCAACGGCCAGCCCGGGTGTCGACGAGCTTGCGCACCTCCACGGCGGAGAGCCGGAGCAGCGACGGACGGCGTACCGGAGTGTGCTGCCGGGGCGCGACGGCGCCGGCGGCGGGCACGGTGGTGGTGGTCATCGGACGGCCTCCTTGGTGGATTCGCCGGCGGTCAGGGTGAGGAAGAGCTGTTCCAGGCCACCGCCGCCGGCGGGCCGCAGCTCGGCCAACGCGACGCCGGCATCGGCGGCGGCCTGGCCGACCACCTCGGCGTCGGCCTGCACGAGCAGCCCCTCGGGGCTGTCGGCGGCGCTCAGCCCGGCCGTCTCCAGCGCCCGGCGCAGCGCCGCGTCGTCGCGGGCCCGCACCACGGTGCCGCCGCCGGCCAGCAGCTCGTTCTTGTCGCCCTGGGCCACGATCCGACCGCCCCCGATCACCACCAGCCGGTCCGCGACCGCCTCCACCTCGCGCAGCAGGTGGGAGGAGAGCAGCACGGTGCCGCCCCGGTCGGCGAAGTCGCGCAGCAACCCGCGCATCCAGAAGATCCCCTCCGGGTCCAGGCCGTTCGCCGGCTCGTCGAGGATCAGCACCCGAGGGTCGCCGAGCAGCGCCTGCGCCAGGCCGAGCCGCTGGCGCATGCCCAACGAGTACGCCCGTACCCGACGCTTCGCCGCCACCGCGTTCAACCCGACCAGGTCGAGCTTCGCGGCGACCTCACGCCGGTCCAGACCCATGGTGTACGCGGACAGCGTCAACGCCTCGCGGCCGGTCCGCCCGGCGTGCTGGGCGGAGGCGTCCAGCAGCACCCCGACCTCCCGCCCCGGGTTGGGCAGTTCCCGGTACAGGTGACCGGAGACGGTGGCGCGACCGGTGGTCGGGGCGGTGAGCCCGCAGATCATCCGCATGGTGGTGGACTTGCCGGCGCCGTTGGGGCCGAGGAAGCCGGTGACGGTGCCCGGCTCGCACTGGAACGACACGTCGTCCACGGCCGGGTGTGGCCCGTATCGCTTGGTGAGGTTCTCTACCGTGATCATGCCGTTGAGCCTGCCCGCGCCGCCCGGCCATCCGCTGCGGCCACCGGTCGGTGCCGCGTCGACCTTGGTCGACGTTCGGGTCTCGACTTTGGTAGCTGGTCGTGGTGCCCGTCGGCTGCCTAGCATGGGGCGGTGACCAGCGTCGCCGTCCCGGAGCACCCCTGGCTGTTGCCGGGGGAGCTGGTGGTGCCGGCTGACCACGGGCGTAAGCATCCGCGCCGGACCACCCGCGACTGGATCGTGGACAGCGTCGCGTTCCTGGCCTCCCTGTTCTGGGTGCTGATCGTCACCGCGGACGCCCTGTCGCCCAGGCCGGAGATGGCGGCCCCGCTGCCGCACCACTGGCTGACCGGCGCGGACGCGCTGATCGGCCTGGTCTGCGCGGGGCTGCTCTGGGTGCGCCGGCGGTGGCCGCTCGGGCTGCTGGTGGCCACCACACCGCTGACCATGTTCTCGCTGGCCGCAGCCATCCCACTGGCGATCCTGTTCTTTACAGTCGTGGTGCATCGCCGGACCGCCATCGCGGTGGCGGTGACCGGCGCGGGTCTGATCACCAACCTGGTCTTCAGTTGGCTGCGTCCGGATGCGAACATGTCGTACTGGGAGACCGCGTCCTGGGGCGTGGTGCTCAGCTTCGCCGTGCTGGCCTGGGGGATGTTCGTCCGGGCCCGGCGGCAGTTGATCGTGTCGCTGCGCGAGCGGGCCGAGCGGGCCGAGGCCGAGCAGCAGCTCCGCGTCAGCCAGGCCCGCCACCTCGAACGCACCCGGATCGCCAGGGAGATGCACGACGTGCTGGCGCACCGGATCTCGCTGCTCAGCCTGCACGCCGGGGCGTTGGAGTTCCGCCCCGACGCGCCGGCCGACGAGGTGGCCCGCGCCGCCGGGGTGATCCGGGGCAGCGCACACGCCGCCCTCCAGGACCTGCGGGAGGTGATCGGGGTGCTCCGCGCCGAGGGCGACAACGACGTCGACGCCCCGGAACCGCCCCAGCCGACCCTTGCCGACCTGCCGGCCCTGATCGCCGAATCGCGCTCGGCTGGCGTCAACGTCAACGTCAGCGACATCGTCGACCGGTCGGGGGAGGTGCCGGCGGCGCTGGGTCGGGCCGCGTACCGGATCGTGCAGGAGGGGCTGACCAACGCCCGCAAGCACGCGGCCGGCGCGGCGGTCACCGTGGACGTGGCCGGCGGGCCGGGCGCGGGTCTGACCGTGGCGATCGGCAACCGGTGGCCGGTCGGCGTACCGCCCGGGGGCACGCTGCCCGGCGCCGGCACCGGCCTGGTGGGCATCAGCGAGCGCGTCACCCTGGCCGGCGGCCGGCTGGCCTACGGCCGGGACGACGCGGGCGACTTCCGGCTGGCCGCCTGGCTGCCGTGGCCGGCGTGACCGGGCCCGCGGGTGTGACCGGGCCGTCGGGGCCGGAGTCGGCAGTGCCGTCGGTACGCGTGTTGATCGTGGACGATGACGCCCTGGTCCGGGCCGGCCTCTCGATGATCCTCGGCGGCCTGCCGGACCTGACAGTTGTCGGCGAGGCGGCCGACGGCGGCGAGGTGCCCGCCGCGGTCGCCGCGTACGCCCCGGACGTGGTGCTGATGGACATCCGGATGCCACGGGTGGACGGGTTGACAGCCACCGAGGCGCTGCGCGCCCAGCCGCATCCGCCGGAGGTGCTGGTGCTCACCACCTTCGACGCCGACGAGCAGGTGCTGCGGGCGCTGCGCGCCGGGGCGGCCGGATTCCTGCTCAAGGACACCCCGCCGGCGGAGATCGTGCACGCCGTACGACGGGTGGCGGCCGGTGAGGCCACGCTCTCCCCGACGGTGACCCGCACGCTGATCGCCCACGTGACCGCCACCACCCCCACACCGGCCGGTCCCGACCCGCGCCGGGAGCGGGCACTGCGGCTGCTCAGCGGGCTCAGTGAGCGGGAGCGGCAGGTGGCGGTCGCGCTGGGGCGGGGTCAGACCAACGCGGAGATCGCGGGGGAGTTGTTCATGAGTGTGGCGACGGTAAAGGCGTACGTCTCCCGGCTGCTGACCCGACTGGACCTGAACAACCGGGTCCAGGTGGCCCTGCTCGTGCACGACGCCGGCCTGGTCTGAGCCCCGCGGGCGGCCCCGCCGGGGCCAACCTTCGATCGTGACGACACGGATGAGGTTATACTCATTTTTGGTTGTTTCATCGTTGGTTGTATCAGAGGTGATCGTGGACGGCTTTGTCGGACGGGACCGTGAGCTCCAGCTCCTGAGCGGCATGCTCGATCGAGTGCGACGGGGTGGCAGGGCCGGTCGGCCGGGTCGCGCACTCCTCATGCGCGGTCGCCGGCGGGTGGGCAAGTCCCGACTGGTCGAGGAGTTCGTGGAGCGGGCCGAGGTGCCGTACCTCTTCTTCACCGCCTCCGCGCAGCCGAGCGTCGCCGCCGACCTCGCTCTCTTCGTGGAAGAGGCAGCCGCCTCGACGCTGCCGGGTGCACAGATCCTTCGGGAGCAGCAACCACAGACCTGGGATGCCGCACTGGGCCTGCTCGCCGCCGCGTTGCCGACCGACCGGCCGAGCGTCGTCGTCCTGGACGAGATGCCGTATCTCATCGCGGGCGACCTGGGCTTCGAGGGGACACTGCAGAAGATCTTCGATCGTGAGCTTTCCCGACGGCCGGTCCTGCTGATCTGTGTCGGGTCGGACCTGGCGATGATGGAGGCCCTGAACGACTACGGCCGGCCGTTCCACCAGCGGGCCACCGAGATGGTCATCCCGCCGTTGAGCCCGGCCGACGTTCGCGACATGCTGGGCCTGTCCGCCGCCGACGCGTTCGACGCCTACCTGGTGTCCGGCGGTCTGCCGCTGATCCTCGACGAGTGGCCGACCGGCGCATCGGTGCGCGACTACCTTGCCGACGCCGTACGGGATCCGACCTCGGCCCTGTTGGTCAGCGGCGAACGGGCGCTCGCAGCGGAGTTCCCGCCCCAGTCCCAGGCGGGCCTTGTGCTGCGGGCCATTGGCTCCGGTGAGCGGACCTTCTCGCTGATCTCCCGGGCCGCCGGGAATCTTCCGCAGGCGTCCCTGAACCGCGCGTTGCGCCTGCTGACCCAGAAGCGGGCGGTGGAGAGCACCGTTCCGCTGTCCACCAGACCATCGCGGGAAACCCGGTACGCGGTGACTGATCCGTACCTGCGCTTCTGGCTGTCGTTCCTGGGGCCGCATCTCTCCGAGATCGAGCGAGGGCGGGGTGATCTGACCCTGGCCCGGATCCTCCGGTCGTGGACATCCTGGCGGGGGCGGGCCATCGAACCTGTCGTTCGCGAGGCGCTGCGCCGGCTGCCCAGCGAGCACCTGCCGGCGGAAGCAGCGACGGTCGGCGGCTACTGGACCAGGACGAATGATCCGGAAATTGACATCGTCGGTGCCGACCGGGAGCCCGTCGCTCGGCACATCAGCTTTGTCGGGTCGATCAAATGGCAGGAGAACCGGCCCTTCGACGCGCACGACCTCGGCCGGCTGCTCCTGCACCGGTCCCAGTTGCCCGGTGCCGACGAGTCGGTGCCCACCCTTGCCGTGGCGCGCAGCGGCACCGCCGTCGACGGGCTGCACGTCCTGTCGCCGGAGGATCTGCTTAGCGCGTACCGGAATTGAACTTTCGTCAGGTGCCGGCCGTACCCATGGCCGAGGATGTCGGTGCGGTGAGTCCGCCGTACCGCTGCCGAGCTGCGGGAGGCCTGCCGTGCGTGTTGGTGAGCAGTTGACGGATCCCATCGATCAGGTACTGGGAGAGGTGCCAATGCCGGCACCGCTGACCCCGGAGGACGTTCGGCTCGCGGTCCGGGCGGTGGTCGTGCACACCGCCGAGGAATGGCCCACCGGGCCGCTGTGCCGCAACGACGGTGCCTCCTACCCCTGCCGCCTGCACCGCTGGGGGCGACGGGTGCTGGAGGCACACGGGCTCAACGAGCGGCAGATCGAGGCGGTGATCCGGCACGGCAACCCGTTCGTGCACGTGCCCTTCCCCTTCACGGCGACCGGGCCGTCGCGGCAGCAGGCCGCGCGGGTCGTCTCGCCGGGGGCACGGTCCACCGCTGCTGGCCGGCCGGTGACGCCCCCCGTCACCGCGCCGCGCTGGCCCCGGGCGAGCTGACGACCCGCCCGACCCGGGGCGACACGACGCCGGCCCGACGCGAAGATCCCCTCCGCGTCGGGCCGACGTCGCGCCGGGCGGACGGCTCAGTTGCCGACCCCGCAGTCCGGCGCGGACCAACTCGTCGTGTTCGAGCTCTGGTCGCTGTTGTTCTCCCGGCGCGAGTCGACGTGCACGTGGTCGTCGTGGTCGGGGTAGCCCGGCCCGTAGATCCCGCTGAAGCCGTTGTTGCGGGCCCCGCGGGCGATCTGGCACAGCGAGGACGACCGCGCGGTGACGTCTGCCGCGCTTCCGTACAGGTGCTGGCTGTCGGACGCGCCTCCGACCTGGTTGTTGCAGGCGCGGCTGCGGAAACCGCTGGACACGTCGAGGGGTTTGTCGCCGAGGCTCTTGCGGAGCGCCTCCAGCTTCCACATGGTGCGCAGCGCGTTCTGCCGGGTCTGGGCCGCCGAGAGGGGGCCGCCGCCGTATCCGGACCCGCCGCACCCGTTGTCCAGTTCGCTGTGGCTGAAGTGCGCGGGCGTGCAGTCGTTGTCCTGTAGTTGGTACAGCTTGGCGTAGGTCTGCGGGCCGGCGATGCCGTCGGCACGCAGCCCGTACGCCTGCTGGAACCGCTTGACCGCGGCGGCGGTCTTCGGCCCGTACTGGCCGTCGTTCTCCACGATGTCCCGGTAGCCGGCCCAGCCGGCGACCCGGATCTGCAACTGGCGAACGTCGTTGCCCGAGCGTCCCTGGTACAGGTTTCGGGTCCAGGTGTAACAGCCGTCCGCGTGTGCCGCCGGCGCGGCGACCACCGTGGCGATTGCTGCCCCGGGCAGCGCCAGGGCGAATGCGACGGCGACCCGCTTCAAGGTGTTTACGCGCACAGAAGTCCTCCCGATAGGAGAGCGAATGGGGTGGCTCCAGGACATCGACCGAGAAGTCCCGCGATTTCCACCCTGACACCTATCGGTGCGGTTGGAGGTGATTAACGAGAATCGTCCTCACAAACCGTTGTCCCTGGGTGTTGGCTGGGAATGAGCCTGATTGGCCAAGCAGTCATCAGCCACCGAACGTCGCATTCCGTCGGACCGAGGGTGATGTTGCCCGGTCGCAGGTGGGCGGTAACGTCAGGCCGGGACGGCGGACTGGCGGAGGTGCACGTGGCACGCGGTGGCGTCTTCTGTGTCGAGGGTCAGTGGCACCGCGACCTCAACGAGCGGGGCTCCGTTCTGCCCACCCTCGAGTTGCTGGAGCGACTGGGCAAGATCCGCTTCATCCACAAGGACGCGGCCACCCGCGACGAGTTGTTCTACTTCCTGGACCGCTGGCTGCTCAAGCAGTACGCCGACCACCGGGTCGGCTTCTTCGCCATGCACGGGGAGCCGAGCCGACTCTGCCTGACCGACTGGCAGTCCGTGGAGTTGAACGAGGTGGCCGACCTGATGGCCGGCCGCGCGGAGGGGCGGCGACTCTATTTCGGCAGCTGTTCGGTGCTGCGGGCCTCGGACGCGGTGTTGCGCGAGTTCCTGGAGGTCACTGGCGCCGCGCTGATCTGCGGTTTCAGCCGAGAAGTCGACTGGGTCGAGTCGGCGGCCTTCGAGACCGTCCTGCTCGACGTGCTCGCCAACGGCCAGCGGCACAACGCCGCCGAGCTGCGGATGGGCTCCGCCCACTGGGCGCCGCTCGCCGCGTACCTCGGCTTTCGGGTGATCTATGCCAACGGGCGGGCCTGGCGCCCGTCCAGCCGGCCCCGGGTGCCCACCCAGGCGGTGCACCGCTCCGCGGCCCGGCCGCGCTGACCCGCCGCCGCCGCGTCGCCGCCACCCTGGTAGGAACGGGGAATGGCGCGCAACATCGCACGGAACACCCGGGTCGACCGGGACAGCCTGCTCGACTTCCTCCGGCCGCGACACCGTGTCGTGCTGATGACCACCCGGCCGGACGGTCGCCCGCAGTCGTCCCCGGTCTCCGCGGGGATCGACGGGCAGGGCCGGCTGGTGGTCTCCACCTACCCCGAGCGGGCCAAGGTGACGAACATCCGCCGCGACCCGCGCGTCTCGGCGTGCGTGCTCAGCGACGACTGGAACGGCCCCTGGGTGCAGATCGACGGCAGCGCCGAGGTGCTGGACCTGCCCGAGGCGCTGGAGCCGCTTGTGGACTATTTCCGCAGCATCTCCGGCGAACACCCGGACTGGGACGACTACCGGGCGGCGATGGTGCGCCAGGGCAAGTCACTGATCCGGGTCACCATCGACGGGTGGGGTCCGATCGCCACCGGCGGCTTCCCCGCCCGCCTCGCCGACTGAGGGCAGCCCTCGGCGGTGCCGGTCAGTCGACCAGGGCCGCGTAGACGAGCTGGCGCAGCTGGGAGCGCAGCGGGTGGGTGCTCGACGGCATCAGCTGGGCGAACAGCAGCGCGGTGACCTCCTCGGCCGGGTCCACCCAGAAGGCGGTGCTGGCCACCCCACCCCAGTAGAACTCACCGACGCTGCTCGGCACCCGACTGGGGATCGGGTCGTCGACCACCGCGAACCCGAGGCCGAACCCGATTCCGTCCAGGGTCGTCTCGGCGAAGCCGCCGGTGGACAGGGTGCCCAGGTCCTGGCCGCCCGGTAGGTGGTTGCGGGTCATGAACCGCACAGTGCGCGGCCCGAGCAGCCGCACCCCGTCCAGTGCCCCACCGCGCAGCAGCAGTTGGGTGAAGCGGTGGTAGTCGGCGGCGCTGGAGATGAGACCGCCTCCGCCGGAGAACAGGGTCGGCTTGCGGTACGCGCGCGCGCCGACGCTGTCGTACCGGGCGGCCTGGCCGGTGCGCGGGTCCGGTGCGTAGAGCGCCGCCAGTCGGTCGGCCTCGTCGCCGTCCACCCACCAGCGGGTGTCGGTCATGCCGAGCGGGCCGAAGATCCGGTCGGCGAAGAACCCGTCGAGGCCCTGCCCGGAGATCACCTCGACGAGCCGGCCGAGCACGTCGGTGGCGACGGAGTAGCCCCAGGCGGAGCCGGGCTGGAACAGCAGCGGCAACTCGCCGAAGGCCGCACAGGCACCCGCGAGGTCGACATCCTCCGGCGGGTGCAGGTCGTAACCGGCCGCCCGGTAGAGCCCGTCGACCACCGAGGTCTGTAGGAAGCCGTACGTCAACCCGGCGGTGTGGGTGAGCAGGTGCCAGACCCGGATCGGCTCGACCGCCGGCACGGTGTACGGCTTGAGCGTCGACCCCTTGGAGTAGACCCGCAGGTCGGCGAACTCCGGCAGCCAGCGGCTGATCTCGTCGGTCAGCTCGAACCGGCCCTCCTCCCACAGCATCATCGCCGCGACCGAGGTGACCGGCTTTGTCATCGAGTAGATCCGCCACAGCGTGTCGGCCTCGACCGGTGCGCCCGACTCCCGGTCGGCCAGCCCGTACGTCGAGGAGTGCGCCACCTCGCCACGCCGGGTGACCACCACCTGCCAGCCGGCCAGCCGGCCGTCGTCGACGTACCGGCCGAAGTGCTCGTCGATCCGCGCCAACCGCGCCGGGTCGAAACCGATCTGATCCGGGTCCGTGCTTCGCGCCACACTCACGCCGCCGAACCTACTCGCCGGTACGCCGCCACCGGAAGGGGGCCGCCACCAGCGACGCCGGCCCGTCAGCTGTCGGTGGTGGCCACTAGCCTGGCCGGATGCCGGAGCTGACCGAGGATGTGACCTTCCGCAACGAGGACTGGTACGGCGAGGAACTCATCGACAGGCACTTCGCGGGCTGCGAGTTCTTCGACGTGGACCTGACGGAGGCGGTGAGCCGGGGCGCGATCTTCACCGGGTGCACGTTCGGCAACGTGCTGTTCAACGCCTCCCGGCACGTCGACTCCGCCTTCACCCGTTGCGTCTTCCGGCGGTGCAACTTCTTCGAGGCCGAGTTCTCCGGCTGCAAGCTGGTCGGCAGCACCTTCGTCGAGTGCGACCTGCGGCCGATGGTGGTGGACGGCGGCGACTGGTCGTTCGTCGCGTTGCCCGGCGCCGATATGCGGGGCGTCCGGCTGACCGGGGTGCGGATGCGCGAGGCGGACCTGACCAGGGCCAATCTTACAGGCGCCACGGTCACCGCTGTCGATCTGTCCGGCGCGCAGCTGCTCAACGTCCGGCTCGGCGGCGCCGACCTGCGCGGCAGCGACCTCACCGCGCTCGACCCGACGGTCGTCGAGCGCGCCGGTGCCATCGTCGACGCCGAGCAGGCCATCGTCATCGCGCAGCTGCTCGGCTTCCGGATCGGCTGACCCCGAGGGGCCGTCGCGGTCCCGCCGGTCCCGATCCGGGGTGGGTCGGGTTCGACCGACGGCGATCGGTCACGGGCTGGACACGTCCGGCGCTCCGGATCTAGCGTGTCGTCCACACCGGTACAAACGTGAAACGGCTTACAGTGGACGGTCGGGTCCGCGGTGGTCGATGGCGGCCGTGTGGTGGAGGTGGAGGGGTCGGTGGCGGACGAGGACCGCACGCGGGCACAGACCCGCACCGCGCTGCGCCGGGTCGCCCGTGCCCGGCAACGGCGGCGCTGGGCGGTGGAGGGGGCTGCCGTACTCGTCTGCCTGGTGGTGTTGGTCTCGTACCTCGCCAGCCGGTCCGACCCGGAGCCCGGTGACGACCAGGCGGGCCGCGCGGGCGACGCGCCGGCCGGTGCCGCCCGTTCCGCGGCACACCCGGGCACCGACGGGCGTACCGGCGAGGCGGGGCCGGCGATGCCGGGCCTGCGCCCGCGCCAGCGCCCACCCTCGCCCGACCCGACACCCTCGGCCAGCGCGCCCGCCACACCGCCTGTGTCGCCCGCGTCGCCGGGGTCCCCGGTGCTGTCGGTGACCCGGGGGGAGATGCCCGCCGAGGTCGACCTCACCGCCGTGGGCACCCGGGACTGGGTGCACTGGGGCGAGCGCGGTGGCAACTCGACGGTCCGCAAGCGCTCCGGCTCCGGGGAGATCGTCGACGCGGGTGGTGCCGGCACCCGGGTCGGTTGGGACGGCAACCAGGAGTACGTCCGCTGGTCCGACGGCTCGTCGCAACGGTCGACGAGCGGTACCGCCAACGGCGTCTACACCTGCGGTGCCGGAAACGGGTTCACCCTCGCCGTCGCCGGCAGCGGCGAGCCGCGCACGGTCCAGGTCTACGGCGGCACGTGGATGGCCCGGGGTCGCCTGGAAGCGCGCCTGTCCACAGGTGGGCCAGCCCGCGCCGCAGTGATCGAGGATCCGTACACCAGTCAGAGCGCGCAGTTCACCATCCGGTTCTCGCTGCCGAAGGGCGCCCGACTGCTGCTGACCTGGACCGTCGAGAAGGTCTTCACCCCGCACTGCGGCAACGTCGGCCTCCAGGCCGTGGCGGTTCGCTGACCGACCGGTCGCACAGCGGGACAGTTTGTCCGTCGCGCACCGTCGATGAGGCCGTAACTTTCTGCTGTCCCCATCCGACTATCCAGTGTGGAGGCAGCGGAGATGAGCAGCAGGACCGCCCACCGCGTCCGTCGCGCCGTTACGTCCGGTGCCGATGACACGTCCGGGGAGGTGCTCCGCGACATTCCCCTCCCGCCGTACGTGACCGGCGAGGACACCCAGTTCGCGGTGCGGGCGGTGGTGGTGCACGCCCCCCAACGATGGTCCGGGGGAGTGGTCTGCCGCAACGATGCCAGCCCGCACCCGTGCCGCCTGCACCGCTGGGGCACCCGGGTGCTCGCACTGCGTGGGCTGCGGGCGGCCGACATCGCCGCGCTGATCGAGCGCGGTGACCCGACGGCGGTGGTCCCCCCACCGGACCGCCCGGCCTGAGCGCACGCCCGGCCGGGAGGCGCGGTGCGCCTCCCGGCCGCCGCTCAGCAGGTGATCGGCTTGACCCAGGAGCACTCGACGCACTCCGGGGTCCGGGGGCTTTCCGGCACCGTTGGCGGCGCCACCCGCGTCGTCGTGGTCGCGCCGCTCTCGCGGTATCCCGCAGGCGCCACGGCGATCTGGTCCTCCAGCGACTTGACCGCCAACCGCTACGTGGGCCGGCCGACCGACTTGTCGTGACCACCCCAGTAGTGCCGCTGCGCCCCCATCACCATGGGTGCGACAAGTGCGGCGAGCGCCCCGCCGAGCAGCGGAAAGACGATGAACACCCAGAGCTGCCGCAGGGCCACGCCACCCTCGAAGACCGCCGGGCCGAACGCGCGGGCCGGGTTGACGGCGGCCCCGGTCAGCGTCACCCCCACCAGTTGGGTCGCGGCGAGAGCCAACCCGATGGCCAGACCGGCGGTTCCGGGATTCTCGCTCCGACTGGTCACCACCAGGACGACAAGCACGAAGAGGAACGTCAGGATGAGTTCCAGCACCGCCGCGCCGCCCCTGTTGATGTGCGCGCCGTAGCCGTTCGTGCCGAGCGCGGCGGTCTGGTCCGCGACGTCACCCCAGCGGGTCAGCGCCCACAGCACGAAGGCGGCCACCGTCGCGCCGACGAACTGCGCGACCCAGTACGCCACCGCGCCGATCACCGAGATCTTTCCGGAGAGCAGCACACCCAGCGTCACCGCCGGGTTGACGTGGCTCCCGGACAGTGGGCCGATCGTGTAGACGAGAGCGACCATCACGAAGCCGAAGGCGAGAGCGACCACCACCACGCCGCCCTGGACCCGTGCGGCGACGGCGCTACCGACGCCGAAGAAGACCAGCAGCAGCGTGCCGAGGAACTCTGCCGCGTACCGACGGAAGTCGCTCATGAATCGAGCGTAAGTGCAGGTCAGGTGGCTGTTGTCGGAATGGCTATCTGCGACCGGCGCGGGCGGCGGTCCGGGGTTGGCTACCCCCGTTCGGCCGGATCACACAGGTGCGCCGGCCCCCGCTCTCGACTGATCCGGCTCTATTTGACGGATGCCCGGCCAACGGGCACGGTGGGAGTGCAGGGGCCGCCAGCTGCCCCGATTCGACGCGACGGCGACGACCGTTCGCCCTCCTGTCGCCGCACACGTGCGCTCGTACGCGAGCCGACCGTCCGGTCTGGGCACCGCACCATGCCGACCGCGAGCCGAGAATCCACGAGGAGTTCCACACATGCTCACCATGACCGACAACGCCGTGCTCGTCATCCGTGACCTCGCCAACCAGCAGGACGTCGCCCAGGACGGCGGCGTACGCATCGCCGCCGACACCGAGGCCGGCTCGCTGAGCGTGGAGTTGGTGCCCGAGCCGGTGCAGGGCGACCGGGTGATCGACAATCAGGGCGCCCGAATATTCCTGGACGAAGATGCCGCCGAGTTGCTCGGCGACGCCTCGGTGGACGCCACAGTCGACGACGAGGGCATCATCCAGTTCGGCTTCACCGAGCGGCAGTAGGCTCGTCCGCCCGGGGGTCGGAATTCGACTGCACCGGCGTCGGCTCGGTGACTACGCTGCTCCGATGCTCACGCCGGCGCACCGCTACCGTTCCGACGACGAGGACAGCGCCCGCTGGGTCGGCTTCCCGTTCCGGGACGGCGACATCGTGATCAGCACCCGGTCCAAGAGCGGCACCACCTGGATGCAGATGATCTGCGCCCTCCTGGTGCTGGGCACTGCGGAGTTGCCGGCGCCGTTGAGCGTGCTGTCGCCGTGGCTGGACTGGTTGGTCGAGCCACGCGACGTGGTGTTCGACCGGCTGGCCGCCCAACCGCACCGGCGGTTCATCAAGACGCACACCCCGCTGGACGGGGTGCCGCTCGACGCGCGGGTGCACTACGTGGTGGTGGCCCGGCACCCACTGGACCTGGCGGTCTCGCTCTATCACCAGGCCGGCAACCTCGATCGGGTACGCCTCGCCGAGCTGACCGGCCAGCCGGCACCAACCGGGCCGCCGCGGCCCCGCCAACCGCTGGAGCGGTGGCTGGCGAGCTGGGTCGACCGGGAGGTGGATCCTCGTGCCGCGTTGGACTCGCTGCCCGGGGTGCTGATGCACCTGAGCGACGCCTGGGCCCGCCGGCACGAGCCGAACGTCGAGCTGGTGCACTATGACGACCTGTTGGCCGACCTGGGTGGTGAGATGCGCCGGCTCGCCGAACTGTGGCGTATCCAGGTCGCTCCCGAACGCTGGCCGGAACTCGTCGAGGCGGCCACCTTCGGGCGGATGCGGGAGCGCGCGGACCGGCTCGCCCCGGACACCCTCGGCGTGCTGCGCGACCGGCGGCAATTCTTCCGCCAGGGCGCCTCCGGCCAGGGCCGCAACCTGCTGGACGAGTCCGCGATGACCCGCTACCGAAAGCGAGCGGCGGAGCTGGCCCCGCCCGACCTGCTGCGCTGGCTACACCGCTGACCCCCCACCCTCACCCGCGACGATCTTGCAGTTTCGGTCGCCGAAACGCGTGAGATATCCCCTGTGCGGCGACAGTAGGTGCACGATCGCGGCGGGAAAGGGGTCGCACAACAGAGCGCGCGGCGCCGCTTCGACAGGTGTCGGAACGTCGCCGCGCTCTGGCCGTCTCCCACCATCGCAGCCGTTCGGCGGTACGCCGGCGGGGACCTGGCTCGACCGGCCGTTCGTGCCGGTCCGGTGTGACGATCCCCGGTCCGCTGGGATCCAAACCCGCGGACCGTCGGGAATTCCGTCATTCACGAGTCCCGGCGTCGTGCGGCGCAGGCCACCAGCGCCATCCGTCATACCCGGCGTGGCGCGCTGCCCGACGGGGTATGAGCCTGGTCATGGAGCATTTCACGATCGCGACCGAAGCCGAGAAGAGCCCGGATTTCCGGCGGGTGCTGTGGACCGGTGAGCACACCCAGTTGGTCGTCATGACCATCCCCGAGGGTGGGGAGATCGGCGAAGAGGTGCACGAGGACGTCGACCAGATCCTGACCTTCGTCAGTGGCGTCGGTGAGGCCCGGGTCGCCGGTTCGAAGCGAAAGGTCGTGTCCGGTGACCTGGTGGTCGTGCCGGCCGGGACCAAGCACAACTTCGTCAACACCGGCCCCAACCCGCTGGTGCTGTACACCGTCTACGGCCCGCCGGAGCACGCCGACAAGGCCGTACACCGGACCAAGGAGGAGGCCGACGCGGCGGAGGCGGCCGGCAAGGACGAGCCACCGACCTCGTGACCGCTCGGGCAGCGGTCTGATCCGGGCCGATGCGGGTACCCCCGGCGGGTGGAGCAGCAGCCGGCGATCTCCGACTACGGATTCCTCTCGGACTCCCGTTCGGGTGCGCTCGTCGGCAGGGACGGCTCGATCGACTGGTGGTGCCCGCACCGGTTCGACGGGGCCTCCGTGTTCGGGCGGCTGCTCGACCCGACCGCCGGGCACTTCCGGCTCGCCCCGGTCGGCGTCGGCGGCCCGGGGCACCGGGTGGAGCGCGCGTACCGGCCGGGCACGTTGGTGCTGCGCACTGTGCACCACACGCCGCACGGCAGCGTGGCGGTCACCGACGCGCTCGCCGCCGAGGCCGGCGCCCGCGCCCACGAGCTGGGGATGAACTCGCCCGCCGTGCTGATCCGGGTGGTCGAGGGGCTGTCCGGGCGGGTCCGGATGGGCCTGGATTTCGCGCCCCGACCGGAGTACGGCCTGCTCACGCCGTACCTGCACGAGCAGCCGGACGGCGGGGTGCTGGCCGGCGCCGGCCCGGTGGTGCTGGTGCTGCGCGTGCCGGGCCTGCGCCTGCGGGCGGGCCGCGACCGGGTGACGCACGAGTTCGAGGTGTCCGGCGGTCAGGTGGTCGGGATGGACGTGGCGTACGGTGCCGCCTACGGTGACCCACCGGCCCGACTGGACCCGGTGGCCACGCTCGCCGAGACGGGCCAGGCGTGGGACGCGTACCGGGACGTGCACACGTACTCCGGCCGGTACCCCGATCTTGTCCGGCAGAGCGCGACGGTCCTGACCGGCCTCACGTACGCCCGCAGCGGCGCGGTCGCCGCCGCACTGACCACGTCGCTGCCGGAGCAGATCGGCGGCGACCGCAACTACGACTACCGCTACTCCTGGCTGCGGGACTTCTCGTTCACCATGCGGGCGCTGTGGGTGGCGGCCTGCCCCGACGAGGCGTCCCGGCTGTTCGCCTGGGCGTCGCGCTCGATCGGCCGGATCGGCGACCAACCGGTGCCGGTGCTCTTCGGCCTGGAGGGCGAGCGTGACCTCTCCGAGCACCACTGTCACCATCTGCGCGGATACCGCGACAGCAGGCCGGTCCGGATCGGCAACGACGCGTGGCGGCAGCGGCAGCTCGACGTGCCGGGTGAGGTGATGTCGGCGGTGTGGCGGCTGCGCGACTATCTCGGCACGCCGTTCGAGGGCGAGCTGCGCGAGATGGTGCTCGGGTTGACCGAGCAGGTGGCGGAGACGTGGCACCTGCCGGACCGGGGCATGTGGGAGACCCGGGACGAGGAGCGTCACTACCTGTCGTCCAAGGTGATCTGCTGGCTGACGCTGGACCGGGCGGTGGGTCTCGCCGACCGGCTCGGGGAGAGGGCCGACCCGCGCCGCTGGGCCGGCGTACGCGACGAGATCCGCGAGACAGTGCTGCGCGAGGGCTGGAACGAGCGGATCGGGGCGTTCACCGGCGCCTTCGGTTCGGCGGAGCTGGACGCCTCGGCGCTGACCCTGCCCGTGGCACACTTCCTGCCCGCGACCGACCCGCGGATGCGGTCGACGATCGCGATGGTGGAGCGGGAGCTGGGCACCGAGGACGGACTGCTGCGGCGGTGGACGACCGATCCGGGCGGATTCCTGCTGTGCTCGTTCTGGTTGGTGGAGTGCCTGGTCATGGCGGGTGAGACGCCGCGGGCCGAGGCGCTGTTCGAGCGGGTGGTGGGGTACGCCAACGACGTGGGGCTGTTCAGCGAGCAGGTCGACCTGGCCACCGGGGAGCAGCTCGGCAACACCCCGCAGGCGCTCTCCCACGTGGGGCTGATCAACGCGGCCTGGCGGTTGACCAACCCGGACAGCTACTGAGTCACCCCACCACGGGTACGCCGGACACGTCGACGGTGTCCGGATACTTCAGCCCGGCACCGGTGTTGAGCACGACCACCCGCTCGCCGGCCCGGATCCACCCGCCGGCGCGCAGTTGCCGTGCCGCCGTGAGGCAGGCGGCACCCTCCGGGCAGAGCAGCAGCCCCTCGCGGGCCGCGAAGTCCCGGAGGTCGGCCAGGATGTCCGCGTCGTCGACGGCGACGGCGGTGCCGGAGGACTCCCGCAGCGCCGCGAGGATCAGCTCGTCGCCCAGCGGGGCCGGCACGGTGATGCCGAACGCCACGGTGTGCGCGTCCGCCCACGGCTGCGCCCGGTCCTCACCGGCGGCGAACGCCCGCACGATCGGTGCGCAGCCGGTCGACTGCACCGCCACCAGCCGGGGCAGCTTGTCGCCGACCCAGCCCAGCTCACGCAGCTCGTGCAGTGCCTTGTGGATGCCGATGAGCCCGACCCCGCCGCCGGTCGGGTAGATGATCACGTCGGGCGTCTGCCAGCCGAGCTGCTCGACGATCTCGTACCCCATTGTCTTCTTGCCCTCCAGCCGGTAGGGCTCGCGCAGCGTGCCGGCGTCGAAGATCGCCCCGTTCGACTCCGCGACCAGCTCGGCGACCCACCGGCCGGCGTCACTGATCAGCCCGTCGATCAGGCGCAGGTCGGCCCCCGCGGCGACGCACTCGCGCCGGCAGATGGCCGGGGCCTCCAGCGGCATGACGATTGTCGCGCCCATCCCGGCCCGCGCGGCGTACGTGGCCCAGGCCGACCCGGCGTTGCCGTTGGTGGGCATCGCGATCCGTTCGACGCCCAGCTCGCGGGCCCGGCTCACGCCCACCGCCGCGCCGCGCGCCTTGAACGACCCGGTCGGGACCAACCCCTCGTCCTTGACCATCAGGTCCGCGATGCCGATCTCGGCGCCGTACGCCGGGGCCCGCAGCAGCGGAGTCCAGCCCTCGCCGAGCGTCGTGACGTGCCGCGGGTCGCCGACCGGCAGGAGCTCCCGGTAGCGCCACAGGTCGGCCGGGCGCAGTCCGAAGCGTTCCGGGGTGAGGACCTCCGCCACCGCCGGCAGGTCGTAGCGGGCCAGCAGCGGGGACCCGCACTCGCAGAGGTTGTGCAGCGCGTCGGCGGCGTACTCCTTGCCGCAGCGCGGGCAGTCCAGATGGGTCAGGTACACGTCGCTCCTCGCCGTCAGACCGCGTCGATGCTCAACCAGCGCCGGCCGCGCCCCGGCACGCAATCCGGGTCCGACCGGTAGGTCACACCCGCATTCTGCGGCAAACCGGATCGGTGCGCTGGATGCCGGAGTGTCCGGTTCGCTCGCGGCCGGGGGCTCGGCGGGGTAGAACGGACCTCATGGACCTCACCGACCAGCCCACAGTTCTGCTTCCGGGCGACGTACGGATGCCCCTGCTCGGCTTCGGCACCTGGCAGGCCACCGGCCAGGCCGGTTACGACGCGGTGCTGGCCGCGCTCGACACCGGCTACCGGCACGTCGACACCGCCACCGTGTACGGCAACGAGCGCGAGGTCGGTCGGGCGGTGCAGGAGAGTGGGCTGCGCCGGGAGGACGTCTTCCTCACCACCAAGCTCCCGCCGAACCGGGTGGGCCAGGAGCGCGCGACGTTGGAGGCCAGCCTGGAGGCGCTCGGCGTCGACCAGATCGACCTGTGGTTGATCCACTGGCCGCCGTCGTCGCCGTCGGACAGCATCCCGCTGTGGCGTGAGCTGCTGGCCGCCCGGGACGAGAATCTGGTCCGGGCGGTCGGTGTCAGCAACTACAGCACGGGGCAGATCGACGAGCTGATCCAGTCGACCGAGGAGAATCCGGCGGTCAACCAGATCGAGTGGAGCCCGGCGCTGTACGACCGGCAGCGACACGCCGAGCACCGGGACCGGGGTGTGGTGCTTGAGGGTTACAGCCCGTTCAAGACCAGCGACCTCAGTGATCCGGTGTTGACCAGGATCGCTGCCGCCCACGGGGTCTCGCCCGCGCAGGTGGTGCTGCGGTGGCACATCGACCACGAGATCGTGGCGATCCCGAAGTCGGTGACGCCGGAGCGGATCACCGCCAACTTCGACGTCTTCCACTTCTCGTTGACGGCGGAGGAGATGCGCGACATCGACGCCCTCGGCGAGGTCTGACTTGGCGGTTTCCTTCAGAGGCTGATTCGGTGCTGAAGGGCATCGACATCGACGTTTATGACGGTATAACGTGCCCGTCATCACGTTCGTCGATGCGTTAGCACCCGCCGTCGCTGGAGGATCGTCATGGCCCGATCACCATCCATCCGTCTGCGCCGCCGCGGCGTGCTCGGCATCCCCGCCCTGGTGGCTGCCGCGCTGACCGTCGTCGCCCGGCCCACCCCGGCGAACGCCGCACCGAAGGCCGAGTGCCTGGCCGACCTGCTCCGCGAAGCCTGATGGCGACGATCGGATGGCTCGTCGACGTCCTGCGTGGCGCCGGGGTCCAGGTCGTCGTCGAGGGCGACTGGCTCAACCGGATGCGGCCCGGCTCGTTCGACCCGATCGGGGTGCTCTGGCACCACACCGCCTCGACCTCCAGCGCCAGCAACCCGCGCCCGGCGCTCGGCGTCTGCGTCAACGGCCGCTCCGACCTGCCCGGGCCGCTGTGCCAGGCCCTCGTCGACTACCACGGCGTCTTCCACGTCATCTCCGCCGGCCGCTGCAACCACGCCGGGGTCAGCGGCGGCAGCGGGCCGATCCCCGCCGGGGACGGCAACACGCTCATGATCGGGTGGGAGATCGACTACAACGGCGTCAGCCAGGAGATGACCGCCGCCCAGTACAACGCGTCGCTCGCCGCCACCGCCGCCGTGCTCACCCGGCTCGGCCGGGACGGCAGCCACGCCCGGGGCCACCGGGAGACCAGCACCACCGGCAAGATCGACCCGTCGTTCATCGACCTGAACGTCATGCGGGCCGACGTCGCGGCGCGGATGGCCGGCGGCACGGCATGGTCCTCCACCGTGGACAACACCACCACCGGTCGGTTCACCGCCAGCGCCAACTGGGGCGTGTCCACGTTCTCCAGCCAGCGGTACGGCGCCGACTACCGCTACGCCGAGCCGGTCGCGGCCAGCGACCCCGCCTGGTACCGGTTCAACGTGCCGGCGGCGGGCAGTTACCGGGTCGAGGCCTGGTGGCCGACGAACTCGGGCTACAACAGCGCCACCCCGTCATCGCCGACGCCGTCCGGCTCACCCGGGCCTGACCTCGGCCGCCCGCGCCTGACCTCGACCGCCCGGGCTTGATCGACTCGACTTTCTGAAAGTCGGGGAGTCCCGGGCGCGATGATGCCCCGACTTCAGGTAACCCGAGTGAATCATGACGGTGGCTGATGTCCAGTACCAGGATTTGTCGGACGAGAAGCCGAGGTGGGGCACTGTCCCTCCTGGTACTGCTGGTGACCGCGTGGTCAACCCCGCTGGGGTGACGTTCTCCGCCGGCCTTGGGCAATGGCGACGAGAGCGTCCACTATTCGGGATTGGCGGCGGTCGGCTTGTCATCGATATGAGCGCCTTCGCAGGTGGGAGGCGTGTCGACTCGTCAATTCGCAGACCTGTGAGTAGTCGAGCGGCCCGGGTCCGATCGGTGTGGGGCTGCTTTCGCCGCCGACGGCACTGGGGACCGCACGAGGCCGTGTGGCCCGAATGGAGTGCCGGGTGCGGTCTACTGTGGTGGTTGGATCTCCGCCTGCCGGGCAAATGTTTTTGGCCTTCGATTGTCGGGCAAATGGCGATTGACCAGGGCTGGCGGAGGGCCGCCGGTCAACCCGGTCTGAACAGGGAAGACTCCACTGTGTCACCGACAATGGCGAAATCGGTGGATTGCCACCTTCGTCCTCACTGTTTGTGACGCTACTTGTGCGTAGAGCGGACTTCTACCTACAGTCCCGATCGATATCAGGGACACACGGGGGAGGGGTTCGTGGCAGGTCGAAAGACTGCCACCGTTCGTTCATGCCTTGCGGCAGGTGTTGCCGTGCTGACGGCGGTCGCATTGGCTGGCATATCGGGCGAACCGGCGGAGTACCTCGCCGCCGGGCCCGATGGCGTAACGGGTGGCGTACAGAACAGGTCCGACGAGGCGGTCGCCGCACAGACCGCGCGAAGTACCGGCAAACCGGTGTGGGTCAAGAGCCTCACCTCCGAGACCACCGAGGTGTTCGCCCTGCCCGACGGGCAGTTCCGGGCAGAGCTGTCCCTCGGACCGACCCGGGTCCGCCGTGGTGACGACTGGGTTCCGGTCGACCTCACCCTCCGTCGCGATGCCGACGGCACCGTCCGCCCCGCGGCACACCCTTTCGACCTCACGATCTCCGGCCCTCGGCCGGACGGCACCCACGAGCTGGCAGTGGTCGGCAAGGGCGACGACCGGGTGGCGGTCAACTGGGCCGGTGCGTTGCCCGAGCCGCAACTGCGCGAGGACCGCGCCACCTACGTGGACGCGCTTCCCGGCGTCGACCTCGTTGTCCGGGCGAGCCGGGTCGGCCAGGAGACGCTGTTCGTGGTGAAGACCCGTGACGCCCTGAGTCGGGTTGCGAGGATGTCGCTGCCGGTGACGGGTCCCAACGTGGCGGACATCCAGCGCGGCGTGGGCGGCGACCTCGCCATCAAGGACGCGACGGGCCGCACCATCGCGAAGACCCCGGCGCTGAAGATGTGGGACGCGCGGGTCGACGCGCAGGGTGAGCCCACCAGCAAAGTGCCGGTCACCTCCGCCGTCGCCAAGGTCGCCGGAGCCGCCACGCGGGGTGGCCTCGCGCTGACCCTCACGCCGGACCAGAAGTGGCTCGCGGCACCGGAGCGGAAGTATCCGATCACCATCGACCCGCAGATCAACCCCCTCTCCACCACCTTCGACACCTTCGTGCAGGCCAACGAGAGCGTCGACCAGGACGGCGAGAAGGACCTGCGGCTCGGCAAGCTCGGCACGACCGGCCCGATCACCCGGTCGTTTGCCCGCTGGGACACGGCCGCCCTGGTCGGCAAGCAGATCAACTCGGCAACCATCTCGCTGTGGAACTGGTGGACGGTGGATTGCGCCGCACGGTCCTGGGAGCTGTGGACGACCGGCTCGATCGCCGACGACATCGTGTGGAGCAGCCAGCCGGCCTGGAACCAGTTGGAGAGCACCTCCACGGCGTCGGCCGGCTACGACGCGTCGTGCGACGACAACTGGGTCGGCATAACCGCCACCAGTTTCTTCCAACGGGCGGCCAACGCGGGCGACACCCGCGCGGACATGGGCCTACGGGCGACCGATGAGACCGAATCCAAGGCATTCAAGCAGTTCGGGTCCCGCAACTCCGGCGCCACGAGCGTGCCGAAGGCCGTCGTGACGTACAACTCGTACCCGGCGGTGACCGCGAGGTCGACGGCGCCGGCCACCAGTTGCGTGACCGGCTCCGGTCGCCCCACTGTCAACACGGTGACCCCGCAGCTCAAGGCCACCGTCTCCGACGCGGAGGGGACCGCCATGTCGGTCACCTTCGAGTGGTGGGCGATGAACGCCGACACACCGATCGGCTCGGCCGTCCTTAGCGGTGTCGGCAACGGGGCCACCGCCGCGACGACGGTCCCGGCCGGCGCCTTCGCCGACGGCGGCATCTACCGCTGGCGGGTCAAGGCGTCCGACGGCGTGACCGGCAGCGACCGCTGGTCGTCGTTCTGCGAGATGCAGGTCTACACCACAGCTCCACCGGCGATCGGCTGCACCAGCGGCACGGAGAGTGACTTCAACGGCGACGGCGTCGCGGACGTCGCGATCGCCGACCCCGAGGCCACGGCGAACAGCCAGATCCGCGCCGGGCAGGTGCACGTCAGCTATGGCGGCAGCTCCACGGTGCAGACCCTCCAGGAGGGCGTCGACAAGGTGCCTGGCGCGCCCGAGCCTGGTGACCGCTTCGGCACCTCGATCTCCTCGTACGACGCCAACAACGACGGCTGCACCGACCTCGCGGTGGGTGTCCCGTTCCAGGATGTCTCCGGCCTGCAGGACGCCGGCGTCGTGCTCGTTCTGCTCGGCTCGCCGGCAGGGCTGGCCAAGGGGCCGGACTCGCTGACCTATCACCAGGACGTCACGAACGTGCCGGACGCGGCCGAGGCCCACGACTGGTTCGGCTACGCGGTAGCCGGCAGTCGGACGGCCAGTGGCCAGTCGTACCTGGTCATCGGCGCGCCCGGTGAAGGCCTCGCCGCCCCGGTCACCGGCATCGTCCACTACATCCGGGGCGACGTGAACGTGGCGCTCAGTCAGGGTGCGGGCATCCCCGGCGTCGCCGAGACCGACGACCGCACCGGGTACGCGGTGGCGGCCTCCACGTACCACTGGGGCGTCAGCTCGCCGGGTGAGGCGATCGGCACCGAGGCGTTCGCCGGCACCGTGAACGTCTTCAGCCACATCCTGACCGGTGGGCTGCCCACGCACGCCGTCGAGCTCAACCAGGGCTCGCCGGGTTGGAATGCTGCCGAGGCGAACGACAACTTCGGTAAGTCGATCGCCATCGCACCGTATCGGCCAGTCGGATCACCGCAGGGCACCCCGGATTCGCTGGTGGTAGTTGGCGCGCCTGGTGAGGATGTTGAGCGCAACCCACCATACCGGCCGATATCGGACGTCGGCACGGCGGAGGTCTACCACGTCACCGCAGCCAACTCCATTGAGCTGGCCAGGTTGGTCAGGTTCGATCCACGGCAGCCAAACTTGGACTCCGGCGATTACCTGGGCGAGAAGGTCATGGTGGTGAACACCAACCCGGCAGTCGAGAGCACCAATTCGACGATGTTCATCGCGCTGGGCGTTCCAGGTTGGGACGGTTACGTCCCAACTGAGGACGGGCGCGTCGCCGTACGCGACGTCGGCCAGGTGTGGGTCCTTCCCGCGCTGTCCTCGACGAGCGCTCCGGTGAAGATCGAACGCAACGGGACGAGCCTGCCGGGCAACCCCCGCGTGAGCGAGATCGTCGGCACGTCGCTCGGGGCCACGTCGAAGCGGCTCCTGGTGGCAACCCCGTACGGCACCGACGCCGTCTACGGCTTCACCTGGTCGAACCTGGCCGGCGGGTCGACGGCGCCCACCGACACCTGGCAGCCCGGCGTGAACGGCTTCCCGGCCAACGTGAGCACGTTCGGGGCGGCGGTCAACTGATGAAGAACATGAATGTGCGCAGTTCAACGGGGGAGGACCTGACGGTGGCGCGTCGTACGAGAAAGCGGGGTCGGCTCTTCACGCTCGGCCTCACGGTCGGCCTCGCCGGCCTGCTGGCCGGCACCGCCTACGTGGCCGCTCCCGAGCCGGCCCCACCGACCACGCCGGTGGCCGCCCTGGAGACCGACCCGGTGCGCGACACCGAAGCCGAAGCACTGATCGCGGCGGCGGACCTCAACCAGCCCGTCGAGGTGCTCGCACAGCGCGGCGAGTACCGGGACGTCTTCGCCCAGCCGGACGGGACGCTCATCGCCAACGAGTACAACCAGGCGGTGCGAGTCCTTCGGGGTGACGCCTGGGTGCCGGCCAGCGCGGCGCTCGTGGTTCAGGCGGACGGGACGATCACTCCAACTGCCGCGCTGCTCGACATGCGTCTGTCCGGCGGTGGCACCACGCCCCTCATGGTGGTCCAGCGCGACTTCCGGGTCATGACGCTCACCTGGCCCAACTCCCTGCCCACCCCGACCATCTCGGGCGACCAGGCCACCTACCCGGAGGTCTTCCCCGACGTTGACCTGGTGGCCAACGTCACGGTCGAGGGCTTCTCCCACGTTCTGGTGCTGAAGACCCCCGAGGCCGCGAACCTGCCCGAGTTGCGGGACCTCCGGCTGGGAGTGACAGGGGAAGGGCTCGACATCGAAGAGACCGAGGAAGGTGGCGTGGTCGCTCTCGATCCCGCCACCGGCAACCCGGTGATGGAGGCCGACGCCCCGACGATGTGGGACAGCGGCAACCAGGAAGGCGGCGGCGAGGCCCAGCGCGGTTCCGCCGTAACCACCGAGCCCGCGGACCCGGGCGACGCTTCGGCCCGGGGTCCCGGGGAGGACTCGCGGGTGGCGAAGGTCGGCCTCGACTACACCCAGGGAACGCTGAGCCTCACTCCGGACGCCGCGATGCTCGCCAGCCCGGACACCACCTACCCGGTGTACGTGGACCCGGTGTGGCAGAGCAGCACCAACAGCGCCTGGGCGATGGTCGACAGCGGCTATCCGTCCGAGGAGTACTGGAAGTTCGACACCAACCGACACGAGCGCATCGGTCTCTGCCCGAGCTTGTGCAACAACTCCAAGGTCAAGCGCATCTTCTACCAGTTGGCCACACCGTACGCCGGCAAGGCCATCCTGGAGGCCAAGTTCCGGGTGACCCTGCAGCACGTCTACAACACCACCGCCCGCGCGGCGGCGCTCTACCTCATGCCGTCCGGGATCAAGTCCAGCACGAACTGGGGCAACCAGCCCGGCGGGTCGGGGTGGTCGGGTGCCACGCACCTGGCCAACAACTCGCCGACCAAGGTGCAGTCGTCGTGCACCTCGACGAACCAGAACACCGAATGGGAAGCCAAGGCCGCGGTCCAAACGGCGGTGAGTAAGGGCTGGAGCAGTGTCACGCTCGGTCTCCGGTCGGTCAACGAGAGCGACTCCACGCACACGAAGCGGTTCTGCGACAACGGCGTGCTCTCCGTCCGCTACAACCGGGCGCCGGTGATCGCGAACGAGTCCGAGCTGACGATGTCGCCCGGCGGCGGCTGCGTGTACGGCTCGGCCGCGCCCTACTCGGACGTTCCGCCGCGGCTCAACGCCGTCCTGCGGGACCCGGACCACTCGTCCGCGCACACCGAGCAGGTCAAGGCCGAGTTCAAGGTCACCTGGACGCCGGACGGTGGAAGTCTGCAGACCCGCAGCTACACCACGCCGTTGAAGGCCAGCGGCTCGGTGTTCAGCTACTACGTGCCGTCCGACATCGCGCAGAACGTGCCGATCTCCTGGGAGGTCCGGGCGAGTGACGGTGTGAGTTGGGGGCCCTGGAGTTCCGACGGCGCGCGTAACGTCTGCCAGTTCCTGTACGACACCACCAGCCCGAGCGCCCCGGATGTGGACTCGCCGGAGTATCTGCCCGATGACGCGGCCGACACCACTGCCGACTGTCTCGACGACGACCAGTGGCGCGGCTCCATCGGGGTCCAGGGCAGCTTCACCTTCGACTCGGCTGCCACCGACGTCGTGGAGTACCAGTACAACTTCAACGACAGCGCCACGGTGTCGGTCAAGCCGGCGACGAGCGGTGGCCCGGTGACGATCAAGTGGACGCCCGACAAGGAAGGGCCGCGCCAGCTCTTCGTGAAGGCGATCGACGTGGCGAAACGATCCAGCACTATCGCCACCTGCACCTTCCGGGTGGGTAAGCGTCCACCGATTGCGCAGTGGCCACTGTCGGACATCGCCACCGCCAAGGTGGCGAGCGACCAACTCGGCTCGCACGATGCCAAGATCGGTAGTGGCGTCACGTTCGGCGTGGCGGGGTCACTCGGCCCGTGGGACACGGCTGCCACCTTCGACGGCACGTCCAACGCGTACCTCGTCACCGAGAACTCGGTGGTGGGCACCGCCCGCAGCTTCTCTCTCACCGGCTGGTTCCGGGTGGACGATCCCAACCGGCGCCAGGTGGCGGTCAGTCAGGACGCCACCGGCGAGCCGGGCTTCAGCCTGGGTGTCGACCAGGGCAGCTGGTTCTTCCGGATGCCGACGAACGATGTCATCAACCTGGGTGAGTGGAGGGTGAACGCGGGTCCGGCGACCACCGCCTGGACCTTCGTCACGGCTGTCTTCGACGGCACGAACAACAAGATCTCCCTCCAGGTCGGTACGGGTGCCCCCGTGGTCAAGGACCGACGTTCACTCGTGGAGTCCCGTGGCGCCCTCCAGTTCGGCCGACACACCTACAAGGGCGGCGGATACTCCGACTTCTGGAAGGGCGCGATGGCGGACGTCTCCGTCTTCGACCGTCCGGTCGTCAGCGAGGACACGGCTGGCCTGGAGAAGCACAAGCTGGACCGGAAGGGCTACTGGCAGCTGAGCACCCAGGCCAACAAGTCCAGCCCAAACTATGACGCCGGTGGTGAGGCGCTGCGCCTCGGGCAGGAGAACACCCTCGTCCAGAGCAATCCGATCACCGGCATGATGGGCTCGGGTTACCTGCAGTTCCAGGGTCTCGCCGGCCAGTACGCCGAGACGACCACCCCGGTCGTCGACGCGGCGGGAAGTTTCACCATCTCCGCTCGCGTGCGGTTCACCAGCGGTTCGCAGAACCATCCGATGACGGCGATCTCCATCAAGGGTGCCAACAACAACAGCGTCGTGGTCCTTCGGGGTAATAACGATGGTCGCTGGGAGATGGCTGCCACCACCGACACCGGCAGCTCAGCGGTGTACGAGGCGACTCAGCACGAGAGTGCCCCTACCAAGATCGGAAAGGGCGACCACGTCGCGCTGGTCTACAACGGGTACAGCCGCGAGCTGCTGTTCTATCTCAACGGTCAGGCCCTTGGCTTCCAACTGGACAAGCCGCTGCCCGCCCTCGGCAACGTGCAGTTCGGCCGGTCCTTCGTGAACGGCGCCGAGCGGGAGAACCTGTCCGGGGCGATCGACGACATTCGGATCTACAACGGCGTCGCCGACAAGGTCAAGATCGACCGGACTCGCCTGATCGTCGAGCAGCCCAACCTCTGACACCACAAGCGTTGGGGCCGTCCTTGCGAGGGCGGCCCCGACGCCTCATGCCTTTTGTCCGACAACCCTGGGGAGGGTGGATGTTCTCCCGACTTCTGGGCACGTCCGGCGCGGTGCAGCGCCGGACAGTGCGACAGGTGTCCTGGGCGATGACCGTCGTGATGTGCGCGAGCGTCATCCAGGTCGTCAACGCCCCCGCATCGGCTGCCGCCGAGCGCAAACGTCCGACGGCGACCGACGTCGGCAAGACCGTTCCGAACCGTGCGCCCCTCGGCGTGAAACCGCGTACGGCCAACCCGGCCGCGGCGCCCGCCACGACCACGCCCGCCAAGGTCACCTGGCCGGCCGCGGGAGCCACCGAGATCGCGGTACCCGCCGCGCCCGCCCGCGCAGCCGAGCAGGCCGGCGCGCGTACCGCCGCTGGGTCGACGGCACGCGGACCGGCCGCGACCGGCAGGGCCGGCGGCCTCGCGGTCTCGGTGTCGGCCGGCGCCAACCCGGCGAAGAAGGCCGGCACGTCGCCGGCTTCCGCACCGGCGAAGGTACGCGTCGAGGTGCTCGACCGCGCGGCCTCCGAGCGGGCAAGGGTCGACGGCCCGCTGGTGCGGGTGAATCGCGCCGACGGCCAGCAGGGTGCCGGCGACATCCAACTCGGCGTCGGCTACGACGGCCTGGCCGGCGCTTTCGGCGGCGACTTCGGGTCGCGCCTGAAGCTGGTGAAGCTGCCGGACTGTGCGTTGACCACCCCGGAGAAGACCGGCTGTGCGGCGGAACCGGTGCCGACCGTCAACGACAGCGAGTCGCGTACGGTGTTCGCCACGGTGAGCGCGGCCGCGACGGGCGCGACCTTCGCGTTGGCCGCGACCGAGTCCTCCTCGCAGGGCGACTACGGGGCGACGAAGCTCGCCCCGTCGTCGAAGTGGTCGGTGGCGCCGTCCACCGGCGGGTTCTCCTGGAGCTACCCGCTACGAACACCCCCGGTTCCCGGTGGCGGCGCTCCGGGCATCAACCTCGCGTACTCGTCGCAGTCGGTCGACGGCCGCACCGCCACGACCAACAACCAGGGCTCCTGGCTGGGTGAGGGCTTCAACTACGAGCCCGGGCACATCGAGCGTCGTTACAAGTCCTGCGCCGAGGACGGCCAGGACCAGTACGCCGACCAGTGCTGGGCGTACGACAACGCCACCATCCTGCTCAACGGCAAGTCCACCGAGTTGGTCAAGAGCGGCGACACCTGGAGGTTCGCCACCGATGACGGCTCGAAGGTGGAGCGGTTCACCGGTGCGGACAACGGCGACGATGACGGTGAGCACTGGAAGGTCACCACGACCGACGGCACGGAGTACTACTTCGGCCTGAACAAGCTGCCGGGCTGGACCGCCAACAAAGAGGTCACCGGGTCGACCTGGACGTTGCCGGTCTACGGTGACGACGCCAAGGAACCGTGCAACAGCCCGAAGGACGGCTTCACCGCCTCGCACTGTAACCAGGCGTGGCGGTGGAGCCTCGACTACGTCAAGGACCGCTACGGCAACGTCAGTTCCTACTTCTACACCCCAGAGACGAACTACTACGCCCGGGGCAAGCGCACCGATGTCAACGGTGTGCCCTACCACCGCGGCGGCTACCTCAAGCGGATCGACTACGGGCAGCGACACAACGCGGTCTACACCACGAACGCTCCGGCCCGGGTGCGGTTCGACGTCAAGGAGCGGTGTCTGGCGACCGGCTCCATCGACTGCGACCCGCAGGATCTGAACACGACCACCGCGCCGTACTGGCCGGACGTGCCCTTCGACCGCAACTGCACCAAAGACACCAGGTGCAAGCCGGACCAGATCACGCCGACCTTCTGGACCCGGGCCCGGCTGACCGACATCACCACCGAGATCCGTGAGGGCAGCGGCTGGGCCCCCGTCGACACCTGGAAGCTCGACCACCAGCTCCTCGACAACGGTGACGCCTCCCGCACCCTCTGGCTGCACAAGATCACCCACACCGGCCTGTACGGCGCCGACATCGCCATGCCGTCGGTGGAACTGGGCAATCTCCAGCTGCCGAACCGGGTCGACCGGGACAACGACAATATCGGTCCGCTGGTCCGGCCCCGTCTCGCGACCGTCTGGACGGACACCGGTGGCCAGATCGACGTCAACTACGCAGATCCGGACTGCACCAAGAGCACGCTGCCGACCGAGGGCAACAGCACGCAGCGCTGCTACCCGGTCAAGTGGAACCCGTACGGCAGCGGCGATCCGATCACCGACTGGTTCTTCAAGTACGTGGTCTCCGCGGTCGTCGAGACCGACCGCACCGGTGGCGCACCGGACATGGTCACCAAGTACGACTACCGGGACGGCGCCGCCTGGCGGAAGGCCGAACCCGACGGGATCTCCGACCCGAAGGACCTCACCTGGAGCGAGTGGCGGGGCTATGGCAAGGTCATCGTCACCGTCGGCAACGGCCAGACCCAGACCACCAGGACCGAGTACCGCTATCTGCGCGGCATGCACGGCGACAAGATTCCGAACAGCACCGACACCCGGGACATCCGGGTGGAGGACTCCGCTGGCGTCACGCACATCGACTACGACGAGTTCTCCGGCCACCAGTTGGAGAGCACCGTCTACGACGGCGCCTCGGTGGTCAGCCGCAGCATCGCCACCCCGTGGCGGCACAACACCGCCACCGAGTCGCACAGCTGGGGTGCCAATAAGGCGTGGTTCACCAACACCTCGGTGACCCAGAACTTCGTGGCGCTCGCCACCGGTGGCTGGCGGCAGACCAAGAACATCTCGTCCTTCGACACGGATTTCGGTCGGGTCACCACGACCGAGAACCTCGGCGACGTCGACGTAACGGGCGACGAGGCGTGCAACACCACCACCTACGCGGACAACCCCAGCATCCACCTGTACAGCCTGGTGGCGCAGACCGAGTCGTTGTCGGTGGCCTGTGGCACCTCGCCGGTGGACCGGAAGACCCAGGTCATCTCCGACACCCGGACCCTCTACGACGGCAATGCCTTCGGGGTGGCGCCGACGCTGGGCAACCCCACGTCTTCGGAACGGCTGGCGAGCCACAACGGCACCACGGCCACCTTCATCACCGCCGCGTCGGGGACCTTCGACGCGTACGGTCGACCGCTCACCGCGACCGACGCGATGGGCAAGACCACCACCACCGAGTACACCGAGACGAACGGCCTCACCACCAAGGTGGTCGAAACCAACCCGCTCGGTCACGTCACCACCACCGAGTACGCCCCGGCCTGGGGCAGCCCGATCAAGCAGACTGACCCGAACAACCTGGTCAGCCAGTTGGAGTACGACGCGCTAGGTCGAATGGCCAAGGTGTGGATGCCGGACCGTACCGGCGCGACGGGGCTGAGCCCGAGCATCAAGTACAACTACCTGATCCGCACCGACAAGCCGGTCGCGGTCAAGACTGAGAAGCGGCAGAACGACGGTTCGTACAGCGTCGAGTACAAGCTGCACGACGGCCTGCTGCGGCCACGCCAGGTGCAGACCGAGGGGCCGAACGGCACCCGGATGATCGCGGATACCTTCTACACCGCGACCGGAAATCTGGACAAGACGTATGCGACCTACAACGCGGCCGGTGCTCCGACCGACGCCATCTTCCCTGCACGTAACGGCGAGGTCGACGGCCAGACGCTCTATGTCTACGACGGGGCCGACCGGGTCAAGGCGGAGATCTTCGCGGTAGCGGGCAACGAGAAGTGGCGCACCAGCACCACGTACGGCGGCGACCGCGTGTCGGTCGACCCGCCGGAGGGTGGCACCCCCACCACGACGATCTCCAACGCCATCGGCCAGAAGACTCAGCTGCTCCAATACAAGGGCGCCGGGCCAGCGGGGGCCTTCGACAAGACGGACTACACCTACAACCGCTCCGGCCAGCTCGCGACGGTCACCGATCCCGCCGGCAACGTCTGGAAGCACGAGTACGACCAGCTCGGCCGCAAGGTCAAGTCGATCGACCCGGATGCGGGTACGTCGACGATGAGCTACGACAATCTGGACCGCCTCACCAGCACCACAAATGGTGTGCAGCAGACGATCAGCACCACCTACGACGCGATCGGCCGGACGACCGCCACCTACCAGGGGGCGGCCGAGACCGGCGTACTCCTCAGCAGTTGGACCTACGACCTGGAGATGCTCGGGCAGCTCTCCATGACGAGCCGGTGGATCGACGGCGCCGAGTACGCCACCTACCACACCGGCTACGACGAGTTCTACCGGCCGCACGCCACTTTCTACCAGGTGCCCGAGCACGCCGGCGCCGAACTCGCCGGGATGTACAGCTTCGCGGCCGAGTACAACCTGGATGGCACCGTCGCAGCGACGGGCATGTCCGACGGTGGAGGCCTGCCGATCGAGAGCATCGCCTACACGTACGACGGCATGGAGCGGTTGATCGCGACCGAGGGCGACGTGCCGTACCTGACGGACGTCGACTACTCGACCACCAGTGAGGTCATCCAGACCGAGGCGAAGCTCGGCGCCAACAAGGTCTGGTCGACCTACGGGTACGAGCAGGGCTCCAAGCGCCTGACCAACCAGCGGTTGGACCGTAGCGGCGCGCCGGTCATCGACATCGACGCCCGCTACAGCTACGACGCGTCGGGCAACATCACCCAGATCGCCGACACTCCGTCGGGCACCCGGGACGTGCAGTGCTTCACCTACGACTACCTGCGCCGGATGGATCGGGCGTGGACGTCGGCAAGCACCGCCACCGACCCGTGCGCCGGAGGCCCGTCGACGACGGGTGTGGGCGGAGTGGCCCCGTACCACCACGCCTATACCTACGACGTGGTCGGCAACCGCAAGACCGAGTCGCAGTTCGCCGCCAACGGCACCTCGATCAAGGAGCGCGCCTACACCTACCCGGCCGCGGGCCAGCCGCAGCCGCACACCCTGCGCTCGATGACCGAGACGACGTCGGCGGGGTCGAAGCTCCACGAGTACGGCTACGACGCCGCGGGCAACACGACGCGTCGAACGAAGGTCGGCGAGGACCAGACCCTGAAGTGGGACGCCGAGGGCAACCTGGAGTCCGTCACCGACGCCGCAGGTAAGAAGACCAGCTTCCTGTACGACGTCGACGGCTCCCGGATGCTCCGCAAGGAGCCGACGGCGACGACTCTCTACCTGCCGGGCATGGAGATCCGGCTCGACCACACCACCAAGGCGACCGACGGCACCCGCTACTACTCCCTGCCGGGCGGCGGCACGATCGTCCGGAAGATCAACGGCCTGCACTACGTCGCGTCCGACCACCATGGCACGGGCCAGGCGACGGTCGACGAGAACGGTGCCATCGTGCACCGGCGGACCACGCCATTCGGTGAGGCCCGTGGCGGGAGCCCGGCACCGGGGCAGTGGCCGACGGAGAAGGGTTTCGTCAACGGCAACCAGGACTCGACCACGGGCCTGGTGAACATCGGCGCCCGCGAGTACGACACGGTCACCGGTCGGTTCATCTCCGTCGACCCGATCATCGACAACAGCGACCCGCAGCAGATGCACGGGTACGCGTACGCCAACAACAACCCGATCTCGTTCTCCGACCCCGACGGCCTCAAGGCGTGCTCCGACGACGCCTGCGGTCCCGGTGCCGACTACGAGGACATGTACGGCAACTACCACGACGTCAAGGGTCACAACGACGGTTGTGGTGGGTGCTCGGGGGCGTACGACCCGGACGAGCCGACCAAGAACGCCTGGAACAACCCCCGGGCCAGCGACGAGGACCGCCGGGCGGCGGCGGCTGCCGCAGCAGAGAAGGAGCGGCAGGCCCGCATCGCGCGGGCGAAGCAGAAGGTCCTGAACGCCGCCAAGGCTCTCGCCAAGATCATGATGGACGAGCTGGGCATAACCGATGCTCTGGACTGCTTCGTCAAGGGCGACATGGGTGGCTGCGTCAGCACTGCCATCAATATCGCTAGCTCCGCCATCGGTGGGGCACTCGGGAAACTCGCCGCGCGATACGGTGCGCCATGGAAGTGGAAGAAGTTCGCTAATCTCGCCACTCGCGCTAAGGGTCTCCTTGGTGAGTTAATTGACGGAGCGAAGACGCTCCTCAAGAAGGGTTGCCACAGCTTCGGGCCGGGCACGCTGGTGTTGCTTGCCGACGGGTCCGTGAAGCGTATCGAAGACATTGGCTTGAATGACCGCGTAATAGCTGCGGACCCCTTGACTGGGCGGGCAGGGTCAAGAAGTGTCGTAGCGACCCATGTGAACATTGACATGGATTTGACTGACCTTGCATTGAAAATGGCGGGTGGTCGTAGGGAAATTGTCCGGACCACTCAACACCATCCGTTCTGGAGCAGCGACCGACAGGGCTGGGTAGACGCCGGAGATCTTAGGCCGGGCGAGCGCCTCCTAAGCGTTAATGACCAAGCCGTAACGGTAGTGACTGTCAACTCTTACTCGGGCAAGAAGCGCATGTATGACCTGACGATCAAGGGCATGCACACGTACTTCGTGCTCGCGGGTAGCGCGCCTGTGCTGGTGCATAACTCGGGTGGAGACGACTACCTCTACCGTGGGGTACCGTGGGGCCACCCAGGTTATGACAACGCAAAGCAAGGCATCGCCCTACCCGTTGGTGGCCACGATGACCCCGCTCGCCACAATGGCGGCAACACTAATAGCGAGTTCACTTCGTGGTCCAAGGAACTCTCGATCGCGGATGATATTAGCCAGGAAGGTGGCGGTCCGGGCGTTACGATGCGAATCAAGTCTGGTAATTACGCAAGCCAACTGGTCGACAGTCCCGACATCTATGAGGAGGCCGAGGTCTTGGTGAAGGGTCCTCTCAGTGGGGCAGACGTCAAGATCAGCATGCTGGGCGAGTTCGGTCCTGCTTGTTCAGCGTAGAACGCCGAGGAGTTGCGCAGGTGGAAGATGATCCGGTCGGAGAAATCGTCTCAGCGCTCCGGCGATTCGGTGAGGCGCGTCTGGCTGACTCCGTCTCGAAAGGCTTAGTGGAGTACGAAAGTTCGAGCGTGAGCATCGAAGATCTTAGGCGAACGTACAGGAGGCGTGTGGAAAGGTTGCCGGATTCAAGTCCATCCGGCATAAAGGCCCGGGAAATACTGGATGCTGTCTCTGGGTCGGACTCCGAATCCGTCCAGATGATTCGCTTGAAGTCGCATGAAGGGCTCGACTCGATATTCCTTTATGATGAGTTGAACCAGCGCGTCATGTGCATATTGCCGGTTTCGGCTGAAGAGATGCGCTAACCCCCATCCCTCTGGGAGGCGGTGGCGGTAGTCCGAGCGTTTAAGCATTCCGCAGTCCGCATGCAAAGGGGCGAGCTGACGTCGACCGGTCATGAGTGAGCAGTAGGGGTGTGGCCAGACGGCACACCCCTACTTCTCATTTCCGGCATGGCCAGACACGCGATGAGGTGACCGCTTGGCGTCCAGCAGGAGGGTGCGTGGAGATCACTGGAGTGGACGAGCATTCGAAGGAGCGCGGATATGCGTTATTCGGACGGCTCCGGGCCAGTGGCGCTCTTATTTGAGCTTCGCTGAAATTGGTGGCAGAGGCAGGCGTTGCCGGCGAGGGTGGCGTGGGCGACTGTCCGCCGTCAGGCTGAAACCCAGGGGCTAGCGGGGACCGGTGACTGAATAAGGTCGGTGACGTTGGTCGGGGTCCTGCACCACCGGCTATTCTGGCCGTACTTCATCAACCGGGTGTGACCAACGAGAATGGGGGCGTGACCTGGTGGTCACGCCCCCGCTGTCACTGGCGGAGCCGGTTAGTTCCGGGAGCAGCTTGCCCCGTTGAGCGAGAAGTTGGTCGGGGACGAGTACGACCCGCTCAGCGTGCCCTGGTAGCCGAAGCTGGCCGTGCCGCCGGGCGCGATGGACCCGTTGTGGCTGATGTTGCGGGCGGTCACCGCAGACCCGCTCTGGCTCACCGTGGCGTTCCAGGCGTTGGTGACCTGCTGCCCGCCGGGCAGGCTGTAGTTCAGCGTCCAACCGTTGATCGCGCTCGACCCGGTGTTGCTGATCAGCACGTCGGCGGTGAAGCCGTTGTTCCACGAGTTGGCCGTGTACTTCACCGCGCACCGGGCGCCGCCCGGCGGGTTGGTCGGCGGCTGGCCGCCGCCGTTGACCGCGGCCGAGAACGACGTCACCGCGAGGCCGACGCCGCCCTGCCACGGCTCGAAGCCGGCCTGGATGCTGGTCAGGTACCAGGAATTGCTGATCGCGCCCCGGTTGCGGGTGTCGTTGATGAAGTCCAGCACGCTGAAGTTCAGGCTGGAGACCGCCGACGACGCGACGTAGGAGATGACGTTGTTGGAGCCGTTGCTGCCCCGCCAGACCTCCCAGGTGCGGCCGGCCAGGTTCGTGGTCCCGACGACCGAGCCGATGGGCTGGATCGGACCCTGCCGGTTGAGCCAGATCATGATCTCCATCTGGTTCACCCCGTCGCGCTTGGGCGACGGGTCCAGCCAGATGTCGTACGACGCGTTGTAGGTCGCCCCGCCGACGTAGCGGTAGGAGATGCTGCTGGTGGCACTGCTGATCTGGCTCACCTGCATCGGCAGGTTCGTGCCGGGGGAGCAGTTGGTGTAGTGACAACCGAAGAAGATCGAGGGGTACGCCGTCGGCGCGCCGTTGGTGGGGCTGCTGCCGTTCAGGGTGGTGATCTCGAAGCCGTTGCTGGTGGCGTTGATGCACTGCTGGGCGGTGGTGCCCCAGCGGTTGTTCTGCACCACGTACCGCCCCTGGATGACCGTCGAGCCGTACTGCTCGCAGATCTGGGTGTCGGCGGAGGCGGTGCCGCCGAAGGCCACTGCTACCAGCGAGCCGGCGAGCAGCAGGCCGGCGGCGGCCAGGGCACGAAGTTGACGTTTCATGACGCTCCTTGACTCGGCGCATGCCGGGCGCCGGATGTGGTGGGGTGGTGCGGGAGCGCTCCCACGCTCAAAGACACATTTACATGCCTGAAACTACTGCGCAACCGCACGCGGCAAAGTGAGGAATCGTGCGGATTGCCGTGCCCCACCGGACGGCTGTCGACGGGCTACCTGCTCACGGTCTCGACACGCCGGCGAGCGGCTCCGGACGGCCGATCGGCCCTGGCGTGCGTCGATCGCTCCGAGTAGCGTGTTGCCTCCAACGCGTTCCGCTCCCCCTCCGGAGGCGTACACCACCATGGGTGGCTCCCCCCTGCGCATTCTCGTCGTCGGCGCGGGCATCGCCGGCCTGGCCGTGGCCCGGGCCCTGCGCCTCGCCGGCTTCCGGCCCGACGTCACCGAGAAGCTGCCACCGGGGGAGTGCACCGAAGCCGGCCTCTACCTGCCCGGCAACGCCGCCCGCGCGCTGCACCGGCTCGGCCTGCACCACCCGGTCCGCCCGCTCGGGCAGGTGATCCACCGGCAGCGGTTCTTCGACGCCACCGGAGCGCGACTCTGCGAGGTCGACCTCGACACCCTGTGGGCCGGCGTCGGCGAGTGCCGGGCGCTACCCCGGTCCGACCTGCACCGGGTGCTGCTCAGCGGCGCCGGCGGCGCCGTCCGGCACGGTGCCGAGGTCCGCACCCTGGAACTGCTGCCGGGGGCGGTCGGGGTCACCTTCACCGACGGCACCACCACCGAGTACGACCTGGTCATCGGCGCCGACGGGCCACGCTCCTCGGTGCGCGCGCTGGCCGCGCTCGGCGGGCCGCCCCGCCCGGTCGGTCAGGTGGTCTACCGGGCGGTGCTGCGCGACGGCCCGCCCGTCACCGAGTGGACCGCCCTGCTCGGCCAGCGCTCCGGGTTCCTCATGGCGCCGATCGGCGCCGGGCGACTGCACCTCTACGCCGACGAGGCCGGCACGGCGGCACCTGCCGACCCACTGGCCCGGCTGCGCGACCTCTTCGCCGACTACCGCGGCCCGGTGCCGGAGGTGCTGGCGGCACTCGACCGGGTGCACGTCGGGATCACCGACGAGGTCGAGTTGGGCCGCTGGCACCGGGGGAGAGTGCTCCTGGTCGGGGACGCCGCCCACGCCACCGCGCCCACGCTGTCCCAGGGTGCGGCAATGGCGCTGGAGGATGCGGTGGTGCTGGCGGAGTCGCTGCGCGCCGCCGGCAGTGTGGAGGCGGCCCTGGTGGCGTACGAGAGTCGTCGTCGTCCGCGTACCCGATGGGTGCGGGACCGGACCCGGGACCGCAACCGGACCAGGGACGTGCCGCCGGCGCTGCGCGACCCGCTGCTGCGCGGGCGCGGCGGCCGAATCTTCGGGGAGCACTACCGGCTACTGCTCGGCCCTCTGTAGGCCCGTAGTAGATCGTGTCACGCCACCCCACGCGGCGCTGCGACCTGCCGGGGACTATCCTCCTTGCGGATGACGGCCCGCCGATAACCAGCGTGTGCCGAGCGGGACAACCGAGAACCGGAGGCCACTCGTGACCACCGTCGCACCCAAGCCGGTCGTGACCCGGCCCTGGCCGGTCCGGGAGCCGGTCAAGGGGTCGGCCATCGCGCGGCTGCTGCGAACCACGGACGCGAAGCAAATCGGGATCATGTATATGGTCACCGCGTTCGTGTTCTTCATGATCGGTGGCCTGATGGCCCTGATCATGCGTGCTGAGCTGGCCCGGCCCGGGCTGCAGTTCCTGTCGCCCGAGCAGTACAACCAGCTCTTCACGATGCACGGCACGATCATGTTGCTGTTCTTCGCGACGCCGATCGTGTTCGCCTTCGCGAACTACATCGTGCCGATCCAGATCGGCGCGCCCGACGTCTCCTTCCCCCGCCTGAACAGCTTCGCCTACTGGCTGTACCTGTTCGGCGGCACGATGGCGACCGCCGGGTTCCTCACCCCGGGTGGCGCCGCCGACTTCGGCTGGTTCGCGTACGCGCCGCTGAGCAGCGCCGAGCACTCGCCCGGCGTTGGCGCCAACATGTGGATCATGGGTCTGGCCATCTCCGGTCTGGGCACCATCCTCGGCGCGGTGAACATGATCACCACGGTGCTCACCCTGCGCGCGCCCGGCATGACCATGTTCCGGATGCCGATCTTCACGTGGAACATCCTGGTCACCAGCCTCCTGGTGATCCTGGTCTTCCCGCTGCTGGCCGCCGCGCTCTTCGCGCTCGCCGCGGACCGCATCCTCGGCGCCCACGTGTACGACCCGGCAACCGGCGGGCCGATGCTCTGGCAGCACCTGTTCTGGTTCTTCGGGCACCCCGAGGTCTACATCGTCGCGCTGCCGTTCTTCGGCATCATCAGCGAGGTCATCCCGGTCTTCTCCCGCAAGCCGATCTTCGGCTACAAGGGTCTGGTCGCCGCGACCGTCGCGATCGCCGCGCTCTCCATGAGCGTCTGGGCGCACCACATGTTCGCCACCGGCCAGGTGCTGCTGCCGTTCTTCAGCTTCCTGAGCTACCTGATCGCCGTGCCGACCGGTATGAAGTTCTTCAACTGGATCGGCACCATGTGGCGGGGCCAGGTCAGCTTCGAGACGCCAATGCTCTGGGCGATCGGCTTCCTGGTGACCTTCCTCTTCGGTGGTCTCACCGGTGTGCTGCTGGCCAGCCCGCCGATCGACTTCCACGTGTCGGACTCGTACTTCGTGGTGGCGCACTTCCACTACGTGCTCTTCGGCACGATCGTGTTCGCGGTCTTCGCCGGCATCTACTTCTGGTTCCCGAAGATGTTCGGCCGGATGCTCGACGAGCGCCTGGGCAAGGTGCACTTCTGGCTCACCATGATCGGTTTCCACACCACGTTCCTGGTGCAGCACTGGCTCGGCAACGAGGGCATGCCCCGCCGGTACGCCGACTACCTGCCCGGCGACGGCTTCACCACGCTGAACACGATCTCCACGATCGGCGCGTTCATCACCGGTATCTCCACGCTGCCGTTCCTCTACAACTGCTGGAAGTCGTACAAGACCGGTCCGGTGGTCGAGGTGAACGACCCCTGGGGTCACGGCAACTCGCTGGAGTGGGCGACCAGCAGCCCGCCGCCGCTGCGTAACTTCGACCGGATGCCCCGCATCCGCTCCGAGCGGCCGGCGTTCGACGAGAAGTTCCCGGAGTTGGCTGCCGGCGGCCAGAGCCTGGCCGGCCCGCCGGAGGGTGGCTCGAAGCCGCTCACCAGCGAGTCGGACGGCGGTGCCAGCTACCGCGAGGACACCGCAAGCGACATCGACCGGCACTGACGAGCAAGCCCAGCCGTACGACGGGCGCCGCCCCCGGAACCACCGGGAGCGGCGCCCGTCGCCCTGTCCGCCCCCGCGTCCGCGCGCCCGCGCGCCCGCGCGCCCCGCGCCCCGCGCCCCGCGCCAAGATCCGAGCAACTTCCCGGATATTGCTGCCTGCGGCGCGCGGGAGGCAGCAATATCCCTGATGTTGCTTGGATCTTGGCGCGGCCCTGCCGGCGGCCCGGCCCGGCCCCGAAAGGGCTAGGTGCCCGGAGTGACTGATGCCGGTGAGTCATCAAGATGACTGACCGGCATCATGCTCTTCACCATGCAGGTGGGCCGGATGCCGGCGGACATCCGACTAGCCGACGCCGCGCGGCACGCCTGGGCCTGACCAGGTCGGTGCGCCTCCGCCCGTCGACGCGCCGGCGGGAGATCTCTCGGGGCGGCGCGGTCAGCGGGCGGTGGGGGTGAGGTCGGCCTCGACGGGCGGCGTGGCGGCGGCCGCGGATGCGACCGCGTCGGCGGTGCGGCGGCGGCGTAGCTCGATCGGGAGCACCACCAGGGTGACGAGTGCGCCGAGTGCGCCGGTGACCACGAAGCCCCAGAGCGGCGCGGTGGCGTCGATGACCGCGCCGGCGAGTGGCGCGCCGATCGCGATGCCGACGGTGACCGCCGATCCGTGTAGGCCCATGGCCTCACCGCGGACGGCGGCCGGGACCAGGCGGCTGACCGCGTCGGAGGACGCCGCGATGGTCGGCGCGCAGAGGGCGCCGGCCGGGATCAGCGACAGGCACAGCAGCCACCAGTGCGCGCCGCCCAGTCCGACCGGGATGGTGCACAGGGCGAGTGCGGCGGTCAGTGCCAGCGGGGAGAACGAACGGCGCACGGCCCCGTAGGCGAACCCGCCGACCAGCGAGGCGACCGCCCAGATGGCCAGCACCGCGCCGGTCCAGCCGACCTCACCGCTGGCCCGCAGGACGGCGACCACCGCCACGTCGGTGCCGCCGAGCACCAGGGTCGCGGCGGCGCTGAGCGCCAGCACGGCGAGCAGTCGCGGCGTCAGCCACTCCCGGCGAGGCACCCGGCGTTGCGGACCGGTGGCCTCGGCGGCACCGCGGGTCGGCGGGTTGACCACCCACAGGGCGATCCCGGCGGCGACGATTCCGCCCCCGACCAGGTACATGGTGGTCTGCGCGGAGATCGCGGTGACCAGGGCCACCGCCAACGCCGGGCCGATCATGAAGGACAGTTCCACGGACATCGAGTCCAGCGCGTACGCGGGGCGGCGTTGATCCTCCGGAACCAGCGTGGCGATCGACTGCCGGACCACGGAGAAGATCGGCAGGGCCAGGCAGCCGGCCACGAAGGCCGCCGGCAGCAGCAGAGGGTACGGCAGGCCGGGCGCGGTGGACCAGAAGATCGCCTCGGCGACGGCGGTGAGCACCAGGACCGGGCGCAGGCCACGCCGGTCCACCAGTCGGCCCAGTAGCGGCCCGCCGATCGCCGCGCCCACGGTGACGGCGGTGCCCACCAGGCCGGCGGCCCCATAACCTCGATCGAGGTCGAGCACCACGTGGAAGGTCAGCGTCACCCCGGTCGCGGTGAGCGGGATGCGGGCGAGCACGGCGACCAGGAGCAGCGACCGCAGGCCGGGCAGGGCGAGCGCCTGCCGGTAAGGTTTCATGTTCACGTGGGTCCGTACCTCCGGCGACATCCTCGACCGGCGGCGGCCCGATGACCAACGAATTACGGTCTTATGCGGCAGTGATCACAGGCTCGCCGTGCAGGGTCACCCCGGCGCCGTCCATGGCACGCAGTGCCACGTCGGTGGTCGCCGGAGCGACGGCGGCGGTGAGTTCCAGCAGCACTGTGGTGGCGAACCCCTCCCGGGCGGCGTCCAGCGCGGTCGCCCGGACGCAGTGGTCGGTGGCGATGCCGACCACGTCCACCCGGTCCACGTCGTGCCGGCGCAGCCAGTCGGCCAGGCACTCGCCGTCGTCGGCGTGCCCCTCGAAACCGGAGTACGCCGCCGCGTGCTCGCCCTTGTGGAAGATCGCCTCGACCCGACCGGTGTGCAGCTCGGGGTGGAACTCCGACCCGCTGGTGCCGACCACGCAGTGCCGCGGCCAGGACTCCACGAAATCCGGCGGATCGCCGAAGTGCGCACCCGGGTCGACGTGGTAGTCCTTCGTGGCGACCACGTGCGACCAGCGGTCCGGCTCGGAGGCGAGCAGCCGGGAGATGCCGGCTGCCACGCCCGCGCCGCCCGCGACGGCCAGCGAGCCACCCTCACAGAAGTCGTTCTGCACGTCCACGATGATCAGAGCGTTTGCCATCGGGGGTCTCCCTTCGAGATCGGATCGAGCGGAAGGCTCAGTCGGCGGGTACGACGGAGACCGGCACCGCGGGGTCGCCGGCCGAGAGCTTCAGCCCTTCCCACGGGATGGAGATCAGGCATTCGCGCAGGTGCTCGCGCGACTGGTCGAGGGTGGGCAGCGACACCGGCTCACCCGCGACCACGAACGAGTGTTGGAGCATGCGGTCGTTGGGCTGCCGGTCCGGTACGCCCTGCGGCACGATGATCTCCTCGGTGGCGGTGCCGGTCGGCTTGTGCCGGCGGACCGCGACCTTCCGGCCGCCGATTGTCGCCTTGTGCTCGGAGCGCTTCACCACCGGCCGTCCCTCGACCTCGACGAGCTTGTAGACCAGCCCGGCGGTCGGCGCACCGGAGCCGGTCACCACTGCCGTGCCGGCACCGTACATGTCCACCGGTTCGGCGGCCAGTGCGGCGATCGAGTACTCGTCCAGGTCGCCGGAAACAATGATCTTGGTTTCGGTGGCGCCCAACGAGTCGAGCAGTTCCCGGGACTGTTGGGCGATCACCGCGAGGTCGCCCGAGTCGATCCGTACCGCCCGCAGCTCCGGCCCCGCGACCGCTATCGCGTTGCGGATGCCCTGGCTGATGTCGTACGTGTCGACAAGCAGCGTGGTGTCCTTGCCCAGCGTGGCGACCTGCGAGGCGAACGCCGCCCGCTCGTCGTCGTGCAACAGGGTGAAGGCGTGCGCCGCCGTGCCGGCCGTCGGGATGCCGTAGCGCGCACCAGCGGCGAGGTTGGACGTGAACCGGAAGCCGGCCAGGTACGCGGCCCGCGCCGCGGCCACTGCGGCCTCCTCGTGGGCCCGACGCGACCCCATCTCGATGAGCGCCCGACCCCGCGCTGCGGTCACCATCCGCGCGGCCGCCGCGGCCACCGCGCTGTCGTGGTTGAGCACGGAGAGCGCAAGCGTCTCCAGCACCACACACTCGGCGAAACCGCCGGAGACGGTGAGGATCGGTGAACCGGGGAAGAACAGCTCACCCTCGGCGTACCCGTCGATGTCGCCGGTGAAGCGGTAGTCGGTGAGCCAGGCCGCCGCCGCGTCGTCGACCACCCCGGTGCGCAGCAGGAAGTCGACCTCGGTGGGGTCGAACCTGAAGTCGCGGATCAGCTCGATCAGCCGGGCCGTCCCGGCGACCACGCCGTAGCGGCGGCCGCTGGGCAGCCGGCGGCTGAACACCTCGAAGACGCACCGGCGGTCGGCGGTGCCGTCCTTCAGTGCCGCACTGACCATGGTCAGCTCGTAGTGGTCGGTCAGCAGTGCGGGGCGGTTGATGCTCACGGCCCCAGCCTAAGGTTCAGGTCGCGTCGCCGCCCTCGTGGCCCGGGATCGCGCGCAGCGCGGCCCCCAGCTCGGCTCGGCCGGCCACGCCGAGCTTCGCGTAGATCCGCTGGAGGTGGTTCTCCACGGTGCGCGCCGAGAGGTAGAGCCGTTCCGCGATGGCGCGGCTGGGCGCGCCGTGGGCGGCGAGGCGGGCAACCTGCCACTCGCGTTCGGTGAGCACCGGTGCGCCCGCGTGCAGCGCCGGCGTCCGGATCAGGTCACAACCGCCGAGCAGACCCGCCAGGCGTTCCCGGGCGTCGTTGGCCGCCGTGGAGTGCTGCCGGCGCAACCGCTGCACGGCCTGGGAGGTGGCCTCGGCGGCATACACGGCCAACTCCAGAGCGGCGTAGTCCTCGGCGACCGCGAGCAGATCCGCGGCGGAGTCGGTCACCGCCGCGCGGGCGTGCCGGGCCAGCAGCGGCGGAAGCACCCCGTCGACCCGCTCGGAGAGCTCGGCCAGGCGCTGCGCCACAGTGCGCCGGCCACCATCGGAGCAGGTGGGCCCGACCGGCATGCCGGCCTGATCCAGCCGGACGAGATCGTGCAGGACGTGCACCTCGTGGCCGGCGAAGCCGTCCGCGCGCAGCCGGTCCACCAGGTCGCTGAGATGTTTGACCGCGCCCGGCAGGTCGCCCGACGCGGCGAGCGTCGCGCCGCGGGCCTGCTCCAGCCACGGGTAGAGCACCGCCATGCCCGGTGCGTGGGTGCGGTCCGCCTCGGCCATCGCCACGGCGGCCTGCGTGGCGTCACCGCGCAGTGCGGCCGACTGGGCTCGCTCGGCCTGGGCGAGACCGGCGTAGACCCGGCTGGTGGCCAACACCGCGCAGGCGCCCAGCGAGGCCCGGATCGCGGCGTCGCTCTGCCCGCGCAGCCGGGCCGCGTACGACTGGAGGATGGCCAGGTAGCCGGTGCCGAGCCGGAAGTCACCGGCGCCGGCGAGGTCGGCGAACTCGTCGGCCACTATCGCGTCGATCCCGGCCAGGTCTCCGGTCAACATGAGCCGGGTGCCGCGGGCCAGCTCCAGAGCCAGTTGCAGGTACGGCATGTCGGTGCGCCAGTTGGCGACGGCGGAGTGCACCTGGGCGATCGCCGTACCGCTGCGGGTCAGCTGGCCCTGTGCGGCCTGGACGTACGCGATGGTGCAGCGGGCCAGCTCGCGGGCGGCGACACCGGCGGCCGGCCGGTCCAACACCTGTTGACTGAGCCGGACCGCGGTGGTCGTGTCCAGTCGGTGCAGGCGCATGATCGCCTCGAAGGCGTGCACCCGGGACCGGTCCGCGGAGTCGCTGAGCTGCTCGACGCGGCTCGCGATCTCCTCCACTGTCGACTCCTGGCTCAGCCCCCAGTAGCTCACCATCCCGCGCACTGTCAGCCATCGGCAGAGCCGCCACTCGTCGCCGGGCTCGGGGGTCACCGCGTCGAGGACGTCGATGGCCTCGTCCGGCCGGTCGGCGAACATCAGGATGGTGGCCAGCAGTTCCGCAGCGTCGGAGCCGCCACCGGCGTGCAACGCGGCACGCGCCAGCCGGGTCGCCAGCGGCACGTCGTAGCGGGTGAACGCCTGGATCGCCGCGTCCAGCAGCAGAGCCGGGTCCTGTGCCGTCCCCGAGTCGAGGCGCCACACCGCGACCCGCAGCAGGTCGTCGCGGCGGCGCTTGCCGACCTGCTCGAGCAACTCCGCGAGGTGTGCCTGAAGTCGGCGGGTGCGGCTGACCGGGCAGCGGCGGCGCATCACCTCGCCGTAGAGCGGGTGGGCCAGCCGCACGTTGGTGCGCCGGTCGTGCTGGACCACGCTGATCAGCCCGCGCTCCTCGGCGGTCTCCACGTCCGACTGCTCGGCGGCCTGCCGCAGAAGGTGAAGACCGAGTGGTTCGCCGAACGCGACGAGCTCGACGACCGCGCGGACACCGTCGGTGAGTTTGCCGACCCGGGTGTCGATGAGGTCGGTCAGGTTGGGCGCCAGCTCCAGTCGCCCGGTCCACTTCCAGATCCCGTAGGTGCGTTTCAGCTCGGAGCTGCCGTTGGCGGCGTGCACCAGCTCCCGCAGCAGCAGCGGGTTTCCGGCCGACAGCCGGCCGAGCCGGTCGGCGGAGCCGGCATCCACCGGGCCGCCCAGGATCGCCGCCAACAGACCAGCGGTCTCCGCCTGTGGCATCGGGGTCAGCTCGACGTGCTCGACCAGGTCGTCGGTCCAGAGTGCGCGGATCGGCAGTGGGATCTGCTCGCCGTCGCGCAGGGTGCCGACCACTGTGGCGTTCTCCGAGCGGGCGACCAGGTGGACCAGCGCCGCCGAGGGCGGGTCGAGCAGGTGGGCGTCGTCGATGGCGAGCACGATCCGTCGACCAGCCGCCTGCTGTTGCAGCACGTTGAGCGCCCAGCGCAGGATGCCGGCGGGGGAGAGGCCCTGGGGTTGCTCGGCGGGGAGCACCTGCACCAGCCCGCCGAACGGCAGCGCCGCGGTGGTGGCGCTGGCCGCTATGGACCAGATCGCGAAGCGTTCGGTGGGCAACGCGTTCAGGCCCTCGCGCAGCAGCCGACTCTTGCCGATCCCGGCGCTGCCGCTGAAGAAGAGCCCACGACCAGCCTCGCCGGTCACCGCCGCCAGCAGGCGGTTGAGCTCGTCGGTCCGGCCGACGAACTTCCATCGACTCATTCGCGCAGCATATCGACCGAAATCCGTCCGCGCCCGTACCGTCACTCACCGAAGTTGAGTAGTCGCACAATTACCGGTGAGTATCCGAAGTGTTCCACCTGGTTGCCGGCCCGCACGTAGTCTTCCGGCATCCGGGTATCTTCACCGGATTTCGCAACCGACCGGGCGTCCGGTCGCCTGCCCCGGGAGGCCACCTGATGAAGCCGGGCCCTCTCCCCTCGGTCGACTCGTCGGACGACGTGGGCGGCCCGGTCGATCTGCCCAGCTGTGGTCCGCTGCCCTCCCGGGTCGGCGTGACCGGCCCGGCCCCGGAGGAGCCGCTCGGCGTTGTCGCGGTCGGCCCGGCCGGTGCCGAGCGACGCGCCGTGCTCGCCACGCTGCTCGGGCTCGACCCGGTCATGCTCACCGTGCCGGCCGGCAGTTGGCTGCTGGTGCGCAACGCCAAGGTGCCCACCCGGGCGGCGTTCGTGCCCGGCTACCGCCAGCCCCACTCCTACGGGGCAGACCGCAACGCGGCCGGCCCGGCGTTGGCCCGTCCACCCCGGCGGGTCGAGCTGAGTGTGCCCGAGCCGCTGCTGCGGCACTTCACCCTGATCGACTCGCCGGACACCGCCACGTTGGGCCTGGCCGGCAGGCCGGTGCTGCTCGATGCGGTGGGCCGGGCCGGTGCGCTGCTCTTCGTGATCGCCGCCGACCAGGCGTTCACCGCCGCCGAGCTGAACCTGCTCGCCGAGGTCGCCCCGACCTCGGTGGAGGTCGTCTTCGCGGTGACTCCCGGCGCGGCGGGTTGGGCCCCGCCGGCCGACGGCATGGCGACGACGGAGGACGCGGGGGCGTCCGTCCCGCCGGCTGCCGGTCGGGCGACCGAGGTGGACGCGGCCGCGGTGACCGTGGCGGCCCACCGCGCGGCGCTGCTGGCCGCGGTGCCGGCGCTGGCCGGCGCGCGGTGGTTCCCGGTCGACACCCACTCCGCCGACTCCGCCGCCGACCTGCGGCGGGCGTTGGTGGGTTGGTCGTCGAAGGAGGGGCTGCGGCGGGCCAGCGTCGACCCGCCGGTGCTGCCGGGGCAGCACGACCGGGTCGCGGTGGCCGCCGATCCGGGTGGCTGGTCCGAGCAACTCGACAGGCAGACCCGAACGTGTGCGCAGCGGATCCGCCAGCATCTCGCCCTGGAGTTGGCGAACATCCACCTGCGGGCCGTCCAGGAGATCGTGTTCGGGGTCGGTTGCGCGGGCCTACCGGACCTCCTGGATCGGGAGATGGCGGCGTTGTCGCTGTTGGCCACGGCCCAGTGCGACCAAGCGGTGCGCGGCATCATGGCCGACGCCGCGGCCCGGGTGCTCGGTGGGCCGCCGGTCGAAGGAGTGCGGCGGCGGATCGCCACCGCCGTGCGGTACGGCCTGGGCGATGATCGGCCCGGCCACGAGCTGGACAAGGTGCTTCTGATCACCAGCACGGCCGGGGTGGCCACGTTGACCGGCCAGGAGGCGATCGACGCCCTCGACAACTATCCGACCGCGTCCCGCGACGAGGTGCTCCCGCCGGTCGCGGTGGCGCTCTCCGGCGGGTGCTGGCAGCAGTGGCGTACCCCCGGCAACAACGACCACAGCGCGGCGCGGGCCTGGTCCCAGCGTGCGGTGCGGGAGGTCGAGCTGGGGTTGTCCCGGGAGGTCTCCCGACGGTTCGAGGTGATCCGCCTCTCGCTGGGCGCGGTGCTCTCCGATGCAGTCGATCACGGCATCCTGCTCGCCTGACGGCGTGGCCGCCCCCGAGTCCGGGGCCGCGCCGCCGCACGCGTCTGATGGTGTCCGGGGCGGGTCAGGGGTGTCCGGGGTGGGCGATCCGCGCCGGGCCGGCGTTCCGGTTCCTCGGTTCCGGGAAACCGGTGGCACGATGGGGGGTATGGCGGCTCCACAGGTTGCACCGGTCGAGACGCCGGACACTGACGAGGTGCCGGCGGCGGACCGGCAATGGGTGACGATCGTGTGGGACGACCCGGTCAATCTGATGACGTACGTGACCTGGGTCTTCCAGAAGCTTTTCGGCTACAGCCGGGAAAGGGCCGAGCAGTTGATGCTGGACGTGCACCACAAGGGCCGTGCCGTGGTCTCCACAGGTGCACGGGAGCGGATGGAGCACGACGCGTCGCAGCTGCACGCGTATGGGCTGTGGGCGACGGTGGACAAGTCGTGAGCATGTTCCGCCGCCAGGCCGGTCGCTACGTCGCCACCTTCGCCGTCGACGAGGTGCGGGTGCTGCGCAAGGTCGCCTCCGAGGTGGTTGGCCTGCTCACCGACGGCTTCGACCACACTGACCCGGTCGTCGGTCGGCTCTTCCCGGCGGTCTATCCGCAGGACGCTCCCGGGACGGCCGAGTTCCGTCGCTACACCGAGGGCGACCTGAAGACCTCGAAGATCGATCAGGCGGGGGCGATCCTGGCCGCGCTGCCGGATGACGCCGGCGGTGAGGTGCGGCTGGACGCCGAGGCGGCCGAGGCGTGGCTGCGGGCACTCAACGACGCCCGGCTCGCGATGGGCGTCCGTCTGGAGATCAAGGACGGCACGGACCTGGGCGAGGAGTTGGACGACGCGGTCGCTGAGGACCCGGGGTCCAGCCGGGTGTTCCAGCTTTCGGTCTACGCGTACCTCGGATATTTGCAGGAGTCGCTGCTCAACGCCTTGATCGACTAAGCGTGACCGGCACCACTTCGACCCGTGCCCGACAGGCGTTAGGCTGGTGGACGTGCTGAGCATCGACCGGGCGATCATCGACGCGATCGTCGCCCACGCGCGCCGGGATCACCCCGACGAGGCGTGCGGCGTGGTCGCCGGTCCCGTCGGCAGCGACACCCCGACCCGGCACATCCCGATGGACAATGCCGCGCGGTCGATGACCTTCTACGAGTTCGACTCGATGGAGCACCTGCGTGTGTGGCGGGAGATGGACGACCGGGACGAGGAGCCTGTCGTCATCTACCACTCGCACACCGCCACCGAGGCGTACCCGTCGCGGACGGATGTCTCCTTCGCCGGTGAGCCGGGCGCGCACTACCTGCTCGTCTCGACCCGCGAGCCCGACTCGGAGGAGATCCGGTCGTTCCGGATCGTCGACGGCGTGATCGCCGAGGAGCCGGTCCAGATCGTGGAGGCCGGGGTCGACCCGCATGCCGTCCAGTCCTACATGTTCGGGCAGAGCCCGGCGACTGTCGACTACGAGTGTTCCGGCCGCTGACCCGTCAGCCCCGCGCTCGTCTCGTCCCGTCACCGTAGGCACACCCGATCGAGGAGTCCGACATCATGGCCATTGAGGTTCGCATCCCCACCATCCTGCGCAGCTACACCGGCGGCGCCAAGGTCGTCGACGGCGCCGGCGACACCCTCGCCGAGCTGCTCACCGACCTGGATTCCCGGCACGGCGGCCTGCGTGGCCGGCTGATCACCGAGGCCGGCACGCTGCACCGTTTCGTCAACGTCTACGTGAACGACGAGGACGTCCGTTTCCTCGGCGCACTCGACGCCAAGCTCTCCGACGGTGACAGCGTCACGATCCTGCCGGCCGTGGCCGGCGGCGCGTTCGGCTTCGCCGCGGCAGCGGCGATCAGTTCGCACAGCGCCGCGGCAGCGGCGATCAGTTCGCACAGCGCCGCGGCAGCGGCGATCAGTTCGCACAGCGCCGCGGCAGTGGCGATCAGTTCGCACAGCGCCGCGGCAGTGGTGGCCAGCGGGCACGCCGCCGTCGCGGCTCGCTGAGGTCGGCCGCCATGGCGCGGTACGAAAGTCTGCTCGACGCCTGTGGGGGCACGCCGCTCGTCGGCCTGCCCCGGCTCTCTCCGGCGGTGCCCGACGGGGCCCCGCCGGTGCGGCTCTGGGCCAAGCTCGAGGACCGCAACCCCACCGGCAGCATCAAGGACCGCGCGGCGCTGTTCATGGTCCGGGCGGCGGAGGAGGCCGGCCGGCTCCGCGCGGGTGACACCATCCTCGAGCCGACGAGTGGCAACACCGGCATCTCGTTGGCGATGGTGGCCAAGCTGCGCGGCTACCGCCTGGTCTGCGTGATGCCGGAGAACGTCTCCACCGAGCGGGTCCAGTTGCTCCGGATGTACGGTGCCGAGATCATCTTCTCGCCGGCGGCGGGTGGCTCCAACCAGGCGGTCGTCACCGCCAAGCAGATCTCGGCGGAGCATCCCGACTGGGTGATGCTCTACCAGTACGGCAACGAGGCCAACGCGCGGGCGCACTACGAGACGACCGGGCCGGAGCTGCTGCACGACCTGCCCAGCATCACGCACTTCGTGGCCGGGCTCGGCACCACCGGCACCCTGATGGGCACCGGGCGCTACCTGCGGGAAAAGGTCGAGGGCATTCAGATCGTGGCCGCCGAGCCGCGCTACGGCGAGCTGGTCTACGGCCTGCGCAACATCGACGAGGGTTACGTGCCGGAGCTGTACGACGCCTCGGTGCTCTCCCGGCGCTTCTCGGTCGGCACCCGGGACGCGGTGCTGCGTACCCGCCAACTCGTGGAGGTGGAGGGCGTCTTCGCCGGCTTCTCCACGGGTGCCATCCTGCATGCCGCGCTCGCTGTGGCGCACGAGGCGGTCCGCGACGGTCGACGGGCCGACGTGGCGTTCGTGGTCTGTGACGGTGGATGGAAATACCTGTCCACAGGGGCGTACGGCGGGACGCTCGCCGATGCCGAGGACGCCCTGGAAGGGCAGCTCTGGGCCTGACCGAACAGGTCTTCCGGTACGGGCCGTCGACGTATGTCGACGGCCCGTACCGCATCCACCGCACCGTGAGTGTGTGTCACGTTCGTGACAACTTCCGGCGGATGATTCTTGCCGCGCGGTGCCCCAGCGTAGGCTGCGCAGCGTGACGTACGCGTCGGTAGAGATCATGGCTGAGGCAACGGCCGACACAGATGCTACTGACAGTGACAGCGAGACGACTCGATGCGACTGACCGTCCTGGGCAGCGCCGGCAGCTTTCCCGGCCCCGAGTCGCCCTGCTCGGCCTATCTCGTCGAAGCCGACGGCTTCCGGCTGCTTGTCGACTTCGGCTCCGGCTCGTTGTCCAGCCTCCAGCGGTACGCGGGCCTGCACGCCCCGGATGCCATCCTGCTGACCCACCTGCACTGCGACCACATGTTCGACGCCGTTCTGTACGTGGTCGTCCGCCGGTACGCCCCGGACGGCCCCTATCCGCCGTTGCCGGTGTACGCGCCCGCCGGCGCACCGGACCGGCTCAGCGCCGCGTACGGCGACGACGGCTCGGTGGAGGACGTCTACCAGTTCTACGCCCTCCAGCCGGGCACCTTCCCGATCGGCCCGTTCGCGGTCACCGTCGACCGGGTCAACCATCCCGTCGAGACGTACGGCGTGCGGCTGGAGCACGGCGGCAGGTCGTTGTGCTACTCCTCGGACACCGCGCCCTGTGCGGCACTGCTGCGGCTGGCGCAGGACGCCGACGTCTTCCTCTGCGAGGCCAGCTACCTCGATGGCATGGACAACCCGCCGGATCTGCACCTGACCGGCCGGGAGGCCGGCGAGGCGGCGACCAAGGCGGCGGTGGGTCGGCTTCTGCTGACCCACCTGGTGCCCGCCTGGGGCAGCGAGGCGCACACCCTGGAGTCGGCCGCCGGCGCGTACACCGGGCCGATCGACGTGGTCCGACCCGGCGCGAGTTACGACGTCTGACCCGCTGGGGCGGGTCGGGCCGCGGTGTTGTGCCGCATTGTTCGCCGCCTGGTCAGCGGGCGGTTGTCTGGCGCACCCGTGACACCCGCACGGTGTGGGCATGCGGATCGCCATCGTGACCGAGTCGTTTCCACCGGACGTGAACGGCGTCGCGCACTCCGTGGTGCGCACGGCGGAGCACCTGCTCGAGCGGGGCCACGAGCCGGTGGTCATCGCGCCCGCCCCGCCCGGTGCCGGCCGGCGGGGCCTCGACCGGCTGCCGTACCCGGTGGTGCGCATCCCCAGCGTGCCGCTGCCCCGCTACCAGGGTTTCCGGTTGGGCGTGCCCACCACCGCCCGGTTGACCGGCGCGCTGCTGTCGGCCGAGCCGGACGTGGTGCACCTGGCCAGCCCGTTCGTCCTCGGCGCACGGGCGGCCACGCTGGCCAGCCGGCACCGGCTGCCCACGGTTGCGGTCTATCAGACAGATGTGGCGGCCTACGCGCGGGCGTACCGGGTGAGCTGGGGTGAGGCGGCGGCCTGGCGCCGGCTCCGGGAGATCCACAACTCGGCGCAGCGGACCCTCGCCCCGTCCACCCGCGCCGCCGCCGACCTGATCGCCAACGGGGTGCAGCGGATCTGGCTGTGGCGCCGGGGAGTGGACGCCGTCCGCTTCGATCCGGCCAAGCGGTGTGCGGCGCTGCGGGAGCGGCTGGCACCCAACGGTGAGTTGCTGATCGGCTACGTCGGTCGGCTCGCCCCGGAGAAGCGGGTGGAGCTGCTGGCGGCGACGTCGCGGCTGCCCGGGGTGCGGGTGGTGGTGGCCGGGGACGGCCCGGCCCGCCGCCAGCTGGCCCGGGACCTGCCCCGGGTGACCTTCCTCGGCGTGCAGCACGGCGAGGAGCTGGCCCGGCTCTACGCCAGCCTGGACCTGTTCGTGCACACCGGACCGCACGAGACCTTCGGGCAGACCATCCAGGAGGCGCTGGCCTCCGGGGTGCCGGTCGTGGCGCCGGCCAGCGGTGGCCCGGTCGACCTGGTCGACCAGGGGGTGACCGGGCTGCTGGTGCCGCCGAACGACGGTGACACGCTGGCCGCCGTGGTCGCCGACCTGGCCGAGGACGCCGAGCGGCGGCGGGCCTACGGGTTGGCCGCCCGGGTCGCTGTCAGTCGGCGTAGCTGGGCGGCCGTCGGCGACGAGCTGATCGGGCACTACCACGCGGTACGCGTCGCAGCCGCCGTCGGCCTGCCGGCCGCGTCGTGACCGGGGCTGCCGGCGGGCTGCGGATCGTGCGGCTCGCCAACTTCGTGACAGCACGCTCCGGCGGCCTGCGGACCGCGTTGCGGCACCTCGGGGAGGGCTACCGGGCGGCCGGGCACGATCCGGTGCTGGTCATCCCCGGGGAGCACGCCGCCGACGAGTCGTACCCGTGGGGGCGGGTGGTCACGCTGCCCGGCCCGGAGCTGCCGGGCAGCGGCGGCTACCGACTGCTGGTCGGCCGGCGGCGACTGGCCCGGCTCCTCACCGACCTGGCACCGGACCGGTTGGAGGTCTCCGACCGGTTGTCACTGCGCTGGACCGGCCGGTGGGCGCGGGCGCACGGGGTGCCGTCGGTGATGGTGTCGCACGAGTCGCTGACCGGGCTGCTCGGCCAGTGGGGCGTGCCGGACCCGCTGCGCCGCCCGAGCGCCGACCGTCTCAACCGGGCCACCAGCCGGGCGTACGACCGGATCGTCTGCACGACCCGGTGGGCGGCCGAGGAGTTCGACCGGATCGGGGCGGACAACGTGGACCTGGTGCCGCTCGGGGTGGACCTGGACACCTTCCACCCGGACCGGGCCGACCCGCGGCTGCGCGCCCGCTACGCCGACCCCGGCGAGTTGTTGCTTGTGCACTGCGCCCGGCTGTCGCCGGAGAAGCGGCCGGAGTTGGCCGTGCGGGCGCTCGCCGAGCTGCGCCGGATGGGCGTACCGGCGGTGCTGGTGCTGGCTGGTGACGGCCCGCTGCGCGGCGCGCTGGCCCGTCGGGCGGCGGGACTGCCGGTGACGTTCACCGGTTTCCTACCGGACCGCGTCGCGGTGGCCGCGTTGCTGGCCAGCGCGGACGTCGTGCTGGCACCGGGTCCGGTGGAGACCTTCGGCCTCGCCGGGCTGGAGGCGCTGGCCAGTGGTACCCCGGTGGTGGTCAACGCGGCCAGCGCACTGCCCGAGGTGGTCGGCGACGCGGGCGTGGCCGCGTACGGCTCGGGGCAGTCGATGGCCGAGGCGGTGCGCCGCATCGTGGCCCGGCCGGAGGCGCGGCGGCGGCGTGCGGCCCGGGAGCGGGCCGAGGAGTTCGGCTGGCCGGCGGCGGTCGCCGGGTTCCTCCGGGTGCACGGCGCGGAGGTTCCCCGGGGCACCGCGAGCGAGGTGGATCGCCGGACCGCATAAGGTGCAGGGATGGCGCGACCTGACGGGCGAGGGCCCAATCAACTTCGACCGGTGACCCTGACCCGAGGCTGGAGCACCCATCCGGAGGGTTCGGTGCTCGTCGAGTTCGGCGGCACCCGGGTGCTCTGCACGGCGAGCGTCACCGAGGGGGTGCCCCGCTGGCGCAAGGGCTCCGGGCTCGGCTGGGTGACCGCCGAGTACGCGATGCTGCCCCGGGCCACCAACACCCGCTCCGACCGGGAGAGCGTCAAGGGCCGGGTCGGTGGCCGCACCCACGAGATCTCCCGACTGATCGGCCGCAGCCTGCGGGCCAGCATCGATCTCAAGGCGCTCGGCGAAAACTCGATAGTGCTCGACTGCGACGTGCTCCAGGCCGACGGCGGCACCCGCACGGCGGCGATCACCGGCGCGTACGTCGCGTTGCACGACGCGGTGACCTGGCTCGCCTCCCGCAAGGCGTTGGCCGGCAAGCCGGAGAAGGTGATGCACCGGTCGGTGTCGGCGGTCAGCGTGGGGATCATCGCCGGCGAGGCCCGGCTGGACCTCTGCTACACCGAGGACGTCGCCGCCGAGGTGGACATGAACGTGGTGTGCACGGGTGCTGGTGACTTCGTCGAGGTGCAGGGCACCGGCGAGGCGGGCGTGTTCGCCCGCGACCAGCTCGACAGCCTGCTCGACCTGGCCGTCGCGGGTTGCGCGGAGTTGGCCGAAGCCCAGCGGAAGGCACTCTCATGAACAAGGTCCTGCTCGCCACCCGTAACCGTAAGAAGCTTGTGGAACTCCAGCGGATCCTGGACGGTGCGCTCGGCACGCAGCGGATCGCCCTGCTCGGGCTGGACGACGTCGAGCCGTACGAGGAGCTGCCGGAGACCGGCCTGACCTTCGGCGAGAACGCGCTGATCAAGGCGCGGGAGGGTTGCCGGCAGACCGGGCTGGCGACCATCGCCGACGACTCGGGGCTCGCTGTCGACGCGCTCAACGGGATGCCGGGGGTGTTCAGCGCCCGCTGGTCCGGTCGGCACGGCGACGATCGGGCCAACCTCCAGTTGGTGCTGGACCAGATCGGCGACGTGCCGGACGAGCAGCGGGCCGCCTCATTCGTCTGCACCGTGGCGCTGGTGCTGCCCAGCGGCAAGGAGCACCTGGTCGACGGTCGGCAGTCCGGGCGGGTGCTGCGCGCCCCGCGCGGTGACGGTGGGTTCGGCTACGACCCGATCTTCCTGGGCGACGGACAGGACCGGACGAACGCCGAGCTGACCCCGGCGGAGAAGGACGCGATCAGCCACCGGGGCAAGGCGCTGCGCGAGCTGGCCAAGCTCGTCGCCAAGGTCCTGCCGCCCGCCGCCTGACGGGCGCGAGGTCCTGCCGCCCGCCGCCTGACGGGCGCGAGGTCCTGCCGCCCGCCGCCTGACGGGCGCGAGGTGCTGCCGCCCGCCGCCTGACCCGCGGCGGGCGGCAGCGACCCGACGGAGGTCAGCCCAGCGGGCCGACCTCCCGTTCGATGGCGGCGCGCAACTCCGGCCCGGCGACGACGGCACGGGCCGCCTCCAGCACCGGGGCGAGGAACACGTCCGGGCCGGGCTCGCCGGCCGCCGGGCCGAGCGCGGCGACGGCGGCCCGGCCGGCCGGGGACGGCTCCAGCGGCGCGCGCAGTTGCAGACCGCGTACGCCGGCCAGCAGCTCGACAGCCAGCAGGCTGGTGAGGTTGTCCAGCACGGTGCGCAGCTTCTTGGCCGCCGCCCAGCCCATCGAGACGTGGTCCTCCTGCATCCCGCTGGTGGGCAACGAGTCCACCGACGCGGGGGCGGCCAGCCGACGGTTCTCGGCGACGATCCCGGCCGCCGTGTACTGGGCGATCATCAGCCCGGAGTTGACACCGGCGTCGGGGGAGAGGAACGCCGGCAGTTCCCGGGAGCGGGTGACGTCGAGCAGCCGGTCCACCCGGCGCTCGGCGATCGCACCCACCTCGGCGGCGGCGATGGCGAGGAAGTCCGCCGCGAAACCGAGCGGCGCGCCGTGGAAGTTGCCCGTCGACTCGACCCGCCCGTCCGGCAGCACCACCGGGTTGTCCACCACTGACACCAGCTCCCGGCCCGTCACCGTGCGGACGAAGTCCAGGGTGTCCCGGGCCGCGCCGGCGACCTGTGGGGCACAGCGCATCGAGTACGCGTCCTGCACGGCGTGCGCCAGGTCGTCGCGGTGTGAGTCCATCACCCGGGAGTCCTGCAACAGCCGGTGGATGTTCGCCGCCGACGCCGCCTGACCGGGGTGCGGCCGGATGGCGTGCAGCTCGGGCAGGAACGGCCGCTCCGAGCCGAGCATCGCCTCGATGGCCAGCGCGGCCGTCACGTCGGCCATGGCGAACAGGTGCGCCGCGTCGTGGATGGCCAGCAGCAGCATGCCGAGCATGCCGTCAGTGCCGTTGATCAGCGCCAGCCCCTCCTTGGCGGCCAGCTCGATCGGCGTGAGCCCGGCGCCGGTCAACGCGGTAGCCGCGTCCTGGCGTTCGCCGTCGGGCCCGAGGACCCAACCCTCACCGAGGAGCGCCAGCGCGCAGTGCGCCAGCGGCGCCAGGTCACCGGAGGCACCCAGCGAGCCGTGCTCCGGCACCCACGGGGTGATGTCGTGGTTGAGCAGGTCGACAAGGGCCTCCGCGACCAGCGGCCGGACCCCGGATCGGCCCAGCGCGAGGGACCGCACCCGCAGCAGCATCATGGCCCGGACCACCTCGCGCGGCATCGGGGCACCCACCCCGGCGGCGTGCGAGCGGATCAGCGCGTGTTGCAGCTCGGCCCGCCGCTGCGGGGCGATGAAGGTGTTGGCCAACGCGCCGAACCCGGTGGATACCCCGTAGACGGGGCGGCCGGACGACTCGATGCCGTCCACGATGGCCCGGCTGGTCGCCATCGCCTCGATGGTGGCCGGGGCGAGGACGACAGTGGCGGTGCCGCGGGCCACCGCGAGAACGTCGTCGGCGGTGATCCCGGTGGGCTGGATGGTCACTGTCGTCATTGCGTTACTCCGTTGCGAATTACCTGGCGGATCAGGGGGACACCGGGCCGGTAGGCCAGGTGCAGGTAGGAGGGGGCGTCCAGCACGATCAGGTCGGCCCGCGCGCCGGGGGTGAGCACACCGACGTCGTCGCGGCGCAGGGCCCGCGCGCCACCGGCGGTGGCGGCCCAGACCGCCTCCGCCGGGGTCATCCGCATCTCGCGGACCGCCAGGGCCACACAGAACGGCATCGACGAGGTGTACGACGAGCCGGGGTTGCAGTCGGTGGCCAGCGCCACCGTGACACCGGCGTCGAGCAGCCGACGGGCATCCGGGTAGGGCGAGCGGGTGGAGAACTCCGCGCCGGGCAGCAGGGTCGCCACAGTGCGGGTGCCCGACCCGTCGCTGTGGGCCGTGCCGGCAAGCGCGGCCACATCGGCGTCGGACAGGTGGGTGCAGTGGTCCACGCTTGCCGCGCCCAGCTCCACGCCGAGCCGCACCCCGCCGCCGGGGCCGAGCTGGTTGGCGTGGATCCGTACGCCCAGCCCGGCGGTCTGACCGCTGGTCAGGATGGCCCGGGCGTGGTCGACGTCGAAGGCACCCCGCTCGCAGAACACGTCGACCCACTTCGCGTACGGCGCGGCGGCGGTCAGCATCGGCCCGCAGACCAGCCCGACGTACTCGTCCGGGCGGTCGGCGTACTCGGCGGGCACCACGTGTGCGCCCAGGAAGGTGGTGTCCTCGCTGGCCTCGGCGGCGATCCGCAACGAGCGGGCCTCGTCGTCGACGGTCAGCCCGTACCCACTCTTGATCTCCATTGTCGTGGTGCCCTGGCGCAGCGCCTCCCCGCGCAGCCGGCGCACTGTGGCCCGCAGCTCGTCGTCACTGGCGGCCCGGGTCGCGCCGACAGTGGTGCGGATGCCGCCGCCGGTGTAGCGCTCACCGGCCATCCGGGCGGCGAACTCGGCGGCCCGGTCCCCGGCGAAGACCAGGTGGGCGTGGCTGTCCACGAAGCCGGGCAGCACGGCCGCCCCACCGGCGTCGATCCGCCGGTCGGCGGCCGGGGCGGACGCGGACGGCCCGACCCAGGCCACCCTGCCCTCCTCGACCAGCACCGCGGCGTCGCGGCGGATGCCCAGCGGGCCCTCGCCGGCACCGTTGGTGACCAGCTCCCCGATGTTGTCGACAAGCAGAGTGCCGCTCATGCGGGTGTCACCGCCTCGATGGCGGCGGCCAGCTCGGCCGGCACGTCCACGCTCAGGTGCTGACCCTCGGCCACCACCGGGCGGCCGTCCACGAGCACCTGCTCGACGTCGCCCGTGGTGGCCGCGAAGAACACCCCCACCGGCGGTACGCCGGCGGTGCGGGCGCTGTCCAGCCGTACCGTCACCAGGTCGGCGCGTTCGCCCACGGCGATCCGGCCGGCGTCGGCCCAGCCCAGCGCGGCGTGCCCGGTGGCGCTGGCCGCCGTCAGCAGGTCGAGCGGCGCGAAGTGGCCGCGCCGGCGGGTCCGCAGCCGTTCGTCCAGCTCCACCGCGCGGGCCTCCTCGAACAGGTCGATCACGGCGTGGCTGTCGCTGCCCAGGCTCAACCGGATGCCCGCGTCGGCCATCCGGCGGGCCGGGCCGATGCCGTCGGCGAGATCCCGCTCGGTGGTCGGGCAGAGGCACACCCCGGTCCGGCTCTCACCGAGCAGGGTCAGGTCGGCGCTCGTCGGGTGGGTGGCGTGCACGGCGGTGGTGCCCGGCCCGAGGACGCCGTGCTCGGCGAGCAGCGCGGTGGGCGTGCGCCCGTGCACGGCCCGGCACTCGTCGTTCTCGGCGGGCTGCTCGGAGAGGTGCACGTGCAGCGGTGCCCGCCGGTCCCGGGCCCAGTCGGTGACCGTACGGAGCTGGTCGGCCGGGACCGCCCGCACCGAGTGCACAGCCGCACCGACCCGGACGTGCGGATCCGCCGGCCGGAACGCCGCCGCCCGCTCGGCCCAGCGGGCCGCGTCGCCGTCACCGAACCGCCGCTGCGGCCCGGCGAGGGCCCGACCGTCCACACCGGACGTCAGGTAACAGGTGTCCAGCAGGGTGAGTCGGATTCCGGCGTGCGCGGCGGCCTCCACCAGCGCCGCACCCATCGCGTTCTGGTCGGCGTAGGCGCCGCCGTCGGGCCGGTGGTGCAGGTAGTGGAACTCGCCCACACAGGTGATCCCGGCGAGCGCCATCTCGGCGTACACCGCGCGGGCCAGGGCCAGGTAGGTGTCCGGGTCCAGCCGGTCCGCGACGGCGTACATCCGGTCCCGCCAGGTCCAGAAGTCACCCCGCCCGCCGTGGGTACGCCCCCGCAGCGCCCGGTGGAAGGCGTGCGAGTGCACGTTGGCCAGGCCCGGCAGGGTCAGGCCGGGCAGCGGCCTGGCGTCGGCGTACACGTCGACCCCGGCCGGTGGCCTGCTGCCGGTGGTCAGCGGCGTCACCGCCGTGATCCGGCCGCCGTCGACCTCGATCAGCACGTCGGGCGTGGGTTCGGCGTGCTCGGGCAGCCAGGCGTACTCCGCCAGCCAGCGGGTCGGTGTCAGCGGCATGTCAGCTCCTGGAGCACCCGGGCCAGCGCGCGTACCCCGGCGGCGCAGTCGTCGTCGGTGGCGGCCTCGGCGGGGGAGTGCGACACCCCGGTCGGGTTGCGCACGAACAGCATCGCGGTGGGCAGGTGCGCGGCCAGCACCCCGGCGTCGTGCCCCGCGCCGGTCGGCAGCACCGGCGCGTCCAGCAGCGTGGCCAGCCGTTCGGCCAGGCCGCCGTCGAAGGCGACAAGCGGCGTCGCCGACTCCTCGGTGACAGTCACCACCGTACCGTCGCGGCGGGCCCGCTCGGCGAGCTTGCCCCACACCGCCTCGACCAGCCCGGCCAGCGTCTGCGGGTCGGCGGCCCGGGCGTCCAGCCAACCTGTCACCTTCGACGGGATCGCGTTCGTGGCGTTGGGTTCGACGGCGACCCGGCCCACAGTGGCGTGCGCGCCGCGCAGCCGGGCCTCCTTGTTGGCCGCCAACACCGTGAACGCGTAGGTGAGCATCGGGTCGCGGCGGTCGGCCATCCGGGTCGTACCCGCGTGGTTGCCCTCGCCCACGACGTCGAAGCGCCACCGGCCGTGCGGCCAGATCGCGCTGGCCACCGCGACCGGCGCGGCCGTCTCGGCCAGCGCGCGGCCCTGCTCGACGTGCAACTCCACGAAGGCGCCGAACCGGCCCAGCAGCTCCGGGCGGACGCCCGCCGGCCGGTCACCGAGCGCCTCGGCGAAGCTCACCCCGGCCGCGTCGCGCAGGCCGGCCGCGCGCTCGGGTGACAGCGCCCCGGTGAGCAGCCGAGACCCCAGACACGGTACGCCGAAGCGCGCACCCTCCTCCTCCACGAACGCGGCAAGCACCAGCGGCCGGTCGGGGGTGACACCGCGAGCACGTAGCTCGTCCACGGCGAGGAACGCGCTGACGATGCCGAGCGGCCCGTCGTACGCCCCGCCGTGCGGCACCGAGTCGAAGTGGCTGCCGGTCAGCACCGCGTCCGCACCCTCGGGGTCACCCCAGTGGGCGAAGAGGTTGCCGTTGCCGTCCTCGGTGACCGGCAGGTCGCGGTGCTCGGCCTGCGCGCGGAACCAGGCGCGCAACTCCCGCTCCGGCTCGGTCAACGCGTACCGCAGATAGCCGCCGCTGTCGGCATCGCGCCCGACCGGCGCGATCTCGTCCCACAGGGCCCGGAACCGGCCGGAAAGGTCGTCGTTCACGCTCTGCTCCTGTTGTTCGCGACCGCGGGGCTCCGCTGCGCCGCACTCCTCGCGCTCACGCGGATCCCTCGGCCATGGGCGTGCGCAGGCCGGTGCGGTCCGCGACGTCGCGGGCGATGTCGTAGCCGGCGTCCACGTGCCGGATCACGCCCATGGCCGGGTCGTTGGTGAGCACCCGCTCGATCTTCTGCCCGGCCAGGGCGGTGCCGTCGGCGACACAGACCTGCCCGGCGTGGATCGACCGGCCGATGCCCACCCCGCCGCCGTGGTGGATCGACACCCAGGACGCGCCGCTGGCCGTGTTGACCAGGGCGTTGAGCAGCGGCCAGTCGGCGATCGCGTCCGAGCCGTCGGCCATCGCCTCGGTCTCCCGGTACGGGCTGGCCACGCTGCCGGCGTCCAGGTGGTCGCGCCCGATGACGACCGGGGCGGAAAGTTCGCCGGAGGCGACCATCTCGTTGAACCGCACGCCCGCCCGGTCCCGCTCGCCGTACCCGAGCCAGCAGATCCGGGCCGGTAGGCCCTGGAAGGCGACCCGCTCGCCGGCCATCCGGATCCACCGGGCCAGCGGCTCGTTCTCCGGGAAAAGTTCCAGGATGGCCCGGTCGGTGGCCGCGATGTCGGCCGGGTCGCCGGAGAGCGCCGCCCACCGGAACGGGCCCCTGCCCTCGGAGAACAGCGGCCTGATGTACGCGGGCACGAAACCGGGGAAGTCGAAGGCACGCTGGTAGCCGGCGAGCTGTGCCTCCCCGCGGATCGAGTTGCCGTAGTCGAAGACCTCGGCGCCGGCGTCCAGGAAACCGGCCATCGCCTCGACGTGCGTCGCCATCGACGCGCGGGCCCGGTCGGTGAACTCGGCCGGCTTCGCCCGCGCGTAGTCCCGGGCGTCGGCCAGCTCCACTCCCACCGGCAGGTACGACAGTGGGTCGTGTGCACTGGTCTGGTCGGTCACGATGTCGATGGCGACACCCCGGCGGAGCAACTCGGGGAACACCTCGGCGGCGTTGCCGACCACGCCGACGGAGAGCGCACGCCGGTCCCGCTTCGCGGCGAGCACCCGTCGCACCGCGTCGTCCAGCGAGTCGGCGACCTCGTCCAGGTAGCGGTCGTGCGCCCGACGGTCAAGCCGGGTGCGGTCCACGTCGACGATCAGGCAGACGCCGCCGTTCATGGTGACGGCCAGGGGCTGCGCGCCGCCCATCCCACCGCAGCCGGCGGTCAGTGTGAGCGTGCCGGCCAGGGTGTTGTCGAACTTCTTGGCGGCCACCGCGGCGAACGTCTCGTAGGTGCCCTGGAGGATGCCCTGGGTGCCGATGTAGATCCACGAACCGGCGGTCATCTGCCCGTACATGGTGAGGCCGAGCTGTTCGAGGCGGCGAAACTCCGGCCAGGTCGCCCAGTCGCCGACCAGGTTGGAGTTGGCCAGCAGCACCCGGGGCGCCCACTCGTGGGTGCGCAGCACACCGACCGGGCGGCCGGACTGCACGAGCATCGTCTCGTCCTCGCGCAGGTCGGTAAGCGTGCGGACCAACGCGTGGTACGACGGCCAGTCCCGTGCCGCCTTGCCGGTGCCGCCGTAGACCACCAGGTCGTCGGGGCGCTCGGCCACCTCGGGGTCGAGATTGTTCATCAACATCCGCAGGGCGGCCTCCTGCTGCCACCCGCGGGCGGTGAGCTGGCTGCCCCGTGCGGCACGGACGGGCTGGGTCATCTCGGGTCTCCTCCGGTCATCCGCGGAACAACTGTCGGCGGGCCGCGGAGGCCTCGAACGCCTCCAGTCGGCGTTGCGTGTCGGCCGGCGCGGCGTCGCAGATCGCCTGCAACAGCACCATGGCCAGGGTCATCGGGGCGGTGTGCAGGTCGAAGACGAGCTGCGCGCCGACCGCCGCCGGCAGCACCACGTCGGAGTGCTCGGTGGCGGGGCTGACCGGTGAGTCGGTGATCGCCACGATGGTCAGCCCGGCGGCTCGGGCGTCGCGGAGCGCGTCCAGCGTCTCCCGGGGGTAGCGGGGCAGGACGAAGGCGAGCAGGGCCGACGCCCCGGCCTCGGCAGCCTGCTCCAGGCGGTCGGTGAGCAGGCTGCCGCCGTCGTCGAGCACCCGCACGTCCGGGTGCACCTTCGCCGCGAAGTACGCGAAGTACGCGGCCAGCGGCGCGGCGGCGCGTAGGCCGAGCACCGGCAGCGGGCGGCTGGACGCGAGCAACCGCCCGGTCTCGGCGATCCGGTCCCGGTCGGCGAGCTGACCGGCGAGCCGGTCCAGGTTGCCCATCTCGGCGCGTACCGCCTGCTGTAGCTCGTTGCCGGCGTCCGCCGATCCGGCCGGCGTCGCGACGGTCAGGTCCCGCAGCCGGCGGCGCAGCGCCGGGTACCCGTCGTGGCCGAGCGCGACGGCGAACCGGGTGACCGACGGCTGGCTGACCCCGGCCAGCTCGGCGACCTCGGCGGCGGACAGGTACGCCACGGCGGGGGCGTGCTGCACGAGGCAGTGCGCGATCCGGCGCTGGGTGGGGGTCAGCCGCACCCCGTCGAACAGGTCGAGCAGATCGGTGCCGCGCGCACCACTTTCATTCACCAGCCGACTCTATGCATGGAATCTTTCACCTGGCAAGGCGGCGTCCTCCGACGTGTCGGTGCGGTTCCGCGCCGTCCGGAGGGTGTGCGAGGGCACGCGCTGACGGGGCAGTCCGAACTCGGAGGTCATCGGTACTATCCGCTCGGCGAACGACGGAGGAGCGCGCATGCAGCCGGAAAGTCCCTACAGGTTCACCCGCGTGCTCGGCGGGTCTCTGGTGGGAAAGGCATGGGCCGCCGTCGACGGGCAGGAACGCCCCGCGACGGTCGTCGTGCTGGACGGGCCGGCGGCGACGGACCCACGCTGGCGCGAGGTCTTCGCCCAGGCCGTCGGGATGTTGTCCCAGGCCCCCGGCGGCCACCCCTACACTGAGGCCGACCTGACCTCGACCAACCCGTGGGTGGCGTACGAGGGCGACAGGCCGGACGTTCCGGAGCGACTGTTCCGACTCCTCCAGCAGGACTACCGGGCCGAGGACACCACAGTGTCGCTCGGTGATTCCATCGCCCCGGTCAGCGGCACCCCGGTGTCGGCGGGCGCCTGGAGCCAGGACCCGGCGGGTGCCGCCGCCCCGGGCGCGCTGGCCGAGACGACCCAGCAGGTCGCCCTGTACGCGCAGACGCCGTGGTCCGCGCAGTCGTCCCAGCCGGTCTCGGCGGCACCCTCGTCCGGCGTGCCGGTCCCGCTCGACCGCGAACCGTTCGGGATGCCCGGCCGGCGGATCGCGCCGGTCCAGGTCGTCCGGAAGCGCCCAGGCTGGCTTCCCCTCGTCGCCGGTGGCCTGGTGATCGCCCTCGTCGCCGGTGCCCTGGGGTACGCCATCGGCGGGTCCGGTGACGAGGAGAAGACGCCGTCGGAGACCACCGCCCTCTCGCCCTTCCGGGCGACCCAGTCCTCCATCAACAAGGCGAAGTTCATCGGCGAGCTGGCACCACTTGGCGAACCATGGCTGCCCGACGTCAGCGGTTGCGTGGTCTACAACGACGACGGCGGCCCGGAACTGCCACCGGACGAGGAGCGCCACGTCCACTGCCCGGACGGGGCACTGCAACTGCACTTCGTGCTCTTCCGGGGACAGGCCCAGCGGGACGCGGCGCGCGCATACCGCCAGGACCTGAACCTCGCCGCCGGTTCGCTTGCCCCGGGGCTGAAGGCGGCGACCCGCACGACCGGCGGCAAGACCGGCGTGCCCGGCAGCTACGTCGAGTACGCGCTCAAGGTCGAGACCGGCACGTACTGCGGCTTCTGGTGGAATCGGGATGACTCGAACGGCGTCCTGGTCATCGAGACGCCCTGTGAGGCCGGCATCGCGGGTAACTGGGAGGCGCTGCGAGACCTGTGGCGCCGGTACAGTTGAGGCCCCACGTGCGACGACCCGCTCTGGGCAGCGACGGCGATGGAGCCCGTCGTCCGTTGCCGGCGGCTGCTCCGTACGATCGCACGGTGCACATGGTGACTGACCGGTTCAACAGCCTGGGGCGTCCGGCACGCCTCGTCGCTCTGTGCCTGCTGGTGGTGGCGGTGGCGTTCCTGGTCCTGGGCAGGTGGGACCTCGCGCTCGCCATCGGCGCCGGTGCGCTGCTGGGGTGGGTGCTGCTGAAGCCGGTCCGGATCACCTGGGCCATCTTCGCGGTGGCCTTCATGGTCCCGGTGACCATCGACCTCGGTTACCCGACAAACCCGTCGTACACGCTGCTGCTGGTCCTCTTCGTCCTCGCCGGCTGGGGGCGGCTGCACCGCGCCGAACGGGACGGGTGGCCGCCACGACGGATCGGTGCGGCGCTGCTGCTCCCGTTCTGCGCCGTGCTCGCGGGCGTGCTGCACTGGCACGGCGTCAAGCCGGTGGTCGTCGGTGTCGCGCCACTGCTGTGTATCGGCGTGCTGGGCTGGCACCTCATCGAGGAGGCACGCCGTGACCCGAAGCTGATCCTGCGCATCGCCGAGGTGTTCACCTGGGTCAGCGTGGCCGTGGCCGCGCTCGCCAAATACCAGACCCTCACCGGCACCTGGCCGCTCTTCGACCAGTTCGCGTACGACTGGACGTACACGTCCGTGTTCGACCCGACCCGGGCGGCCGGGTTCTTCGGTCACCCGATCGTCTACGGATCCTTCGCCATGGCCATGGCGCTCGTGTCGCTGACCATCCGGGGCAGGTACTGGTACGTCCCCTTCACCGCCAACCTCATCGGGCTGGTGCTGTCCGGCACGCGGAGCGCCTGGGTGGGCACGGCCCTCGCGCTCGGGATCTGGCTGCTCCTGAACGTGCGGAAGATCGCCTGGCGTGGCGTGGCCACCGGGGTCATCATCACCGTGGTCGCCTTCGCCGCCGTCGCGGTCAATCCGTCGACCTTCCGGATCGGCACGTCCGAGCCGCCACCGACCTGGGTCAGCCCGACCGAACCGGGCACCAAGCCGTCGCCGAGTCCCTCGACATCCTCCGTGGACTCGGTCGGCGTGGCGGGAGCACGGATGTCCGACCCGGTGGGATCGGCAAGCGCGAGCGCGCGCTTCGAACGCATCGCCGTCGCCTGGGACGGCATCACCCGGGACTGGTCCACTGTCATCTTCGGCAACGGCCCGGAGTCCAGCGTGCGCTACCTGGAGGACGTCGGGATCGGCGACGGGCAGGCGCAGGTCTTCGACAACACCTACCTGACCATCTGGCACAACTTCGGCCTGGTCGGTCTGCTCAGCCTTCTCGGTCTCCTGCTGGCACTGTTCTGGCGTTCCCGGTCGCTGGCCGGTCGACTGATCATTGTCGGGTTCGCCGCGCAGATCTTCTTCTTCGACGTGTGGCTGTGGTTGAGCGCGGTGGGGGTGCTCCTCCTCGCCGTGGCCCTGGGCGCGGCGGAAGACCGACCGTGGCCGACCCTGCCGTTCCTCAACGGCCTTCGGAAGCGGCGGCCGCGGGCACCGGAGACCTCCGACGCGTCGACGCCGGGTTTCGCGGCGGCGGCATAGCCACCCCATCCGCACCGCACAGACAGAACGGAACGAATGACAGACCCCTCTGGTTCCCGCGCTCGAATGCTGTCGCTCGGCGGACGAATCGTCCGCAGCATCTGGTTCTTTCCGGCCATCCTCGCCGCCACGGTCATCCTGCTGACCGCCCTACAGATCAGCGGCTCGTCGCTGGGCATCTACCACAGCGTCCTGCACGGTGGGCAGCTGGACCCGGACACCGTGTTCAACAACCCGCAGGGGATCCGATCGGATGAGTGGTCGGTCAACACCCAAGTGACGATCGCGCAGGACGCCGCCGACTACCCGCGGATCAATCCGAACATCGGCAACGGCCAGGACGTCTCCCTGATCGTGGACGCTCCGTACAAGGAGTGGTCGGCGGTCTTCAAGCCCCACAACCTCGCGTTTCTGGTACTGCCGTTCGATTACGCTTTCGCGTTCAAGTGGTGGGTGATGGGCTTCCTCCTCATCGTCAGTTGCTACTTCTTCGTGCTGGCGCTGATGCCGCAGCAGCGTTGGCTGGCCGCCGGGGTGTCCCTGACGCTCTTCTTCACCCCCTTCGTGCAGTGGTGGTACCAGTACGGCACGCTCGGGCCGATCTACTACGCGTTGTTCGCGGCCACGGTGTTCATTCTCCTGCTGAGGTCGAGACGCCTGCTCCACGCGATCGGGTGGGGTGTGCTCCTGGCCTACCTGCTCGTCTGTTTCGCGCTCGTGCTCTATCCGCCGTTCCAGATCGCCTGCGCCCTGGCGGTGGCCGCCTTCGCCGTCGGCTACCTCATTGAGCAGGGGGGCGTGCTGGGGCGTCGACTGCTGCTGCGGCAGGTGGGTGTCGTCGTGGTCGCGCTCGCGGTCGCCGGCGCGGTGATCGGAGCCTTCGTCGCCACCCGGATGAGCGTGATCGAGACCATTCAGAACACCGCCTATCCCGGCCAGCGGGTTCAGCCGAGCGGCGGCTTCGCCATGATCCACCTGTTCTCCGGAAACACCAGTCTGGAAATGCAGTCCGGTGCGAAGGCCGCGCTTTACCAGATCCCGGCCAGCGGGTTGACCAACCAGAGCGAGAGCTCGAACTTCCTGCTGGTCTTCCCCTTCCTGCTGCTGCCGGGCCTCGTCCTGCTGTTTCAGTCGTACCGCGCCAAGCGCCGCATCGACTGGCCCCTGCTGCTCGTCTGTCTTGCCTTCCTGGGCGCACTGGCCTGGCTCGCACTGCCGCACCTCGACCTCGTCGGCAAGGTCCTCTTCCTGAAACTCGTGCCGCACACCCGACTGCTGATCGGCGTCGGTCTGCTCAACGTCATCGGTCTGATCCTGGTGGCCCGCCGCCTTCAGGACGAGCCGGCGTTGCGGCCCGGCCGCACGGTGATCATCGGGTACAGCGTCGTTGTGCTGGTGCTTCAGGTGCTGATCAGCCTGCACGTGCTGCGAGCGTTCCCGGGGTACCTGCACACGCTCGGCTTCCTGTTCTCGCTCGCCCCTGTGCCGTTGGTCGTCTACCTCGTACTGCGTCGGCACTTCACCGGGGCCGCGGCCGTGCTGCTGGCCTTCTCGGTCGCCACGACCGCCTTCATCCATCCGCTTCAACGCGGCACCGACGCATTGACCCGGACTCCGCTGTCGGAGACCATCCGGGCGTTGCACGTCGAGAATCCCAATGCGGGGTGGGCGGTCGAGGCCGGTTCGGTCCTGAGCTTCCCCTTCATGAACGGCGCCCGGTCGATATCCGGAGTCCAGGCCTATCCGCAGTTGGACCTGTGGCGCGCGGCGGACGAGCAGCGCGGTGAGGACTTCGTCTACAACCGGTACGCCCAGGTCAAGGTCGTGTTCGATCGGGACGCCGCTGCTCAGGCGCCGACCACCTTCAAGCTGGTGACGTCCGACCACTTCGAGGTGCACACCGAGCCGTGTGGGGCGTTCCTACGGCAGCAGAACGTGACGTACCTGCTGGCGGACGCACCGATCAACGAGCCGTGCCTGACACTGCGCGAGACGGTCCGCTACCCGGCTGCTTCGTTCCTCATCTACCAGGTCCGGTAGGAGCACACGAAAGGGCGGGCCGGGAAGACCCGGCCCGCCCTTTTCCGTTCGGTCAGGGGCGCGACACCCGTGCCACGCCCCGTCAGGCACCAGCGTGGGAGACGCGCAACTCCTGCGGGCCGGACGACGGGACCCGTTCGGCGCTCTCCACGCCGTCGGGCTGCTGCGTGCTGGGCGTGAGGCCCGACCCGGCCGCGAGGCGCCAGAACAGCAGGCGGGATTTCCCGGCGGCGGATCAGCAGTAGACCGGTGGAGCCAGCAGAACCGGAAGGTCGCGCCGAAGCGGAGAGGGAGCTAGCTGTTCCTCGGCTGCCCGGCTGGCGTGGGCACCGATCCTCCGCTTCCCAACTGGGTCGGCACCGACCTGCCGACCAGGCGTGCCGCCTGCGGGTTGCGCCGGGCGGCCGTCGGCAACCCGACCACGAACTCGGGGAACAGGCCGAAGAAGGTTCGGGCGCTCTGCAACTCCAGGGTGTGCGCCCGCGACCACTGGAACGAGTTGGTCGCACGGGCCCAGTGGTGGGTCCACCGCACGTCGCCGAGAAGCACCACGGGCATGTCGTGCCGCCACGCCCGCAGCCCCAGCTCGTGGTCCTCGTAGTAGAGGAAGAACGACTCGTTCCACCCGCCCATCGCGACGAAGTCCGCGGTGCGGGCCGCGACCGCCGCGCCCATCGCCCAGGCCACGTAGACGGCCTCGCCGGCATTGGCCACCACCCGGTAGTTGGCGTGCATCCGCGACAGCGGCCAGATCTTCCGGTTGCCCAACTTCGCGGTGGCGTACGGGAAGCCACGGCCGTTGGGTTGGGGGGTGCCGTCGGTCGCGAGCAGTTGGGGAGCGACAAGGCCGCCGTGCGCGTCCAGGTGGCGCTGCATCGTGGCGAGCCCGGCCGGCTCGACCTCCAGGTCGGGGTTGGCGAACAGCACGTACGCGCCGGCCGCCTGCCGGACACCGACGTTGTTGGCCTTGGAGAAGCCGACGTTCTCCGGCAGCCGGATCACCCGGGCGCCCAGCTCCTGCGCCACGGCGACCGAGTCGTCAGCGGAGTCGTTGTCGACGACGATCCACTCGTACGGCTTGGCGCCGCCCCAGCACCGCCGGAGCGTGTCGGCGGAGTTGTAGGTGACCGTCACGACGCTCCACGGGGTTCCTGCCATCACGCGCTCCGAACTCTCAGATAGCTGATCAGGGATGCAAAACCGAACCGCCTGCCCTTCCACTGCCGGCGGGCGGCGGGCCCCTCCACCAGGCCACGTCCCACGCCACGCAGGAAGGGGCGGAGCAGACCCTGACGGGCGCGCCGGGCGGCCAGCGCCAGGTGGGCCAGCGCGAGGACCGGTATCGCGACGAGCATCAGCGGCCAGGTGAAGGTCCGCGCGGCGACGAGGAGTCGATTGCGGGCCAGGAGGAACGCGCGGAATCCCTGGAGCTTGTTGTCGCCCTCGACGCTGTGGCCGCCGGCGTGCGGGAGCATGAAGTCCAACCGTCGGGTCCGCAGGCCCTCGGCGTACATGCGGAAGGCGAGGTCGGCGTCCTCACCCCAGGCGAACAGGTGCTCGTAGAACCCGCCGAAACGGTGGAAGAGCGCGGTGGGGAAGACGGCCGCGCCGCCGGACGGGCCGAGTGGCCCGCGCGGCACCGTCGCCGCCCTGTCGATGAACAGCGAGACCGGGTGCAGGTCGATGCCGACGAACTCACCGCCGTGCATGGCGAGACCCACAGCGATCGGGCTCTGCGGGTCCGCCGCGATGCTGGCGAACAGGCGGACCAGCGCGTCCTCCGGCAACCAGACGTCCGGGTTGAGCAGCAGCACGTGACTCGTCCGCACCGCCGCGACAGCCCGGTTGCAGCCCGCCGCGAACCCCGGGTTCGACGAGTCGGGCAGGTACTCGTACCGCTCGTCGTCCAGAGCGTCGGCGATGACCTTCGCGCACTCGTCCTCCGGCCAGTTGTCGGCGAAGATGAACGTCACCGGCAGGCCCTCGGCGGCGCGTACCCAGGTCGGGAGTGTCTCAGCGAGCATGTCGCTGGACCGGTAGAGGACGGTGACGATGGTCAGCGTCTGCGCCACTGGGGCACCCCTTTCGGTAGTCGTCGAGCGCAGGTGGTCGAGCAGGGCTGTGTCCCCCGGTTCAGAGCAGCGACCGGTACAGGCTCTGCCAACGCTCCACGCACCTGTCGAAGGCGTACTCCTTCGCGTACCAGTCGGCGACCGTCTGCCGTTGCTCCGGGGTCGTCGCTCCGACGGCCGTACGGATCGCTGCGGCGATCGATGCGGGTACGAGGTCACTCTGGAACGCCAGCGTCCCCACGGCGTGCCCGGTGATCTCCGCGAGGCCCCCGGCGCCCGAGTGGACGACCGGCACGCCAAGCGACATCGCTTCGAGGGCACTCAGACCAAAGGCCTCGACCCGGGACGGCACCAGGAGGCAGTCGATCTGCCGCAGGAAGTCAGCGGCGTTGACCCGGCCGACGAGTTCGACGTTCGGCTGCGGGGGCAGGGACAGCTCCCCGCTGCCGGCGATCACGAAATCAGTGTCCGGCATGAGCGTCGCGACCTCGGGGATCAGGTCAACGCCCTTCTCGGGCTCCACTCGGCCCAGATAGCCGACCCGAAGCCGACGGTGCGGGTCCGGCTGCCCGGTCAGGGCGGAAGCGGGCCACGTCGCCGGAAGTGGATTGGGGATCAGGTGCACGTTCTTGACGTGTCCGCGGCTGCGTAGCTCGTCGGCCTCGAACTGCGACACCGCCACGCTCGCGTGCGGACGCAGGCGACGCATGGCGAGGTCGAGGGTGATGTTGGAGTGGATGCTGGCTTTCCGCTTCAGCGAAGGCGCCGTGTCGCGGAACTGCCAGAGGCTGGTGTGCATGGTGACCACCAGGGGCGTGCGACGGTGTTCAGTGGTCAGGGCGGCGCGGGCGTGCATAGCCGCCGAGAGCAGGTGGGCGCACACCACGTCCGGCTTGACCTCGGTGACGAGGCGCCGGAGAGCCCTGGCATAGCTCAGATCAACCCGACTGGTCGCGCTGAGGTTGACCCAGGGGACCCCGGACTCCCGAAGAGAGGCGCCGACCTCGTCGTCCGAGGTCGCGGCGACGACGTCCACGTTGGTTCGCGCGTGCGCGGGAATGATCTCCGTCAGGATCCGCTCGGCACCGCCGAACTGCCGTCGCCCGGAGCCACCCGTGGTGCAGACGAACAGGACCTTCATCGGACCCGTAGTCCTTCGAGAGCACCGCGGGCCATCGCCCGCCGGACCGAATTCCGGCCGACGGCCGCGCGTAGCAGCACGCCCACGGCATAGGCGGTGCTGGCCACCTGGCCCCGCCGGCCGGCCATCTGCCGGGTGGCCCGGAGGAACTCGCGGGTCCGACGCTGGGAGATCTCCTCCTCGTTCCAGACCCGCCTGGCGGTGGCGTCGTCCTCGTGCATGATGACCGCCTCCGGCAGGTACGCCAGGCGCAGACCCCGTTGCCGTACCGACCAGCAGAGGCGCATGTCCTCGCCGTAGAAGAAGGAGGTCTCGTCGACGCCGCCGATCGCGTCGAGAGTCCTCCGTCGGAGCGCCACGAACGGTCCGGTCAGCCAGTCGGCCTTCGTGGGCTCGGCGATGATCCGCAGGCTCGGGACGACGAGGTTCAGGCCGGTGGCGTGAGCGAGGCCCACGGGCACGCTGAGGAATCGGCCACCCTCGGTCTGCGGCACCCCGGCCGGGGTGACGACGCCGGGGAAGGCGGCGCCCACCGTGGGGTCATCGAGAGCGGCGACGAGTCGCTCCACGGCGCCCTCGTGCACGATGATGTCGTTGTTCGACAGGATCACGTTGGTCCGGGTGGTGTGGCGGACACCCAGGTTCATTCCTCTGGCGTAGCCGAGGTTTTCGCCCGACTGCACATACCGGACGCCCTGCTCGGCACAGAACTCGCTCAGCGCCTGCCGGATGTCCTCCGCACTCCCGTTGTCGACGACGACGATCTCCGCCTCGTGGGGTAACGACAGGACGCAGGCACGCGTACGGGTGAAGTCCTCCCACGCGAGGACAACAATCGAGACATCCAACTCAAACCGTCCCAGGATTTCGCGGCTGCGACTTTCGCAAGCTCGCATGTGAGGTGAGGGCATGAACGGCGTAGGCGAGCGATGAGGCGAGCGCCGCTCCGATCACACCGGCCCACGGGATGATCGCGAAGTAGGCGGTGATCGCGACGGTAAGCGTGACGAGGGCGACGACGGTGGTGGCCCGTTCGCCGCGCACCTTCAGGAGCACGGAGCTCCAGGTCTTGCCAGCCGCCGTCAGGAGCGTTCCGGGCAGGAGGCAGAGGCCCAGGAGCCAGGCGTGCCGGTACTCCGGCCGCAGGAAGCCCAGCAAGGCGAGCCCGGCCACAGCCGCCAGAGCCACCGGGAGTGCCGCCTTGACGACCGGAGCGGCCCGATGCGACAGGGCCGAGCCATCTCGGGTGGCCAGGATCCGCTGCGCCCGTACGACGGCACCGGCCTGCGCGAACTCCAGCGCGGCGACGGCCAGGGCGTACACGCCGAGGGGGCCGGCGCCGACGAACCGGGCCACCAGGATCTGGTTGAACCGCAGCGTCATCATCTGGGCGAAGATCCCGAGGTGCAGGTTGCCGACGGCGGCCAGGTCGGCGCGGTAGTCCACAGCGGTGGCCTCCGGCCGGGGCGCCGGCCCGATCCGCTGGAGCATCCCCAGCACCAGGGCACACACGGACAGCGCGCTGACCCACTGGACGACGAGCCACACCATGCTCCACAGGCCGCCGTCGAGGTAGCCGGCGAAGTACAGCGCCACGTAGCCACCGACCAGGACCGCGCCGCTTGCCGCGCGCATCGCGTAGACGACCAGGAAGCTCTTTTGGCGCAGTGCGATCGACGAGACCGTGTTGAAGATCGTCAGACCGGCCGCGGATCCCATGCCGACCAGGTAGCTGCCGATCCCGGCCACCGTGGTGAGCACCGCGGCGGCGACGACCGAGAGCAGGACCGAGGCCGCCAGCATCGCGAGGACCCATGGGCGTCCCCGGGAGAAGACCCAGCCGCCCGGACGGGACAGCAGGAAGGTGTCCAGGGACAGGCCACCGACGGCCGCGCCCAGCGTCGCGCTCACCATGTTCGCGGAGAGTTCACCCCGCTCGGCGGGTGGCAGCGCCACCGACAGGACCGCCGCCAACCCGGTCAGACCGAGCGCGCCGATGTAGAGACGTTCGGGTGCGATGAGCCGTCGCAGCAGGCCCAGTACGCGGCGTCCGGGCGATGGTTTCGTGCCGGGATCCGGCGATGGCCGAGCGGTATTGACCAGCGACACGCCGTTCACTCGCCCCCCATAGATGCGATACGTGCGGGCACGACGAGTCGTACTTCGCTGGCACTTTCTACCCGAATGCCGCTACACCTGCAATCGACCAGGTGGCCCTAACCCGATAATGCCGAAACACCTGCGGTCACCGCCAGTCGGCCGGCGTAGACTCTCGGACCCGTGAGGATCCTCGTCACCGGCGGAGCCGGATTCATCGGGTCGGAGTACGTTCGCCTGCTGCTGGGCAAGCCCCTCGGCAGCGCCGAGGGC